>NZ_JAOWEE010000012.1:0-1715 GCF_030334295.1 Citrobacter sp. Cf088
TTGGTTTAGTGGAAACCATAAATCGCGCAGCTGGATCACTGCAAAAAGACCAGAACGGCGCGGATGTTCCACAACCTGATTGGTTCGTGCGTAATATCGGTGCGGCACGAGCATTTAGCAGTTTTGTAAGCATTGGTGGAGGCGGAAACTGGACGACACCGGAATTTATTGTCTGGCTTGAAAATCAAGGGGCATTTAATCATCCGTACTGGATGTGTAGAGGTTCGTGGTCTTACGGTGATAACCGAACTATCACTGATACAGGGTGTGGAAATATCCAGTTATCCGGCGCAGTTGTTGAGGTTATGGGCGAACGTGGTGCGATGACCATTCGTGTCACAACAGCAACTACTTCAACGGGTGGTGTTGTAAATGCGCAGTTCACTTACGTCAGCCATGGTGATGGGTATTCACCGGGCTGGCGCAGAGATTTAAAGCGTTCCGGTGATGAAATGACCGGGAAGCTAACTTTGCCTCAGACGTCCTCATTTGGAGTGAACACGGATAATACGCTTGGTGGCAACTCCATAGCCATTGGTGACAACGATACGGGATTTAAACTGAACGGTGACGGCATTCTGGATGTTTATGCCAATAGTCGTCAGGTTATGAGAATTGTTCCTGATGCCGTGCAGGTATTTGGTTGGACTGGCAGTTGGCTAGACATGCGCGGTCAGCCTTGTTTTACCAGCGTTTTACCTGTGAACGTTGACGGCGCGTCGGCAATTGTCAGGCAGGAACATCCTGACAAACATTTTATCCTTGGCGGGTTGGGTAATCATCAGTTCGGCATTTACATGATTAATAAGTCCCGTTCAGAAAATGGAACTGATGGGTATGCTTTTCTGGACGAAAATGGGAACTGGCAATGTAGCGGGCAAATAGCACCAAGCAACTATGCGAACTTCGATGCGCGTTATCAGCCAAAAGATAATTACGCAACACAGGCATGGGTATTACAAAATTTTGTCCAGAACATCCGACAATCAGGCGTGACTTATATTGGCGCAGAGGAAAACTCAGGTCAGCGCCTGGTGCCAGCCGGAGGTGTGTTAATTGGCTCTCAGGTCAATGGGAAATGGGACAATAACGAGGGGTTTTATTACACCTGGATTCAACAGAATATCAACGGTAACTGGCTCACAATTGGACGGGTATAAATAATGCAGTTTTTTAAAAGATTTACTCGCTATCATCCTGTGGAAGGTGAACAGGCTGAATTAGCAGAAAAGCACAACGTAATGTTTTTGCGGTCAGAAGATGGAACAGACTGGTATGAAGCACAGAAGAAATTTGCCACAGATACCATGAAACTTGTCATTGATGACGAGGGAATTATACGCTCTTTTTCCCGTGACATAACGACACTCTGGCCTGTAGAAAAAAGTGTTGCAGAGGTGGAGTACACCACGTCATTCGATGACGTTTGGATCGATGGCGGCTGGCAGTATCGGGACGGGAAAGTATCTCCCCGTGTTTATTCGCAGTCAGAGTTAGTAGAGCAGGCCGAAAGAATAAAATCCAGCCTGCTGGCAGAGGCTATGGCGGCAATAGCTCCGCTTGAACGGGCGGTAAAACTGGGCATTGCTACCAGTGAAGAAACCGGCTTGCTTGAAATCTGGGAACGCTACAGCGTCATGGTGAATCGGGTAGATACGTCAAAACCAGAATGGCCTACGGCTCCTGGGAGCTAAAACGTTGGTTTAGTAGAAACG
>NZ_JAOWEE010000013.1:0-315 GCF_030334295.1 Citrobacter sp. Cf088
TAGGGGAACCTGCGGTTGGATCACCTCCTTACCTTAAAGAACCTGCCTTTGTAGTGCTCACACAGATTGTCTGATGAAAAGTAAATAGCAAGGCGTCTTGCGATTGAGACTTCAGTGTCCCCTTCGTCTAGAGGCCCAGGACACCGCCCTTTCACGGCGGTAACAGGGGTTCGAATCCCCTAGGGGACGCCACTTGCTGGTATGTGTGAGTGAAAGTCGCCGACCCCAATATCTCAAAACTTACCTTCGGGTGACGTTTGAGATATTTGCTCTTTAAAAATCTGGATCAAGCTGAAAATTGAAACGACACACTGT
>NZ_JAOWEE010000014.1:0-855 GCF_030334295.1 Citrobacter sp. Cf088
TTAACGGAGGGATATAAGGCCAACTATCAAAACCTGCCGGACAAAGAACCAGAAGTGGTGGGCTATAAGGGCTGGACCCGAATGCACTGCGACCTGAATGCAGGGAAATAATCGGCAATGGGATATGCCTAAAACACTTAACGTTTAAGGATAAATTATGAATATGGGAAGTGCGTTAAAAATAATAATCGGAACTATTTCGCTATGTGCTATCGCTGCCTGTACAAAAAGAACACCCTCACAGGTTATTTATCGTTATGACGATAATCGTTATCTGGAGTTAAAAGGCTATTATTGTGAGGGAGCACTTTGGTATCACGATGGTAAAAAAAATATTCATAAAGAGATATATGATGGAGTATTTGCTTCCTTCAGGATATTCTCTGGGATATATATCCATCCATCGGATAAATACATCTTTATTCCTGAATGGGAACCCGGTGCATATACAATATCTAAAGACTATGGACAAACGTGGCAGGTCGCAACGTATATGTCCCCATCTCAGGGGCAAGAGAAAAATTCTGATGGGAATATGGTAGATAGACCTGAAGGAAAAGAAATAAAAAGAGTGGTGGTGGTTAATAATCAGGCATTTATTTCCACTGCACAAGGACATTTATATCTGAGCTCATACCCTTTTGACGACCCGCGCTTAAAGCCGGGTGGTCCGGGTATAGATTATCAATACTTTGATGACACGTATTATCTCTACAGACCAGGCAAGCATAAATCCAGTGGCGAGTATGTGAACGGCCATATGAGACCTGAATCGCCAGGTGCTGCCTGGGGAACAGTGGTGTTTATGAAAGCATCCCTGGCCCATTTAACGGAGGGATATAAGGCCAACTATCA
>NZ_JAOWEE010000015.1:0-103796 GCF_030334295.1 Citrobacter sp. Cf088
GGTCGTCAAAAGGGTATGAACTCATATACAAATGATTTTTCGAGGTGGTAATAAACGCCTGGTTATTGACCACCACCACTTTTTTTATTTCTTTTCCTTCAGGATAGTCACGCATAACCCCATCGGAGTTTCTCTCCAGCGCCCGGGAAGAAGCCATATAGTTTGCGACCTGCCATGTTTGCCCATAATCTTTAGATATTTTATATGCCCCGGGTTCCCATTCAGGCACCAGAACGTACTGTTCTGAGGGATGGATAAACTCACCCGAGAACACTCTATAGATTGGATTGCCATAAATTGATTTGTGAATTTTTCTTTTTATGTCATGGTAAACAACATATCCTTCACAATCATATCCGATCAACTCCAGGTAGCGATTATCATCAAACCGATAAATAACCTGTGAGGGTATTTTTTTTGTACAGGCAGCGATAGCGCATAGCGAAATGGCTCCAACAATTACTCTTACCGTATTTCCTGGTTTCATGATTTATCCTTAAACGTTAAGCGGTTTGGGCATATCCCATTGCAGATTGGGAGTCTCGGTATTGTATATTTCATTATGTCTGGCAGGTTGAACCGTTGTTGAATGATAATATTCGTTAACCACACCAAATTGACCCTTTGGTAAAATATCATCCGGCCTGTTCATATAATCTTTTGTGTCAGCTTTATTCAATATCCCTGTATTATAATAATCAACAGTCCTTGGCAGACCATTAAGCTTCATACGCCAGTCCCCACGGCGAAGTAGTTTTACCCAGAACTCACCATTTTCGTAATCAAATGCCCCGCATATCCCCACCGCCAGATCGAAGGCCATCGCTTTCGCGGGGGCATCTTTCGACATAACAATAGAGGAATGCTGGCTGTAACCAACCTGCTCTGATTTCATCCATTCTTTTTCCAGCTCATCCGGCGTTTTTTCATAAATAAGCTGCACGGTCTTATTGTATCCCCCGCCCAGGACAACGCCTTTGGTATAAGGCTTAGCATATTTTTTGGCGAACATCGCGAGTTCTGCGGGCGTTAATTCTTGCCCCGGCTGTAAATAATCGAAACCTGCGCCGCTGAGACTTTTGAAATCTGTCTCAGTGCGCGCAATAACCGTGGCTTTTGCCGAAAATGAGATGTTCTGATCGGGTGAACCCGGTACTATCGAATATTTATACTGACTTCCCGCGCCCTGTAACTGGTGTCTGAAGGTGACGGGGAGCTGCTCACCATTCACAACCACATCCGCAAACGTATATTGTCTGGTCGCCAGCGTATCCTGATCAAAACAATCCTTTTTTAACGCCGGCATTTCAAAAGGCACGCTCAGTGGGCTGCCGCCTATTTCCGGACCATTTTCGCAGAAAACCCGCTGGCGCAGATTGTCTATGCCGCTGGCAATGTCATGGGGGACTCCCCGCCAGCCCAAACCCTGCACGTTAAGTAATGAAACCACGCTGTCATTAGGGCAAAAATAGTTATATACCTTGCCAAAGTTATTACGGGTATAAAGTTTATTCTTGCGCCATTGAGAATTGGTTTTACTCAGACAAATTGCACCTTCTAATTCATCAATCTCGGCTTGCGTGTGATATTCCCCCTTGCCATATCTGGCGTTTGTCGCCATCAAATGACAGAAATTTTTAAACGTCTGCTGGCGGGCGCGATCCGTCTGGTGATGTCCGGGCGTCATCCCTTCAGCAGCCGTTTTTTCCAGGGCGTAGGGAGAATGGTTGAGGATCACACAATCGGCGGGATCGGCACCAGCTGCTTTGACCAGCATATTGGCGAGCATGGTAATAATCGTTCCCTGGGAGTGCGCAATAATATTAATGGGATCGAATTTTGTTGCCGGTTCTCTTCGAATCATCAGAATTAAATCGGCCAGCCGCTGCGCGGCAAAAAACTGATAAATTCGGTGCGGGTTATCATAAATTGGGTGCGTAAAATCCCCGGCATTCAGATGAAATGAAGCAAATCCTGCCGCAGCGTTCGCAGGGCCGCCGGAGCCAGGGCCTAGCATATCCGGAATAGTGGTTGTCGCATTGGCAAAGGTACCCCCGCCTTTGGCATACACATCATCGAGAACATTACCAAAATTATCATTCTGATATTTCAACGTGGTTTGAGGAATGTGTCCTAACTTTACCAGCGTTGCGTTGTCATCTTCCTGATAGGCGTTGTAAGGCAGCTTTGCGGCGTCTCCTGATTTAGCCCGCTCATCGCGATAACGCCGCTGATCGTCAATATACGTTGCATGGTCAACAGGTTTATATCCCCAGTAAAATGGGATCACCGGGCTGCGTCCGGGCATTTTCACCTGCTGCTGCTCGCCATCCCCCATATCCATTTTGTACTGATGCCACTCATGCGGATACATATCCGTGCGGCCCATACGTTCATTCAAGCCAGCAATGATCCCCTGCTCCTGATTTTGATACGCCTCACCCACATCGTTGACGCCATGAACAAGGATCACAATACAGGGCATAGGGTTTTTAACCGCCACTTCGCAGACGGCCATTTTTCCGCCGGTGGATTTAGGTACGCCTTGTACACCTGTCGCCACGACCCGCGGATTAAAGGGACTGTTACTCATTTGGCAAAATCTCCATTTTCATTTCATCCATTTCCGTCATATCCAGTAACGGCGTCATGCCTTCATCGTCGGTAACACCTTCAATGATTTCACCGGAGGCCTTAGTCAGTCTGAATTTTGTCTTTTTCAGAACATCGTCCGTATTTCCATAACCATGTAATTTAATGCGGCGGTGAAACTGGTCTTCCTGAAAAACGGGGGATTTATCTTTAACGGATTCCGGCCCGCTCCAGTCAAGGGTGGTGCCTTTGAGCTGCACTTTGGCGGGAGAGAATATTTTTACTGAGCCATCTTCATTTATTCGAATACCGCCGCCTCCACACAGCAACTGAATATTCTTTTTGGCGCTGATGGTTACGTTGCCGTTCATACTCTGAATATGAAAATGCTGATCGGAAAGCAGGCCCATTTCCCCGCGCTGTGCCTGGACGGAAATATCATCTTTTGCGGCGATAATTTTGATCCCGATCGCTCTGCTGAAAAGCGATAACCCCTGCCCGACTGCCATGGAGAGTTTCTTAAAAACGTTAAAACTGCCGTTGTTGGCCGCGTTCAGCGACAGATCTTTGTTTGCCGACAGCGCCATGGTTTCCGGTGTGAGCAGAGCCATACCGTGATCGGCATAGGCCACCAGCCCCGAGCGGGTGAGCTGTTGAAGCGCGGCGTTAAGCTGCTGCTGTTGCTCCATTTCAACGTTTAACGCTTGCGCCGTCAGGGCGCTTTGCTGAAGAGAAGTTGCCAGCACAAGGGCTGCCTGTAGCTGTTGAACGACTGCATTCATGTCGAGCTGCTGGCCCTGGGCTTTTGGCTGCGCCTCTGTCGTCAGCAATATTCCCTTTGCAGCCCTCAAAACAGCCCGGTCATCGGTGCGCAGTTCTGCGCCTTCACCGCGCGGCTTACCACCTGCATCAACAAGATGTCCCATGTTCAGCTGCGTTTTAGCGTACTCGGTACTCAGCTTGACGTGTTCCTGCCCGCGCCGGTCTTCCATCCGCAGCTTATTGAGACCCGCAGTGCGGATGACATTGCGGGTATTATTGCGGCTGGTAACGGGGTCAGGTTTTGGCGCATGATGCAGCGCATGGGCAATGAAAGGTCTTTCCGGATCGCCACCTTCAAACGCAATGGCAACCTCCGCACCCTGAATGAGTGGAAAGTGATGACCATAAGTATCGCCGGCATAAATCCGCGCCAGACGGACGTGCATACTTTCATAGCCTTGCCTATGTTGGTCGAGGTCAAAATCAAACTTCACCCAATAGCGCCCCTGCAGATCGATGTGGGCATATTGGTCATTGTCTATTCGAGATGAAACAATTGCCGGAACCGTACCCGCGATACGCGGTCTGGGTAGCGGCTGCGGTCGAAAGCAAACGCGCTCATTGTAGGGAATACCGAACAGTTGGGATTGCAGGGCTGCATCACGCCTGCCCGTCACTCGCATTGCCGTTACCACAAAGCCCGAAGTGAACGCCTGCGGAATGGTACCGTCGATTTTAAGCACCATACCTGGCACGATCGATGGACTGGTGGTCACGCCGCTTAAAACGGACTGATTATTAAGAATAATTTCGTGATGCAGTTTGGCGTAGAACCAGCTTGATTCGCCTGGTTGTTCCTCCGCAAATTTCGATCCCGGCTGGTGATGAATATCCGCATAACGATAATCCACTCCATACGTCGTCGACGTTTGTTCAGCTCCCTCGGCATCAACATTGAGTATTAGCGAATTGGCAAGCCGATAGTCAAAGTTCTTTGCTTTAACGGCTGCGGAAACAACGTTGTGCTTTGATACCAGCTTATCGATCGAATAATCATTTGCTGTCAGACCCGCATGAGATGCATGCATAATCTTTTGATCGAAGATATACCGGCTTTGTGAATCGCTGAAGATAAGCACCATAATGTGCGGAACGGCATGATGATTTTCAATTCTGAACCAGATCCCAACTTCTGACAGGATGCGGCTGATAAACGCTAAATCTGACTCATCCCACTGGACGATCATTTCCCGGTTAGGATACATACAAACAAGATTATCAAAGTCGATTTCATAATCGGCAAAAGCATGTTCTTTGAGGATCTGCGTGACCAAATTCGGCACATTTATGTTCAGGTAAATAGCCGATCGCTTGCGTCGAGAGAGTAATGCAAGCTTATGCTCCAGCCTGATTTCGTACAGTGATTCATCCGCTGATGTGCTAATAAGCGAAAATGACGTAATGACGCCTTCAATTTGTCGTTCATTTAGCCACATTTCAGAACCCTGAATATATTTACTCCAATTATGATTAGGTGCTCTGATTTTCAGCGAGCCTTCAATATTTAGAAGTGAATCAGGAGGGATGTTTTTTAGTTTTGATGTAAATGTAATCTTATAACTGTATGGTTTACTTAAATTTTCATGACCTTCAATTGTTTCAACATCAAGCCACCCTAACTTACCTTCGCCCCTTACGGAGAATAAATATTTATTTATACTCTCCTCTGAAACTATACCTTCCAGATTATAGAACCCTGAACCTTTTTTCATTATCGCATCCCTTGCCAAAAGAAAGTAATACATAAGAAATAAAGTCCAGTCAGCATATCAATAATAACTAAAAAAGGTTATTTTTTATTGAGAAAATCTGGAAGTGATTTAATTATTATTAGTCAAACACGTAATATAACCCTGGAATATAAATAAACGATTAACTGGCGAGATTTTATATTCAATGAAATTGATTTTTTAACAAAAAGATTTATAAAACGCCGCATTCGTTTTTTCACCGCGAGGCAACAATCCAGCGTTCATATCCAAATGGTTCCAGAAAACTGAGATGTGACTAAAAAAAACGAACGCATTAACCCAATGATTTACAATAACATTTATGAAAATATTCTTTTCATTTATCATTTTATTGAATGAATCACACCACCCCATAAAAAAACACAATAAAATATAACGATTCCCTGTTCTGCTGTGAGGGAGAGGTAACCGGATGGTATCCCATTTGATCCATGGGAAAGCTTTTGATTTTCTCCCTCTCCCTTTGAGAGAGGGCCGCATAAAGGTCATCTTATCAGCCACAGGAGAATCAATGAAACGCTCCGCAATAAACGAGATCCTTGGCCACACGCGCCAGTTTTTCTCTCAGCACGACGTGCATCTCCCCCCTTTTGCCAGCTTCCCCCCGACCCAATGGCGCAAGCTTGATGCCGCTGCCTGGAGCGAAGTGTTCGACCTTAAGCTCGGTTGGGATGTCACTGCGTTTGGCGGCAACAATTTCGCCGCGCAAGGATTAACGCTGTTCACCCTGCGTAATGGTTCGCCGAAAGGCATGCCTTACGAGAAATGCTACGCCGAGAAAATCATGCATGTTCGCGATGCACAGGTCACGCCGATGCATTTTCACTGGCGCAAACGCGAAGACATTATCAATCGCGGCGGCGGCAATCTCATTGTAGAACTGTGGAATGCAGGGATCCGCGAGCAAACGGAAGACAGCGACGTTAGCGTGGTGATTGACGGCTGTCGGCAAACCCATGCCGCAGGCAGTCAACTGCGCCTGACGCCGGGTGAAAGCATCTGCCTGCCGCCGGGCCTGTATCACAGCTTCTGGGCGGAAGAAGGTTTTGGCGACGTGCTGGTTGGCGAGGTCTCTTCTGTTAATGACGACGACCACGACAACCATTTTCTGCAACCGATTTCCCGCTACAACGACATTGAAGAAGACGAACCGGCGATGCTGGTGCTGTGTAACGAATATCGCCTGTTCCGCTAACCAAGGAGCACATTATGCCGTTGATCTCACTCGCTGATGGCCTTGCCCATGCCCGCGAGCACCGCTATGCCTTAGGGGCGTTTAACGTTCTGGATTCACATTTCCTGCGCGCGTTGTTTGCCGCGGCAAAGCAGGAACGTTCGCCGTTTATTATCAACATTGCCGAGGTGCATTTTAAATATATCTCGCTAGATTCTCTGGTCGAAGCGGTCAAGTTCGAAGCCGCCAGACATGACATTCCCGTAGTGCTGAATCTTGACCACGGCCTGCACTTTGAGTCGGTGGTGCGAGCGTTACGCTTAGGTTTCAGCTCAGTGATGTTCGATGGCTCCACGCTGGAGTACGAAGAAAATATCCGACAGACCCGCGAAGTGGTGAAGATGTGCCACGCCGTCGGCGTGTCGGTGGAAGCTGAGTTGGGCGCAGTCGGTGGCGATGAAGGCGGTGCGCTGTACGGTCATGCCGACGAATCACTGTTTACCGACCCAATGCTGGCGCGTGATTTCGTTGACAGAACCGGGATTGACGCGCTGGCGGTCGCCATTGGCAATGCCCACGGCAAATATAAAGGCGAACCGCTGCTCGACTTCCCGCGTCTGGACGCCATTCGCCAGCAGGCGGCAATCCCGCTGGTACTGCACGGTGGCTCCGGCATCAGCGACGACGATTTCAAGCGCGCAATTGAACTCGGCATTCACAAAATCAACTTCTATACCGGCATGTCGCAGGCGGCGCTGTCGGCAGTGGAGACGCGGATGGCGAATCGTCAGCCCTTATACGACGAATTCGCTGAACTGCTGCTCGGCATTGAGGAAGCCATTACCGATACCGTTTCAGAACAGATGCGCATTTTTGGCAGCGCGGGACGGGTCTGATGGAACGCAAAGGCGTTATCGCCGCAGGCAACATGCTGGTCGATCATGTGCATCAAATTGTGCAGTGGCCGGAACGCGGCTGGTTGGCGGAAATCACCCGTAGCGAACGCGCCACGGGCGGTGCGCCGCTTAATGTGCTGCTGACGCTGGCAAAAATGCACACTGGGCTGCCGTTGCAGGCGGTGGGGTTAATCGGTCAGGACAGCGATGGCGACTACATCATGGCGATGCTGGAGCAGTATCACGTTAATCGCCAACACGTGCAGCGCACGACATTCGCGCCCACGTCAATGTCGCAGGTGATGACCGATCCCAGCGGTCAGCGCACCTTTTTCCACTCGCCGGGCGCCAACAGACTGCTGGATTTGCCCGCTTTTGAGCAACTGGATACCTCGATGAAAATCTTCCATCTGGGATATCTGCTGCTGCTCGACAGTCTGGACATGCCGGATGAGGAGTACGGGACGCGTAGCGCAAGGCTGCTAGCGCAAATGCGCGACAACGGCTTTGAAACGTCGCTGGATCTGGTCTCACGCAAGGGCGACCCGCGCTACCAGCCACTGGTGATGCCAGCCTTGCGCCATCTCGACTATCTGGTGATTAACGAGCTGGAAGCCGGAGAATTTAGCGGGCTGGAGATCCGCCAGCCCAACGGCGAGCTGCATATCCCGCATATCGCTACCGCCGCGCGCGAATTATTGGGTGCAGGAGTACGCCAGCGGGTGGTTATTCACTGTCCGGAAGGTGCCTGGGGTGAAGCGCCGGATCTGCCGGGCGTCTGGATCCCATCGCAGTACCTGGCGCAGGAGGAGATCGTTGGCAGCGTCGGGGCGGGTGATGCGTTTTGCGCCGGATTTTTGTATGGCTGTCATGAGCGCTGGTCGCTGACGGACAGCGTCAGGTTGGCACACGCCTGTGCGCGGGCAAGCTTGCTGTGCGCCAATGCGATAGACGGCGCGAAGACGCTGGCAGAGTTAAAAGCAGAAATGGTTGACGCCTGATGCGCTGCGCTTATCAGGCCTACGCGGTCGTTGTCGCTTTTGTCGGCCGGATAAGGCGTTTACGCCGCATCCGGCAACTACACATGATCACGCCGCCTTATCGTGATGCTGCACGTCGGCGGCAAACACATAACCCAACCCGCGCAGGGTTTTGATCAACATCGGTTGATGCGGGTTAATCTCTATTTTTCGCCGCAAGCGCATGATTAACACGTCAATAGTGCGGTCAAACACCTCAACGCTGTCGCTACGCGTCAGCTCCAGCAGTTGTTCCCGACTCAGCACCCGGCGGGCATTTTGGGCCAGCGCCAACAGCAGGCTGTATTCCCCCTGCGTCAACTCCACCTTCAACTGCTGGGGATTACGAAGCTGGCAACCGGCGGTATCGAGATGCCAGCCATTGAAAGAAAGCCCCGTGGTCTGTGGGCCGCCGCTTTCTGCCGTTAACACGCCAACGCGTCTGAGCACCGCCTTTACCCGAGCCACCAGCACCCGCGCATTGAACGGTTTACCGATATAGTCGTCAGCGCCCATTTCCAGCCCGACCACCACATCCGACTCGCTACCAAGCCCGGTCAGCATTACCACCGGTAATCCGGGCCTCATCTTTTGCACCTGCTGCAGCACCATCAGACCGTTGATGTCGGGCAACATCATATCCAGCAATACCAGCGCAATCTCCGGCTGAGTCTCAATGCAGCGCAACGCCTCCTGCCCGGTGTGACAAGCGGTCACCGCAAAGACGTGTTCGTTCAGCACATCCTGTAAAAGCGAGCAGACTGCCACGTCATCATCCACAACCAGTATGGCTGGCTTCATTGTTTTTCCCCATTTCTGGCCAACTTAAATGAGTGTGATTGATTCTGCCCAGAGTGACAGCGATAAGGCACAAGGATATGTGGGAAACATAACCTCGGTCACACTGCCGGGGCGTCACGTATTGGAGATTCGACACGTCAAATATGACGACAGCCTGTTTTTCGTCAGGGTTTTGACCAAAAATCACCCGTAATATCAGGGAATGCCCACAATAAAAAAGTGGCATAGAAGATGCATACTGAGGGCGACAGCGCGTATGCGCGATTTGATTAACTGGAGCGAGACCGATGAAAAAAGTCGTCACGGTTTGCCCATATTGCGCATCAGGTTGCAAAATCAACCTGGTGGTCGATAACGGCAAAATCGTCCGGGCTGAAGCGGCGCAGGGGAAAACCAACCAGGGTACTCTGTGTCTGAAGGGCTACTATGGCTGGGATTTTATCAACGATACCCAGATCCTGACCCCTCGTCTGAAAACCCCAATGATCCGTCGCCAGCGTGGCGGCAAACTGGAATCTGTTTCCTGGGATGAAGCGCTTGATTACGTCGCCACTCGTCTGAGCGCCATCAAAGCGAAGTATGGCCCGGACGCTATTCAGACGACCGGTTCATCTCGCGGTACGGGTAACGAAACCAACTATGTAATGCAAAAATTCGCGCGCGCCGTTATTGGTACCAATAACGTTGACTGCTGCGCTCGCGTCTGACACGGCCCATCGGTTGCAGGTCTGCACCAATCGGTCGGTAACGGCGCAATGAGTAATGCTATCAATGAAATTGATAACACAGATTTAGTGTTCATCTTCGGGTATAACCCGGCGGATTCCCACCCGATCGTGGCGAATCACGTGATTAACGCTAAACGTAACGGGGCGAAAATCATCGTCTGCGATCCGCGCAAAATTGAAACCGCGCGTATTGCCGACATGCACATCGCGTTGAAAAACGGCTCGAACATCGCGCTGCTCAACGCCATGGGTCATGTCATCATCGAAGAAAAACTGTACGACCAGGCGTTCGTCGCCTCCCGTACGGAAGGATTCGAAGAGTACAGCAAGATTGTCGAAGGCTACACGCCGGAGTCCGTCGAAGATATCACTGGCGTTAGCGCGCAGGATATTCGTCAGGCTGCACGTATGTATGCCACGGCAAAAAGCGCGGCTATCCTGTGGGGCATGGGTGTTACCCAGTTCTATCAGGGCGTGGAAACCGTGCGTTCACTGACCAGCCTCGCAATGCTGACCGGCAACCTCGGTAAGCCAAGCGTGGGCGTAAACCCGGTTCGTGGCCAGAACAACGTTCAGGGTGCATGCGACATGGGTGCGCTGCCGGATACCTATCCGGGCTATCAGTACGTTAAGTTCCCGGAAAACCGCGAGAAATTCGCTAAAGCCTGGGGCGTGGAAAGTCTGCCTGCACATACCGGTTATCGCATCAGCGAACTGCCGCACCGTGCTGCGCATGGCGAAGTACGCGCGGCGTACATCATGGGTGAAGATCCATTACAGACCGATGCTGAACTCTCCGCAGTGCGCAAAGGCTTTGAGGATCTGGAACTGGTCATCGTGCAGGATATCTTCATGACCAAAACCGCCGCGGCCGCAGACGTTATTTTACCGTCTACGTCATGGGGCGAGCATGAAGGCGTATTCTCCGCGGCTGACCGTGGCTTCCAGCGCTTCTTTAAAGCCGTTGAGCCGAAGTGGGATCTGAAAACGGACTGGCAGATTATCAGTGAAATCGCCACCCGTATGGGCTATCCGATGCACTACAACAACACCCAAGAAATCTGGGACGAGTTGCGTCATCTGTGTCCGGATTTCTACGGTGCCACTTACGAGAAAATGGGCGAACTGGGTTATATCCAGTGGCCTTGCCGCGACACCTCAGAAGCCGATCAGGGGACGTCTTATCTCTTTAAAGAGAAGTTCGACACCCCGAACGGCCTGGCGCAGTTCTTCACCTGCGACTGGGTAGCGCCAATCGACAAACTCACCCCAGAGTACCCAATGGTACTGTCTACGGTGCGTGAAGTCGGCCACTACTCTTGCCGTTCGATGACCGGTAACTGTGCGGCGCTGGCCGCGCTGGCGGATGAACCGGGCTATGCCCAGATCAACACCGCCGACGCAGAACGCCTGGGCATCCAGGACGAAGAACTGGTGTGGGTTAACTCGCGTAAAGGTCGGGTCATTACCCGTGCAGCAGTCAGCGATCGTCCAAACAAAGGCGCGATTTATATGACCTACCAGTGGTGGATTGGCGCATGTAATGAGCTGGTAACCGAGAACTTAAGCCCGATTACCAAAACGCCAGAGTATAAGTACTGTGCCGTTAACGTTGAACGCATTGCCGATCAGCGCGCTGCCGAGCAGTATGTTATTGATGAGTACAACAAGCTGAAAGCCAGTCTGCGCGAAAGCGCGATGGGTTAGTCCGTTTACGTACCTGTTCTGCAACAGCCTCCGCCCGGAGGCTGTTTTTTTATCCATACGATCTCTTTATACTGTTCATTCCGTACCCTAAATAAAACTCAAAATGAAACAACTCATTGCATTGATGTTCTTTATGACATTCTTTGCCCATGCCAGTGATACTGAGCCAGGAAGCCAGTACTTACAGGCCGCTGAGGCAGGGGACCGTCGTGCACAGTACTTTCTTGCCGATACCTGGTTCAGTTCGGGCGATTTGAGCAAAGCCGAGTATTGGGCGCAAAAAGCCGCCGACAATGGCGATGCCGACGCCTGCGCGCTCCTGGCGCAAATCAAAATTACGAATCCGGTCAGTCTGGATTACCCCCAGGCCAAAACGCTGGCGGAAAAGGCAGCCAAAGCGGGCAGTAAAGCAGGAGAACTCACCCTGGCGCGGATTCTGGTCAACACCCAGGCAGGACACACAGATTACCCCAAAGCCATTACCTTGCTGCAAAACGCCTCTGAAGATCTGGAAAATGACTCAGCCGTCGACGCGCAAATGCTGCTCGGGCTGATTTACGCCAACGGCGTGGGGATCCCCGCAGACGATGAAAAAGCGACGTGGTATTTCAAACGCAGCTCCGCCATCTCCCGCACCGGTTATTCCGAGTACTGGGCCGGAATGATGTTCTTAAACGGCGAGCAGGGTTTTATCGTGAAGAATAAACAGAAGGCGCTACACTGGCTGAATCTGAGCTGTATGGAAGGGTTCGATACCGGCTGTGAAGAGTTTGAAAAGTTAACAAACGGGTAATGGTTTGCATTGCCGGATGGCGGCATAAACGCCTTATCCGGCCTACAGTTCACCGTCTTCCGTAGGCCGGATAAGCGCAGCGCCATCCGGCAATCTTTCATTAATTAATGATTAGCGGTCTTATCAAATTTACCCAGCATCTCGCGCTCGTAAGCCAGCGCCTTCTTGCGGTCAAATTTATGCTCCCACTTGGCGATAACCAGCACCGCCAGCGCATTCCCCACCACATTCAGCGCGGTACGCGCCATGTCGAGGATACGGTCAACACCGGCAATAAACGCCAGGCCTTCCAGCGGGATCCCCACGCTGCCAAGCGTAGCCAGCAGTACCACGAAGGAGACGCCCGGCACGCCCGCAATCCCTTTCGACGTAACCATTAGCGTCAGTACTAATACGATTTCCTGCCACAGCGACAGGTCGATACCATACAGCTGCGCAATAAAGATCGCGGCAATACTCTGGTACAGCGTTGAACCATCAAGGTTGAATGAGTAGCCGGTCGGCACCACAAAGCTGGTGATTGAAGCCGGTGCGCCATAGGCTTCCATCTTCTCGATAATACGCGGCAGTACGCTCTCGGAGCTGGCGGTAGAGTAAGCCAGAATCAGCTCATCTTTCAAAATGCGGATCAGGATCCAGATGCTCAAACCGCAGATACGCGCCACAATCCCCAGCACCACCAGCGCGAAGAACAGGATGGCAAAATGCACCAACAGCACCAGTTTCGCCAGCGGCCACAGGGAGGCAAAACCGAAGTTCGCGACGGTCACAGCAATCAGCGCAAAAACACCGACTGGCGCATAACGCATCACCATGTGGGTCACTTTAAACATGGTTTCTGAAATCGAGCGGAACACGGTCACCAGCGGCTCGCGGTGGGTTGCTGGTAGTGAAGACAAGCCTAAACCAAACAGCACCGAGAAGAAGATAATCGGCAACATATCGCCTTTCGCCATCGACGCGACGATATTAGTCGGCACCAGCGACACAATTGTGCCCATCAGGCCATGCGCGTGGCTCTGCACTTCTGCGGTCGTATTTTGATATTTCGAAATATCCACGGTCGCCAGTTGCGACATATCAATCCCGGAACCCGGCTGGAACACATTCGCCAGCGTGATGCCAAGAATAATCGCTACGGTGGTGATCACTTCGAAATAGAGAATGGTTTTGGCGCCAATACGGCCCAGCTGTTTTGCATCACCCACCCCGGCAATACCAACCACCAGCGTGGAGATAACAATCGGCACGACGATCATTTTGATCAGATGGATAAAGATATCGCCTGCCGGAGACAGCAGGTTGACCACCAGCCATTCGCGGCTGTCGCTATGGTAATGCAGGTAACTCCCTAGCAGAATGCCCAGCACCATGGCGATTAGAATCTGCCATGCCAGGCTGACTTTCAAATTTTTCATAACAACGGACTTCCTCGATGGAGCGCTATTCCACATGCGGTGTGTGGGAATAGTACATACTGAAAGGGTATGAATTGTGTTGCGTTCGTTTATGGAGTTTTTTAACGCTTATGCCCTAAATAATTCGAGTTGCAGGAAGGCGGCGACGCAGCGAATTCCCAGGAGCTTACGCCAGTAAGTGACTGGGGTGAGCGAGGAAAGCCAACACACCTGCAACTTGAAGTATGACGGGTATATTATCATTATCATCTGCATGGCATTCCGCGCAACCCTCTAAGAACAGGGCTTTTGGCTGAATTTATGCATAAAAATGCAATTTTATCGCGGTATTGATGAATAACTTTTTGTTATAAAAGAATTTTAATATGTTCAAAAATGAAGAAGTCATAGCGTGAGTTTTTTTCGCCCACCTGTTCGTTTGCCTGTTTTTTAAACAGGCAAAATGATACAAATCACAAAAAAAACAAATTTATTTTTGCCGATTCTGCAACAACTTCGCCATATTAATAGAGTCAACGAGCTGTGCCCGGTTCACCCTCGGCGAATTTAAATCCATAACTTTTTGCCAAACTGAAATAGCCTGGGCGTAGTCTGCCTGCATAAACGCATCTGAGGCTAACAACATCAGCGCGGTGACCTCTGCCGGGTCCAGCGCCAAGGCCTTATCAATCATCTCGCGAGTGGGCGGCGCCATATGTTGTCCGGCCTGGTAATACAATACCGTTGCCATCGCTGAATAGATCTCAGCATTTTCACCGCCGACACGCAGCGCCTGCTCGTAGGCCAGCAGCGCATTATGATATGCGTTTTGCCAAAGATAGTACTCCCCGAGTTGCGCCCATTTCACGCCGTCCTGTGGATTGGCTCGAATCTGCGATTGCAGCAAAAGCAACTGTTTTTCCTGAATATTTTCATCAGAGAAAGCATGTAAAGGGTCCGCCAGTCGCGTCTGCTCCTGACGAACCGCCTGCCATTTTGGCGTCAACAGGTAGCCTCCAATGCAGGCCACAACCATCAGTACCACCGCAGCGGTCAGACGCTTCACGGGCATTGGGCGTAACAGCGGCTCGCACTGGCTCATTATTCACCTTCCTCCGTATGCTGACGTCTTCTCACTCGCCAGACCACTACACCTACCAGCAACAACAACAGGCACGGCAACGCCCACAGCAGCAGCGTTTGCTCATTCAGCGGCGGATTATAACGAACGAAATCACCGTAACGCTCGGTCATCCAGGTGGTTATCTCGGCTTCACTTTTCCCTTCCGCCACCATGCTGTAAACCTGATGGCGCATACTGACCGCTACCGGCGCATTTGATTCCAGCAAATTTTGGTTTTGGCACTGTGGACAACGCAGTTGGCTGGCAATAGACAGCGCTTGTTCTTGCTGTTGCGGATTTTCAAAGCGCCAGGTATCCACAACCTGGGCATGCGTAGCGAAAGTAATGAAAAACAGGACGAGCGTTAAGAGTAATAACTTTCTGCCGGATGGAGCTGCGCTTATCCGGCCTACGGTTTGCGCACCTTGTAGGCCGGATAAGGCGTTTACGCCGCCATCCGGCAACGCTGTGATTAATTTACGCATCACGCTTCCTCCCTCGCCATCCGCTCAGCAGCGCGCCAAAGACCATTAATAGTCCCCCACCCCAAATCCAGCGCACGCCGGTCTGCACGTACAAGCGCATGGCATAACGGTCTGGTCCGGTTTTTTCACCCATTACCGCATACCAGTCATGCATCAGGTTCCAGCGGATCCCCGGCTCCATCATCTGTTGACGACGCGCGGCATAGAAGCGCCTTTCAGGTTGCAGGCTGCCAATGCGTTTCTCATTGTGCCACAGCGTGATCTGCGCTTTTTCACTGGTGTAGTTACCTTTGGCTTCCAGGTCGAGACGCTCAAAACGGAAAATGTAACCCGCCAGTTCAACCTGCTGCCCAGGGCTCAGGTTCAGGCTTATCTCCTGACGGCTACCGCTGGAAAAGACGATCCCCGCCGCAAACACCAGCACCCCGGCATGCGCCAGCAGTGCCGGAAGTTGGATGCGGAAAGACACTTTGCGGCTTCTGACCATTGCCAGCACAATAACCAGCAGCATCAGTAGGCCAAAGGGCAGCGTAGCGCGGTTAAAGTACGGTGCGCCCACAGAAAGCCGCCCCCAGCCGAACAGCCCGTAAATCATCGGGTAGAGCGTGCCAATCAGCACAATCAGCAGCACCGCACTAAAGAGCAGCAGCGCAACCAGAATCAGCATCTCGCGTGACCAACCGCCAAAACGAGCATTCTGCCGGACTTGCTGGCCCCGCCAGGCGTACAGCCCGAGCGACGCCAGACTCAACACGGTAAACAGCGCAAACAGCGGCGCGGCACGAACGTTATCCAGCGCGAAAGCATGCACCGAAACGAGAATGCCGGAACGCACAATCAGCGTCCCCAGCAGCGATAAAATCAGCGTGACGATCGCCAGCAGCAGCGACCAGTGGCGGAAGATCCCGCGCTGGCGCGTGATATACAGGCTATGCAGCAGCGCGCTGGCGGAAAGCCAGGGTAATAAGGAGGCGTTTTCTACCGGGTCCCAGAACCACCAGCCGCCCCAACCCAGCTCGCAGTAGGCCCACCAGGAGCCGAGGATAATCCCCAGCGTCAGCGCGCACCAACCGGGCAAGGCCCAGCGCCAGCACACCCAGGCGCTCTGCGCATTAAAGTCACTACGTAGCAGCGAGGCCAGCGCCACGCCTGCCGCCACCATCAAACCACCGTAACCCAGGTACAGCAGCGGTGGATGGAGGATTAACCCAAGATGTTGCAGCATCGGGTTAAGGTCGCGCCCTTCAATGGCTGGCGGAAAGATACGCACGAACGGATCGGACCATACCACCACAAACAGCAGCAGCAGGGCCGTTATCATTGAAAGGACGCAGAGCGTCAGCGGAAACAGCGCGTTGGTATTACGCCGATAGCGAAGAGCAAACAGCGCGCTCCAGGCGGAAAGAAACAGCACCCACAGCAGCAGCGATCCTTCATGACCGCCCCACACCGCCGCCAGTTTTAATCCCCACGGCAGCAGGCTGTAGCTGTGCTGGGCAACGTAGACCACCGAAAAATCGCTGGTCAAAAAGCAGAATACCAGAATGGTAAAGGCCAGTAGCAGCAGGGCAAATTGCGTCCACACGCCCACGCTTGCCAGGCGCATCACCCCTTGCCAGCGCTGCCGGACACCTACCAACACGGCAAGCGGGGTCAACACGTTGACCCCGAGGCTTAATAACAGCGCCAGAAAACCGGCTTCAGGAAGGAGAACGTCCAGATATCACCTTACGCAACGGTTAGCTGACCCGCATAGAGGATAAAAAAGCGCAGCAGCAGTACGCCGGTCAGGCTGGCGCCGCACACTGCCAGCACGCCATGAAACGTCGAACTGCGGTTGGCCCAGGGTTTTAGCAGCATCGGCAGTATCAACCCAAGCCCGGCCACGCCAAGCCAGAACCACCAGGTCCAGAATCCGCCGCCCAGTGCCGCCGCCAGCGCACGCATTTTGCCGTCATCGCCCAGCGCCAGACCAACAAAGAACGCCGCCAGCAGGAAGATCTCCAGCCATACGACCGGGACTTCCATGCGATGCACAAAGTGCGCTTCCGTACTGTGCGGATTGCTACGATGACGTAACGCCATGGCGATCAGCGCCACTGCCGCACCGGAGGAGATCCCGGAGAACAGGAACAGCACCGGCAGGATCGGATTATTCAGGAACGGATAGGATTTCAGCGCCGACAGCAGGAACCCGGTATACGCCCCGAGCAGGACTGCCAGCACCAGCATCAATGTCTCCAGTGCGCGATGGAACGGCGTGATTAGCGTCAGGAGTTTTGACACAATCGTCAGTCGCGGCACGAACCGCTGTTGCAGGGCAATCACCTCTTTTTCAAAGATTTTTGCCAGCCACAACACTAACACCACCATGTACAACTGGAACAGCATGACCCCCATCGACATCACCGAGGTGAAGCTGTAGTGGAACATCAGTTTCCAGAAAGTCCATGGACGCGTCAGGTGGAACACCAGAATCAGCAAACCGAAGATAATTGCCCCCGGCCCTAACACCAGCGTGGTGCGCAGCAGCGTGCTGTCTGAACCGCCCGCCTCCGGATGGAAGCGACGCAGCAGAATCGCCAACGTGACCAGTCCGGCAGAGATACCTATCAGGAACAGATAGATGGCAATGGGCCAGTCCCACACCAGTGATTCAAAATGAAATGCAGAAGCGGATGTCATTGGCTCACCTCCCCAAATTTAAAGGGAACGCGGTAGACCTTCGGTTTTGTACCCAACGCCAGTTTGTAACGGTAGGTATTTTTCTGCTGCAACAAACGGGATATATCACTGTTGGGATCGTCCAGATTACCAAACGTCAGCGCCTTCGTCGGGCATGACTCAACGCAGGCGGGCTGTTTGCCCGCTTTCAGGTTGGTTTTCCGGCAGAAATCGCATTTATCCGCCGTTTTGCTCACCGGATGGATAAACCGCACGCGATAAGGACACGCGGCGATACAGTACTGGCAGCCAACGCAAAGGTCCGGGTTCACATCCACAATACCGCTGGCGGCATCGCGATACGATGCCCCCGTCGGACAGACGTCAACGCAGGGAGCGTGGTCGCAATGCTGGCACGAGTGACGGAAGAAGCGATACTTCACATCAGGAAATGTCCCTTGCGGCTCGCTGCGAATAATCGTCAGACGCGATACGCCTTCCGGCACGTTGTTAACTTCCCGACAAGCATCCATGCAGGCCGTACAGCCAATGCATAAAGACTCATCATGAACCATACCGTAACGCACGCCATTGATGTTCAGCGTCTTCGCCACAACGCGCCCCGCCGTCCCGCTCACTGCCACCAGCGCGCCGACGCCGGTGATAAACTGGCGACGAGAGCAACTCATGGATGCTCCTTAAGCAACGGAACCGACGCCGGATTAAAGTTCGGATTGTTACGCTGATCGCTGTGGCAATCGACGCAAATCTTGATCCGTCCTTTATCGCTCAGCGTCTGCATCGTGTCTTGCTTCGGATGCAGTGAGTGACAGCTGGCACACGCCACTTTGGTTACGTGGACATCGTGCGGCCAGAACGCTTTTTGCAACTGCTCAGGCAGGTGACAGGACATACAGACGCTGTTCTGCTGCTCCACGTTGTACATCGGCTCATTAAAGCGCATCACATCTTTCACCCCTTCGCGGTGGTTCGGTGACGGCTGGCCGTGACAATTGGTGCAGGTGACAGGCAGTTTGTTATTCGGGTTGATGGCTTCCGCATGCTTACCATGCATGCCTTCGGTATCCGGCTTGTGACAGTCCAGACAGGCGGCATCCGGATTACGCTGTTGGGTAACCGTCCAGCGTTGATCCGACTCCTGCGGCGTTGGCGTGGCAGTGATTCCACTCAGGCTCCATAACAAGCCTGACGCCAGCACCCCAGCAGTTAATAACGAACGTAATACGCTCATATTCACTCCGTTGAGTTATCCGCCCCTTGCGGGGCGAAATGGGGTTATTGGCTTAACAGACCGTTTTTACGCGCCTGATCTTCCCACTGCGGAATCACCGTTTTGATGAAGTCCTGCTTCTCAGCATTGATTTGCTGCATGTTCAAACCAATCGCCGCCTGGGCTTTCTCTTTGGTAGAGATATCCGGTAACGGGATTTCATGCGTGATGCCTTTGGTCGCCAGCAGACGGACCAGTTTGGTACGTGCGTCAGCGGCTTTATCCATTGCGCTACCCAGCATCCGCAGACCTTCTTCCGGGGCGTGCATGTGAATACCGTGTGAGGCGATAGACAGGTCCCAACGCCATTGCGCGTGACGGATATCTTCCAGAATCGGCTTCATTTCCGCTTCGGTCGCACCCGCATCCCATGCGGCTTTCGCTTCGAAGTGCGCACGAACAAGCTGGTCTTCAACTTTGATTTTCAGGTCATGAATAGCCTGTTTACGCTCGGCGACCACTTTTTGCAGGGACGCTTTGTCCTGGGTGTGGCAGTTCGCACAGGTCTGAGCGAAATTATCGAACGGATTACCAATCTTATGGTCGGTGTAAATCTTGCCTTCCGCGTTCTGCACTTTCGGCATGTGGCAGTCGATACAGGTCACATTGTTCTTGCCGTGAATGCCTGCGCTCCAGGTTTCATACTCCGGGTGCTGCGCTTTCAGCATCGGGGTTTTAGACAGGGAGTTGGTCCAGTCAGAGAAGGCGATGGTGTCGTAGTACTTCTCCATGTTCTCGACTTTCATGCCGTCGTCCCACGGGAACTTAACGGCTTTATTTTTACCGTCGAAGTAATATTCCACGTGGCACTGGCCGCAGACCATGGATTGCTGGTCAAAGCGACCGGCTTTCTCAAACGGTTTGCCGATTGTTTCCATCGCGCGTTCAGCATAAGGACGCGACAGCGTCAGTTCTGGCTTGCCTTTGGCAAAGTCTGGTGACGCGGTGTTATGGCAATCGCCGCAGCCAAGATTATTAACAATTTCAGGACCGCCGCGCGCCCATTTACCGTGGAAGTAGCCATCTTCACCGTCTTTCTGGATCAGACGCGCCACATCCGGGCTTTTACAGCTCCAGCAGGCCATCGGCAACGGACCATCTTCTGCCGTTTTGGGTGCGCCGGTACGTAAGGTTTCACGAACATCGGTCACTGCATACGCGTGCCCGCGCGGTTTGTTGTAATCGCGCGAGAAGGGATATCCCGCCCACAGGATCACCAGACGAGGATCTTCTGCCAGCGCATCTTCACGGGCTGATTGCTCAGACGTGGCTTTCCAGGAGAGATATTGATCGGGATGCTGAGGGGCGAAGACTTCATTCTTCGCTTCAACGGTGACGGTTTTTGCGGGTACGGGGGTTTGTTCAGCGTGAACTGCAGAGATAAATAATAAAGGTACTAACAGGCTGAAGAAACGGCGTACGCGTGATTTTATCCTTGCCATAGGGGTCTCATCCAGATGACGCCATTATCTGCAATGGCGGTTCTTTTATTGTTTTCCATAACAGCAACCACACGAATACTGTCATGACATTGCTCCACCCTATTTGTAACAAGAAACCACACTGAAAATGTTGTCTTTAATCAATTGTAAGTGTATGTAAAATACCACTTTAGAGTTAGTGACACCCTTTAATTGCTCCCTCTTTTGTCTAATTCAGATACAGATCACCTTTTCAACAATCCTTTAGATAACTACATGTTATCGCGAGATTTAGTCAATTTTGCTAGCTCCCTTCAAAATTCAGTTTGTCGCTAATTTGCACAATTCGTTTATTGCGTGATCTGCCGCGCAAATACTAAACAAAACTCTCAAAGCCCCTACATTTAACGTTTATGAGACATATTATTAACATCCTACAAGGAGAACAAAAGCCATGAGCCAAATACATAAACACGCTATTCCCGCAAACATTGCGGATCGTTGCCTGATAAATCCGGAGCAGTACGCAGAGAAATACCAGCAATCCGTTAACGAACCCGACACATTTTGGGGCGAACAGGGAAAAATTCTTGATTGGATCAAGCCGTACAGCCAGGTGAAGAACACTTCCTTCGCACCAGGCAACGTGTCGATTAAATGGTACGAAGACGGCACCCTGAATCTGGCCGCAAACTGCCTTGACCGCCACCTGCAGGCAAACGGCGATCGTACCGCCATCATCTGGGAAGGCGATGACGCAACCCAAAGCAAAAACATTACCTATCGCGAGTTACATCGCGATGTCTGCCGTTTCGCCAATACGCTACTGGATTTAGGCATTAAAAAAGGTGACGTGGTGGCCATTTATATGCCGATGGTGCCGGAAGCTGCGGTCGCCATGCTGGCCTGCGCCCGTATTGGCGCGGTGCATTCGGTCATCTTCGGTGGTTTCTCACCGGAAGCCGTCGCCGGACGTATTATCGACTCCAATTCACGCCTGGTGATCACCGCCGACGAAGGCGTACGCGCCGGGCGCGCTATCCCACTGAAAAAGAACGTGGATGATGCGCTGAAAAATCCAAATGTGAAAACCGTTGAACATGTGGTCGTTCTCAAACGTACCGGTGGAAAAACGGAATGGCAGGAAGGTCGCGACCTGTGGTGGTCCGATCTTATCGAGAAGGCCAGCTCAGAACACCAGCCGGAAGAGATGAACGCGGAAGATCCGCTGTTTATCCTGTATACCTCCGGCTCAACCGGCAAGCCGAAAGGCGTGCTGCACACTACCGGCGGGTATCTGGTCTACGCTGCAACCACCTTTAAGTATGTGTTTGATTACCATCAGGGCGATATCTATTGGTGTACCGCTGACGTAGGCTGGGTAACCGGGCACAGCTACCTGCTGTACGGTCCGTTGGCCTGCGGCGCAACCACGCTGATGTTCGAAGGCGTGCCAAACTGGCCTACCCCGGCGCGTATGTCGCAGGTTGTGGACAAGCATCAGGTCAATATTCTGTATACCGCACCGACCGCCATTCGCGCCCTGATGGCGGAAGGCGATAAAGCGATTGAAGGCACTGACCGTTCGTCACTGCGTATCCTGGGTTCAGTTGGCGAGCCGATCAACCCGGAAGCATGGGAGTGGTACTGGAAGAAGATCGGCAACGAAAAATGCCCGGTCGTCGATACCTGGTGGCAGACTGAAACCGGTGGATTCATGATTACCCCGCTGCCGGGCGCCACCGAACTGAAAGCCGGTTCTGCAACCCGTCCATTCTTTGGCGTACAGCCTGCGATTGTCGATAACGAAGGTAATCCGCTGGAAGGCGCGACCGAAGGCAATCTGGTGATTACCGACTCGTGGCCGGGCCAGGCGAGAACGCTGTTTGGCGATCACGAACGCTTTGAGCAAACCTACTTCTCTACCTTCAAGAATATGTACTTCAGCGGCGACGGCGCGCGCCGTGACGAAGATGGCTATTACTGGATCACCGGACGTGTGGACGATGTGCTGAACGTCTCCGGCCACCGTCTGGGAACAGCTGAAATCGAATCGGCGCTGGTGTCGCATCCGAAGATTGCCGAAGCCGCGGTGGTAGGGATTCCGCATAATATTAAAGGCCAGGCGATCTACGCTTACGTCACGCTGAATCACGGTGAAGAGCCGTCACCTGAGTTGTACGCCGAGGTTCGCAACTGGGTGCGTAAAGAAATTGGCCCGCTGGCAACGCCAGACGTGCTGCACTGGACCGACTCACTGCCGAAAACCCGCTCCGGCAAAATCATGCGCCGTATTCTGCGTAAAATCGCGGCGGGCGATACCAGCAATCTGGGCGATACCTCGACTCTCGCCGATCCTGGCGTCGTGGAGAAACTGCTCGAAGAGAAGCAGGCCATCGCGATGCCATCATAACCATAACTGTGAAATGCCCGATGGCGCGCAGCTTATCGGGTCTACAAATCCTATCCCTACCCCTCCCCTGACCGGGAGGGAAATATAAAAACCCTCCCCCAAAGGATTTCGCGTTGCAGGAAGGCGGCAAGCGAGCACATCCCCAGGAGCATAGTTCACTATGTGACTGGGGTGACAAATCTGTCCGGAACAGATTTGAACGTTACTTGTAACGGCCCCGCTGGGGCGAGGCCCAGGGATGGGTCGAGTAACGAGTGCGGCCAACGCACCTGCGGCGTGAAAGACGAAGGGGGTATCTCTGGAGACTCTGTGATGAATGACCAAATTTATCAGCGGATAGAAGACAGTGCGCGTTTCAGGGAGTTAGTAGAAAAACGGCAACGGTTTGCCACCATTCTGTCCATCATCATGCTGGCAGTTTATATCAGCTTTATTTTATTGATTGCCTTTGCGCCAGGCTGGCTGGGTACTCCGCTACACGCAGGAACCAGCGTCACCCGCGGTATTCCGATTGGGGTCGGAGTGATCCTCATCTCCTTCATCCTGACCGGGATCTACATCTGGCGGGCAAACGGTGAATTCGATCGCCTGAACAATGCGGTTCTGCACGAGGTTAAAGCATCATGAAGAGAGTCCTGACGGCGCTTGCCGCCACGCTGCCCTTCGCCGCAAACGCGGCGGATGCTATTAGCGGTGCAGTTCAACGCCAGCCAACCAACTGGCAGGCGATTGTTATGTTCCTGATTTTCGTCATCTTTACGCTCGGCATTACCTACTGGGCGTCTAAGCGCGTACGTTCGCGTAATGACTACTACACCGCCGGCGGTAACATCACCGGTTTCCAGAACGGGCTGGCGATTGCGGGCGACTATATGTCGGCGGCATCGTTCCTTGGGATTTCCGCGCTGGTATTTACCTCCGGTTATGACGGGCTGATTTACTCACTCGGCTTCCTGGTCGGCTGGCCAATTATTCTGTTCCTGATTGCTGAGCGTTTGCGTAACCTCGGTCGTTACACCTTTGCTGACGTTGCTTCTTATCGTCTGAAGCAGGGTCCAATCCGTATTCTGTCGGCCTGTGGTTCCCTGGTGGTGGTCGCGCTGTATCTGATCGCCCAGATGGTCGGCGCAGGTAAACTGATTGAGCTGCTGTTTGGTCTGAACTATCACATCGCCGTCGTGCTGGTTGGCGTACTGATGATGATGTACGTTCTGTTTGGCGGCATGCTGGCAACCACCTGGGTACAGATCATTAAAGCTGTTCTGCTGCTGTTCGGCGCCAGCTTTATGGCCTTCATGGTAATGAAGCATGTCGGCTTCAGCTTCAACAACCTGTTCACCGAAGCGATGGCAGTACACCCGAAAGGCTCCGCGATTATGAGCCCGGGCGGTCTGGTAAAAGATCCGATATCCGCCCTGTCGTTAGGTCTTGGATTGATGTTCGGTACAGCAGGTTTGCCGCATATTCTGATGCGTTTCTTCACGGTCAGCGATGCCCGCGAAGCGCGTAAGAGCGTATTCTATGCCACCGGTTTTATGGGTTATTTCTACATCCTGACCTTTATCATCGGCTTTGGCGCGATCATGCTGGTAGGTGCTAATCCAGAGTACAAAGATGCTGCAGGCGCACTGATCGGTGGTAACAACATGGCGGCGGTTCACCTGGCGAATGCGGTGGGCGGTAACCTGTTCCTCGGCTTCATCTCTGCAGTGGCGTTTGCCACCATCCTGGCGGTGGTTGCCGGGCTGACGCTGGCGGGCGCTTCGGCAGTTTCTCACGACCTGTACGCCAACGTATTCCGCAAAGGCGCAACCGAACGTGAAGAGCTGAAGGTGTCAAAAATCACCGTACTGGTACTGGGTGTGATAGCCATCCTGCTCGGCGTGCTGTTTGAGAACCAGAACATCGCCTTCATGGTGGGTCTGGCGTTCGCCATCGCGGCCAGCTGCAACTTCCCGATCATCCTGCTTTCCATGTACTGGTCGCGTCTGACCACCCGTGGCGCAATGCTGGGTGGCTGGTTAGGTCTGTTAACAGCGGTAGTATTGATGATTCTCGGCCCAACCATTTGGGTCCAGATCCTCGGTCACGAAAAAGCCATTTTCCCGTATGAATATCCAGCGCTGTTCTCCATCAGCATAGCGTTCCTCGGGATCTGGTTCTTCTCTGCTACCGACAACTCAGAAGAAGGCAACCGCGAACGCGAGCAGTTCCGTGCTCAGTTCATCCGCTCCCAGACCGGGTACGGCGTAGAACAAGGTCGCGCGCACTAACATCCCTTCTCCTCCGGCTTTCGGGCCGGAGGATTACATCCTTTCTTAGAACATCAGCCTCGCGACCAGTGGCGCAACCAATACCATCACCACACCGGAAAGCATCATTACCAGACTGGCAACCACGCCCTCTTGCTGACCAAGCTCATAAGAGCGCGCCGTGCCTGCCCCGTGCGATGCTGCGCCAAATCCTGCGCCTTTCGCCATTCCTTCACGAATGGAAAGGCGTAAAAACAGCACATCGCCGACCGCCATGCCGAATACGCCGGTCACCACCACGAACAAGGCCACCAGGTCCGGCTGCCCGCCCAATGGCTCTGCCGCTGCCAGCGCAAATGGCGTGGTGACGGAACGCACCGCCAGACTGCGTTGGATCTCATCAGGCAACATAAACAGACGCGCCAGCCACACGGAACTGGTGACGGCCACCAGCGTTGCCGTTATCACGCCCGCCGTCAGCGACATCCAGTGACGCTTAATCACCGCAAGGTTGTCATACACCGGAACGGCAAAGGCGATGGTCGCCGGTCCTAACAACCACAGCAACCAGTGCGATTCACCAATATAGTTTTGCCAGGAGATATGGCCGAAGACTAGCATCAGCACCAGCAGGGCCGGGGTGAGAACTAATGGCATCAGCGGTAATTTACGAAAACGGCGATACAAACGCTTATTAGCAAAGTAGATACCCAGCGTAATCACCAGACACAACATGCTTAGCTGGAAATTACTCACGGTTTAGCCTGCTCATTTCATAGCGATACACTTTATCCACCACCCACGCCGTTGCGCCGAGCACCATCAGCGTACTGATCGCAATGACGGCAAATATACGCCAGCCATCAACCAGCAACAGCTGCGTGTAGTTCACAACGGCGACCACCGCCGGGACAAAAAACAGCAGCATTTCAGCCAGTAACCAGCGAGCACCTGCGCGAATCCAGTTCAGCGGGATAACCCGGCAGACAATTAACGCCAGCATCAGCACCATCCCTACCAGGTTGGCAGGAAGCGGCAGATGCAGCCAGGAGACAAGATATTGAGCTAATACAAAGAGACCTGCGTACAACAGAACCTGAACGGGGATCTGGAGTCGATGAATAACAGCAGGCGTCACGCGGCTTATCGCCACAGCCATGAGGGTATGTCCTTAAAAAATAGAGAGCGCCAGTATAGAGAGCCCCCGTCCAGGACTGAAATGAATTAAACTCATTGCAGGTATAGTCTTAAGGAATAATCATGGATATCAGAACGCTGCGATATTTTGTTGAGGTGGTTCGTCAGCAGAGCTTTACTCGCGCAGCGGAGAAGCTTTTTGTCACCCAGCCCACCATCAGCAAGATGTTGAAGAACCTTGAAGACGAGCTTAATTGCACATTGCTCATCCGCGACGGGCGGCGGTTGTTGTTAACCGACACCGGACAGGTCGTTTTCGAACGCGGCCTGGCGATCCTCGCTGAGTTTCGCCAGCTTGAAGCTGAACTTAGCGACATTAATCACCTCAACAGGGGTGTGCTGCGCCTCGGTATCCCGCCGATGGTCGGTATGTTGATGGCCGGGCCTATCAGCCTGTTTCGCCAGCGCTATCCCGGCGTTGAGCTGAAGGTCTCTGAATTTGGCGGCTTAACCGTCCAGCAGGCGGTGATGAACGGCGATCTGGATGTCGCGATGACCGCGCTGCCGGTTGAAGAAGAGAGTGGTCTGGCGACCCTACCGCTTTTCAGTCATCCGCTCTGCGTGCTGGTCCCCCGCTCCGGTCAGTGGACAACATGCGAATCCATTTCCCCCGAGGCACTGGCGGAACATCCGCTACTGATCTACAACGAAGATTTCGCGTTGAGCCGCCAATTGCTTGAGCTGTTTAGCCAACACAACGTCAAGCCCCGCATCGCGGTGCGCAGCGGGCAGTGGGATTTTCTGGCTGCGATGGTACAAGCCGGAGTCGGGATTGCCATTTTACCGGAGCCGATTTGCCAGCGCCTGGATAAGCAAACGTTGCGCTGGATCCCTCTGGAGAGTGATTTACGCTGGCAATTGGGCATGATTTGGCGCGAAGGCGTGTATCTGTCGCACAGCGCCCAGGCGTGGCTCAAATGCTGTGAAGGGTTTTGGCTACCGCAAGCGTCGTAAAATGCCGGATGCGGCGCAAACGCCTTATCCGGCCTACATCGGTTTTGTAGGCCTGATAAGCGTAGCGCATCAGGCACTCTCGTTTATTGGTTCTCGATCAACAGCGCTTCCAGCAAGTCCAGATCGTGCAGCAGCTTTTGCAGCGTTTCATTGCTGATTTCCCGCGTCGCGCGCAGGTGATAAAGCTCTGCGCGTTCTGAACGCAACGCTGCCAGGCGGAAACGTCGCTCGAGGTTTTCTTCCTGCATCGAGCTTTCCACATCGTTGCGTCCGTCGGCGCGACGACGCAGGTTACCAATCACGCGGGAACTCACCTCGGTGAGTAACTGGTTATCGATGTTCTCTTCGGTGTCCGCGGCCAGTCGCTCCTCCATTTTCTGGATCGCGACAATCGCCACTTCTGCCGTAGCAGCGCGAGCAATACGTTCCTCTTTCTGCTGCTGCGAGTGGTCTGCCACTTCCAGATGTTGTAGCAGAATCGGCAACATCACCACGCCAACAAACAGCGAGAACAGAATCACGCCTGCGGCAAGGAAGATCAGCTCATATCGCGCCGGGAATCCGCTACCATCCGGTAACAACAGTGGAATGGAGAGCACACCGGCGAGGGTAATTGCTCCACGTACACCGGCAAAGGAGGCGATCAGGATTTCACGCGTTGTCCAAGAGCCGAATTCCATTGGTTTTTTCTTCAGGAAGCGCAGACTGAATTTTTTCATCGTCCACAGCCAGCCAAAACGTACCAGCATCAGCGCCACGTAAATCAGCACGATATCGGTAAACAGCATCCAGATTTCAACGTTCGGATCGACCTCTGCCGCCGCTAAGGAAGACTCCAGAATCCCCGGTAACTGTAGCCCTAACAATAAGAAGACCATGCCGTTAAACACAAACTCCAGCATTGCCCAGGTACTGTTAGCACGTAAACGCATCGCCAGCGGTGCGCGGCGCATCACCCCGGAACGGGTGATCGTCATCCCGGCAGCGACCGCCGCGAGAATACCGGAAACGCCGATGTGTTCCGCAATCAGGTAAGACGCAAACGGCAGCAGGAACAGCAGGACGATTTGCGTTGCCGGCTCGTCACCGCCCCAGCGGCTGAGGAAGCGCAGGGAGCGCCCGTACAGCCAACTGACGACAAAACCAGCCAGGATGCCGCCAATCGCCACTTTGAAGAACTCAAGCGTTGCGCCACCAACGGTGAATACCATCGTCCCCATCGCCACGGCGACGGCAAACTTCAGAGAGACCAGACCGGAGGCGTCGTTCATCAACGCTTCGCCCTGCAGGATGCCCATGATTTTCTTCGGTATGCGCCCCTCCCCCACAATGCCGGAAAGGGCAACAGCATCGGTTGGTGAAAGGACGGCGGCCAGCGCAAAGGCTGGGATAAGCGGTATCCCCGGCACCAGCCAGTAAATCATAAATCCAATGCCAACCACCGTGACCAGCACCAGCGCCAGCGCAAGGCCGAAGATCTCTCGCCCATGCTCGAGAAACTCACGCGTTGGCGTCTTCCAGCCATCGGCAAAGAGCAGCGGCGGGATGAACAGCACCAAAAACAGCTCAGGATCGAATTCCACATGCAAACCAAACGTCGGCCACGCCAGCAAGGCGCCGATGGCGATCTGCATTAGGGGTAAAGGGAGTTGGAAGGGCAATACGCGAGTAAATACCCCCGACAGCGAGACCACAAGGGTCATGATGAGTATGGTGAAAAAGATTTCCATGCGTTCCCTGTTTGCGATGTTTCTTATGATTGGTGATGAGAGGCGTCGTGCCTCAATTCTATCTAATTGAGAGTAACGCAAAAGACAACGAGTGTGTTCTGAAAATAAAAACGGGCGGCCAAAGCCACCCGTTTTGAGGATCTTTATCGAATAAAAATCAGATAGCCCAGCCGCCCGCGTAGAAGGCCACCAGCGCGATAGCGATAACCACCGTGCCGATGTTCAGCTTGCGCCATTCACCAGAGACAAGACGGCCAATCACCAGGGTAGCAAAGCCAATCATAATGCCGGTAACGATGTTACAGGTCAGCACGATAAATACGGCCGTTACCAGACCCGCCATTGCGTCAACAAAGTCAGCAAAGTCGATTTTCGCAACGTTGCTCAGCATCAACAGGCCCACATACATCAGTGCAGGCGCCGTTGCGTATACCGGTACAAGATAAGAGAGCGGGGAGAGGAACAGGATCAGCAGGAACAGGACGCCAACGGTGATCGCCGTCAGGCCAGTTTTACCGCCTGCCGCCGTACCCGCTGCGGATTCAATGTATACCGCCGCAGGAGCAGCGCCCACCAGACCAGAGAACACGCTGCTCAGGGAGTCGGTGGTCAGCGCTTTGCCGCCGTCGATAATCTGTCCGTCTTTATCCAGCAAATTCGCCTGTCCGGCTACGGCACGAATGGTGCCGGTCGCATCGAAGACGGCGGTCATAACAAGCGCCAGCACGCTCGGCAGAACGATAGGATTCAGTGCGCCCATAATATCCAGGCTGCCGATCAGTGAGTTGCCGTTTTCGTCGCTCAGAGACGGCATGGCAAAAATACCGGAGAAATGCACGGCCGGGTCGAAAATCAGGCCAACAATGGAAATACCGATAATAGTCAGCAGGATGCCGCCCGGTACTTTCAGTTTTTCGAGGCCAATAATCACCGCCAGACCAACCAGCGACATAATCACCGGGAAGGTATCGAAGTCACCCAGCGCAACCGGCAGACCGTCCAGCGGATTCTTAATCACCAGACCAACGCCGTTTGCCGCAATCAGCAGCAGGAACAGGCCGATACCGATTCCCGTACCGTGCGCAACGCCCTGCGGCAGATTGCGCAGGATCCAGCTACGAATACCCGTCGCGGAAATGATGGTAAACAGGACGCCCATCAGGAACACCGCGCCCAGCGCAACGGGCACGCTGATATGTTGCCCCAATACCAGGCTGAATGCGGTAAACGCCGTCAGAGAAATGGCGCAACCAATCGCCAGCGGCAGATTTGCCCACAGGCCCATGACAATAGAACCGACGCCCGCGACCAGGCAGGTTGCCACAAATACAGCGGCAGGCGGGAATCCGGCTTTACCCAGCATCCCTGGAACCACAATAACGGAGTAAACCATGGCGAGGAACGTCGTTAATCCGGCAACGACTTCCTGACGAACGGTACTGCCGCGAAGCGAAATTTTAAACCAGGCGTCGAGTGAACCGCCGGTACGCGCTGAAGGCGTAGACATAGAAAACATCCCCTGAGAGTTTATTTTTTCGTCATTATGCGTGCTGGACAATCCACTGCCTGCTAAACGTTTTCTCCATGTGCCAGGTTTGCGTCATTAGGGGTGTCGCAAAAAAGCAAACGTTTAGCTCCGCGCATAAAAAACGGGTGGTAAAAAAAAGCAAACGATTATCCAGCGATCATACGCCGGTTTTCAACTGAACTTTGCCGCTTTTTACTCATTTCTTCTTATAACGCACAATAAACAACCAGTCGATGCGCAAACGTTATCGTCAATGCGCAATCTGGTAACAAATTTCGCCAGATTGTCGCAACAATCGTTCTTATTTTTCGCGCAAACTCGCGCAAGAAAACCGGTGAAGATGCGGTAATTTTTTTGGCTAAAAAATCATCATTTGACTGGCAAATGGAGGGAGGTAGCTTACACTTACATTATCAACACAGGCCGGAACCTCCCCTAATGTGCTCGACTGAGGGGTGTTGATGTCGGGGGAAACCCTCCCGTGAACCAGCGGGATAGAGTGAAAGACGAAGACCGGAACCAAACTAAAGCGCCCTCTGTGGCGCTTTAGTTTTATACCCGTCATATTTCACGTTGCAGGTGTGTTGGCTGCGTTTACTCACCCGAATCACTTAGTTTACTAAGCTCATCGGGATTCGTGCTCTTGCCGCCTTCCCACAACGCGAATTATTTAGGGTATATATCAGTCATATATTTAAACCAATCAATCATCTTCCAGCAGACGCGCCCCGGTTCCTTGCTCGCCCAGCTGATCGCCTGGGTTACGCAACGGGCAATCGCTGCGCGACAAGCAGCCGCAACCAATACATCCATCCAGCTCATCGCGTAGCGACACCAAAGTATGAATGCGTCGGTCCAGCTCTTCACGCCATTGCGAAGAGAGCTGTTTCCACTCTTTAGCGCTAAGTGAATGTCCTTCAGGTAATACGCCCAGCGCGTCGCCAATCGTTGCCAGCGGGATCCCAATACGTTGAGCAATCTTGATAATCGCCACGTAACGCAATACATCACGTTTGTAGCGACGCTGATTACCGCTGTTGCGCATGCTGCTGATTAACCCTTTGCTTTCATAGAAATGCAGGGTCGAAACAGCCACGCCGCTACGCTTTGCAACTTCACCTGGCGTGAGCAGCGCTTTTATTCGGGGTAATTTCTTTTCCATAAATCGCTTTACCTCAAGTTAACTTGAGGAATTATACTCGCCCACAGACAAAACGACGAATCGAATACTGAGAAAGAGGCAGCCCTATGTCCCATCAGCAGATTATTCAGACCCTTATTGAATGGATTGATGAACATATCGATCAGCCGCTGAACATTGAGGCGGTTGCGAAAAAATCAGGTTACTCGAAGTGGTATTTACAGAGAATGTTCCGCACGGTGACGCGCCAGACGCTGGGTGACTACATCCGCCAGCGACGACTTCTGCTGGCGGCGGTTGAACTGAGGACGACTGAGCGACCTATTTTCGATATCGCGATGGATCTTGGTTATGTATCGCAACAAACCTTCTCGCGCGTGTTTCGCCGCGAGTTTGATCGTACCCCCAGCGATTACCGCCACCGCCTGTAAGCTTATTGCCCGCTCTGCGTCAGTATGGCGGGCGACCGTTGTATCCAGTGCATGAACTCCTGCGACGGCAGCGCCTTCGCAAAATACCAGCCCTGACAATACTGTACGCCGCGTTCAAGCAGCCATTCGATTTGTTCCTTCGTTTCCACCCCTTCCGCAATCGTCTTCAGGTGTAAGCTTTGCGCCATCTCAATAATATGTTCGGCAATCAAGTGACTGGTGCTGTTAGTGGACAACGTGCTAATAAACGATTTGTCGATCTTCAGGATATCGACATTCAGCGCTGATAAATTATGCAGATTGGAATATCCCGTGCCAAAATCATCAAACGCCACTTCATAACCCGCCTTGCGGAACGCCTGGATTACTGGGGTCATTTTATGTACATCTATGAACCCCCGCTCCGTCACTTCGACTTTAATTTGCTGGGCCGCCACGGAGTACTCACGATTTTTGTCGTTAATCAGAGCAATCAATCGGGATGAATGAAAGTCAGAAGCGGAAAGGTTTATCGAGATATAAAGCTGAGGATGCGCCGAAAGAAAATACCCCAAATCGTTGAATACCTCTTCAACGACATAATCCGTGATCCGCTCAATCATTCCCTCTTTTTCAGCCAACGGAATAAACTCCGTCGGGCTCATCACCTCACCTTTACAACCCGGCCAGCGCAGCAGAGCTTCAGCACCAACACATTGTCCATTCTTAATATCAATGATCGGCTGGTAATGCAGGCAAAGCTGACGTTTTTTGATCGCGCGTTTTAGTAAGCGCCGGGGAGATAAGTATTCCTGGCGCGTGCGCCACCACATTAGCAGTATCAGGATGCTGCAGATAATCCCGAAGGGAATGGTTAACGCCGCCTCGTGATAGAAAATCTGACTTACGCGGTTGTGTGAGGTCGACACAATGATCGCAATTGGGCGTTTTTCTGAATGCACGATGGTGTAAAAGCGATCGTCTTGTTGAAAGGTCGAGGCTTCACCGCGTACGAGAGGCGCGAATTGCGCAATATTTGCCGCTTCGCTGGCAGAGAAAAACGTATCTGTTACTGTGTCATATACGCCCCAGGACAGATCCGGATCATCTGACATGACTTCGCTGTAGGATAATGGATTTATGACTGCGACGTAGTTCCCACGTTGCATGTACGTCATTCTGTAGCCAGCGAAAAAAGGGGTATCGCGGTAGTAATAGATGGCGATATCCGGCGTACGTTTATAGTCGGCTGTCGGCATAATATAAGTAACAGTCGGCGCCATAGACGTAGAGCACAAAAAATGATCGCCCTGCGCATAAATTAGCTCACTGATATATAAACGACCGCGAATAATATTCAGCATACTTTTCTGATGTGCCGGGGTACACATCTTACCCTGATACAACTGGGCCATATCACGCGCCAAATCGGCTTGTAGGATTACCAATTCTGTTTTATTTAACACCAGTTGAGCAAAAGAGCGGAGTTGGTTATGGGTTTCGGTCATCGCCCGGATATGTGCAAACCAAATCGCCAGCACCACGGGGAACAATACCACCATGAATGTTCCCAGGAACTTCAGCATCTTGCGTCGCGCACTGTGATTCATGTCAGCCCTATTTCCCTGTTTCGTATATGCCAGAACCCATCAAGGCAGGATGCTATAAACACCGACTGATTAAGTTGCATGAATCTATCAGTATTAGCAACAGACTTCTCTATGTAAAAGTCTGATAATAGTTGATGATGATATTATTTTTCCGTAAGGCAAACTTAAAGTTATGCTTATTTCATAACGTTATTATCCCCACGGAGTAATTTTTTATGAGCATTATCCTGGCTGCGTTTAAGAAATTCATTAAAGTTTTTTAACGTTTAATTTAGGATAAATATAACAAGCAGACTAAATGCATGTTTAAAACATGGTTATTTATTATCAACCCTTCATTAAATTAAACCACACAATCAGAGTGGTTTTAGGCCTACAAAAATAGCGTCCAATAGTGGTGAACAAACGAGCACTTGTGATATAGTTCACAAAAATCATGTAACAGAAACAATGTTTCATTCATGTTATTGCCCGTCGATAGCCAGAGTACTACACCCTCGGTGAACACCCCCGCGCTGTCCTGGGCATCCAGACTTTCTGAGGACGTTTTTCATGGCAACAATAACAACTGGCGTGGTTCTTCTGCGGTGGCAACTACTCAGCGCGGTACTGATGTTTTTAGCCAGTACGCTCAATATCCGTTTTCGTAAATCAGATTATATTGGCCTGGCCGTCATTAGCAGCGGTTTGGGGCTGGTGTTTGCCTGCTGGTTTGCGACTGGATTGCTCGGCATAACCCTGGTGGATATGTCCACTATCTGGCAGAACATTGAAACCGTGATGGTTGATGTGATGAGCCACACACCGCCAGACTGGCCGATGGTGTTGAACTGATAACAAAATTGCATATGGCTACCCCGGTCTTGAGGTAGCCATAATTTTCAGCGAAAAGCAGAAGGATTAGAACGGAATATCGTCGTCGAAATCCATCGGCGGTTCGTTAGACGGCGCTGCCGGAGCGGACTGCTGCGGACGAGACTGCGCACCGCCGCTGAACTGATTGCCGCCCTGCGGCTGCTGAGGCTGACCCCAACCACCCTGCTGCTGGCCACCACCTGCCGGAGCACCACCGCCCTGACGACCGCCCAGCATTTGCATGGTGCCGCCAACGTTAACAACAACTTCAGTGGTGTACTTTTCTACGCCGGACTGATCGGTCCATTTGCGGGTACGCAACTGACCTTCGATATAGACCTGGGAACCTTTACGCAGATATTCACTGGCCACTTCCGCCAGTTTGCCAAACAGCACAACGCGGTGCCATTCAGTCTGCTCTTTCATTTCACCGGTCGCTTTATCACGCCAGGATTCGGAAGTAGCCAGCGTAATGTTGGCAACTGCGCCACCATTCGGCATATAGCGTACTTCCGGGTCCTGGCCCAGATTACCGACGAGAATCACCTTGTTTACGCCTCTGCTGGCCATGATCGTGTCTCCTGAAAAACGTTACTGAATAAGTGTAAGCGCGGGATTGTAGCATTTCCAATAGCGCTTTTACTACGTTGCGAAGTTGATTCCAGTAAACAACCCCCGCCAGACATTGTTGCACAGGAACATGCGTTTTGCATTCCAATACTGTATATCCATTCAGGTCAGGTTGTGTCATAATTAACCGTTTGTGATCGCCGGTAGCACCATGCAGCCAGGCAAAAAAGCGTTTAATCCGGGAAAGATGAATGGATAAGATCGAAGTTCGGGGCGCCCGCACCCATAATCTCAAAAACATCAACCTCGTCATCCCGCGCGACAAGCTGATTGTCGTCACCGGGCTTTCGGGCTCAGGCAAATCTTCGCTCGCTTTCGACACCTTATATGCCGAAGGGCAGCGTCGTTACGTTGAATCCCTTTCCGCGTACGCGCGTCAATTTCTGTCGCTGATGGAAAAACCGGATGTCGACCACATTGAGGGGCTCTCTCCTGCCATCTCAATTGAACAAAAATCGACGTCCCATAACCCGCGATCCACGGTAGGTACAATTACCGAAATTCACGACTATCTGCGTCTGCTGTTTGCCCGCGTTGGCGAGCCGCGCTGTCCGGATCACGACGTTCCCCTGGCAGCGCAGACCGTTAGCCAGATGGTGGACAACGTCCTGTCCCAGCCGGAAGGCAAACGTCTGATGCTGCTGGCACCGGTAATTAAGGAGCGTAAAGGCGAGCACACCAAAACGCTGGAAAACCTGGCGGGCCAGGGCTATATCCGCGCCCGTATCGACGGCGAAGTGTGTGACCTTTCCGATCCGCCCAAGCTTGAGCTGCAAAAGAAACACACTATTGAAGTGGTGATTGACCGCTTTAAAGTACGCGACGATCTCACCCAACGACTGGCTGAATCCTTTGAAACCGCGCTGGAACTGTCCGGTGGTACGGCGGTGGTCGCCGATATGGACGACCCGAAAGCGGAAGAGCTTCTGTTCTCCGCTAACTTCGCCTGCCCTATCTGCGGCTATAGCATGCGCGAACTGGAACCTCGGCTGTTCTCGTTTAACAACCCAGCGGGCGCGTGTCCAACCTGTGACGGTCTCGGCGTGCAGCAGTATTTCGATCCTGACCGGGTGATTCAAAACCCGGAACTGTCGCTGGCCGGTGGTGCTATTCGTGGTTGGGATCGCCGTAACTTCTATTATTTCCAGATGCTTAAGTCTCTGGCTGAACACTATAAATTCGACGTTGAAGCCCCATGGGCCAGCCTGAGCCCTACCGTGCATAAAGTGGTGCTGTACGGTTCGGGTAAAGAAAATATCGAATTCAAATACATGAACGATCGCGGCGATACGTCCGTACGTCGTCACCCGTTTGAAGGTGTGCTGCACAATATGGAGCGCCGTTATAAAGAGACGGAATCCAGTGCGGTACGCGAAGAATTAGCCAAATTCATCAGTAACCGACCGTGCGCCAGCTGTGAAGGGACGCGTTTACGTCGCGAGGCCCGCCACGTATTTGTTGAAAATACGCCGCTGCCTGCAATTTCTGACATGAGCATCGGTCATGCAATGGATTTCTTCAACAATCTGAAGCTTGCGGGTCAGCGGGCGAAGATTGCCGAGAAAATTCTTAAAGAGATTGGCGATCGTCTGAAGTTCCTGGTCAACGTCGGCCTCAACTATCTGACGCTATCGCGGTCGGCGGAAACGCTATCCGGCGGTGAGGCCCAGCGTATTCGTCTGGCAAGCCAGATCGGCGCGGGTCTGGTCGGTGTAATGTACGTGCTGGATGAACCATCTATCGGTTTGCATCAGCGCGATAACGAGCGTCTGCTGGGTACGCTTATCCACCTGCGTAATCTGGGTAATACCGTCATTGTAGTCGAGCACGATGAAGATGCGATTCGCGCCGCTGACCACGTTATCGATATCGGCCCCGGCGCAGGTGTTCACGGCGGTCAGGTCGTCGCCGAAGGGACGCTCGACGACATCATGGCAGTGCCTGAGTCGCTGACCGGCCAGTACATGAGCGGTAAACGCAAGATTGAAGTGCCTAAACAGCGCGTTGCGGCTGACCCAGAGAAAGTGCTGAAGCTCACCGGCGCACGCGGCAACAACCTGAAAGATGTCACCCTGACGCTGCCGGTAGGTTTATTTACCTGCATTACCGGTGTTTCCGGTTCGGGTAAATCGACACTGATTAACGATACTCTGTTCCCGATTGCGCAGACGGCGCTGAATGGTGCGACGCTGGCTGAACCTGCGCCGTATCGCGACATTCAGGGCCTGGAACATTTCGACAAAGTGATCGACATTGACCAAAGCCCGATTGGCCGTACGCCGCGTTCTAACCCGGCAACCTACACCGGCGTGTTTACGCCAGTGCGCGAACTGTTTGCCGGCGTGCCGGAGTCACGTGCACGCGGTTACACCCCGGGGCGTTTCAGCTTTAACGTCCGCGGCGGACGCTGTGAAGCCTGTCAGGGCGACGGCGTGATCAAAGTCGAAATGCACTTCCTGCCGGATATCTACGTGCCGTGCGATCAATGTAAAGGCAAGCGCTATAACCGCGAAACGCTGGAAATTAAGTACAAAGGCAAAACTATCCACGAAGTGTTGGATATGACGATTGAAGAAGCACGCGAGTTCTTCGATGCCGTTCCGGCGCTGGCGCGTAAGCTGCAAACACTAATGGACGTTGGCCTGACGTACATCCGACTGGGTCAGTCCGCTACCACACTCTCGGGCGGCGAGGCGCAGCGCGTGAAGCTGGCGCGCGAACTGTCAAAACGCGGTACCGGGCAAACGCTGTATATTCTCGATGAGCCGACCACCGGTCTGCATTTTGCGGATATTCAGCAACTGTTGGACGTGCTGCATCAGCTCCGGGATCAGGGCAACACCATCGTGGTGATTGAGCACAATCTGGACGTGATTAAGACCGCTGACTGGATTGTCGATCTCGGTCCGGAAGGTGGCAGCGGAGGCGGCGAAATTCTTGTCTCCGGCACACCAGAAACGGTCGCTGAGTGTGAAGCCTCACACACGGCACGTTTCCTCAAACCACTGTTGTAACTACGCAACACTTATCAGGCCCACAGAACAGGCGTAAAGCTTGTAGGCCTGATAAGACGGTTGCGCCGCATCAGGCAACGGTTGTGCCTGATGGCGCTACGCTTATCAGGCCTACAAGACCGTTCAGGGCTGCGTCAGTATCCGCCGTTTATCAGCAGGCAGCGTGTTCACAGCCTGCTGATAAGAGGCGTCAACCAGATAATAAATCTGTGAATCCGGCAGCGAGCCGTCCAGATACACCGTACTCCAGTGCGCCTTATTGAGATGCCTGCTTGGCCGAACATCGCTATGCTGCTGGCGCAACAACTCTGCCAGTTCTGGGCTGGTTTTCAGAGACACCGCCGGGCGTTCTTCCACCTCTTTTACCATGGCAAAAAGCACATCTTCGACTTTGATTTGCGTGGCCTTCCAGTCACTGTGAACGCTCTGCTCCGCGCCCATTTTTGCCATGCAGTATTGCAGCAACTCCGAATTAGTCATCTTTATTCCCCTTACCAGCATATTGCCTAATGAGAACATCATTTATTCAGTGTGCAGCAAGTCCGCAAAAGGTAAAAGCCAGCAATGTAAATTTGTTTAAAAAAACAGCAATCCGCAGCCAGTGTCCTCAATATTCCGAGTTGACGATCACCTCTTCACCAAACGCACCGGCCTGTGGCAGCGGCTTATAAGTGGAGTTAGAGGCGCGCAAAATGCGAATACCACGAATACCCACGTCGCGAGCGGCAGTGATGTCATTATCGGAGTCACCGTAAAACATGCGGATATTTTTATCCTGCAACCACTGCGTTTTGGTGTTCTGGCCCGGCTTATCGCCGGCAAAAATGACCGGATTCATATTGCCAGCCGGGATGTGAAAGTTATCAGACAACGTTTTCGACACCGTTTCAGTCTTCGTCTGGCTACGCCCGGTCACGAAAAAGATGCTGTCACCACGACGCACGTGCATATCAATTAGCTGGCGCGCGACTTCTTTTGGAATACTGAACTCGTCCCAGCCGTTATTCATTTTTTCCCAGAAGGCCGGATTCTTCAGGTAATCCTCACTGTCCGGAGAATACGTTTTTTTACCGCGCCAGAAACCTGGGCTGGAAAAGAGGACTGTGTCATCGATATCAAACCCGACCGCCATCGGCGGACGTCCGGTCAGGCTGTTTTCAATTTGTGCCACGGAGACCCAGTGAATGGGAGCCTGCTCAGCGAGCTTTGCAACATTGGTGCCTGGATTGAGCTGAGAGGGAGAAGAAACGAGTGCCTGGGCTGGCTGATTTAGCGTGAACAATAAACAAACGGCACTCAGTGCCAACGTAAACTTGCGCATATTTTTCCCTAAGTAGTCAGTTAGTTATCATTTTTTTATTAACAACTGGTCAAAAAACTATCTGACCTTACCCCTTAGGGGGAGGGAAAGGAAGGATTTTCTCTGGTTTTGCCCTGGAAAAGGAGCACGATCACACAGGAAAGCGTGCCTGATGGCGCGACGCTTATCAGGCCTCCAAACGAAAATCCATATACCTTTGTAGGCCGGATAAGGCATTTACGCCGCCATCCGGCAATATACAAAGCCGGTTACATGACGGCGGCAAATGCCTTTGCCACGCGCTGCACGTTACCGTGATTCAACCCAGCTACGCACATGCGACCGCTGGCGATCAGGTACACACCGAACTCATCGCGCAGGCGATCAACCTGGGCTGCGCTAAGCCCGGTATAGCTGAACATACCGCGCTGTTGCAGCAGGTAGTCAAAGTTACGGCCCGGGATCTCTGCATTCAATACGTTAACCAGCTCCTGACGCATCGCCAGAATGCGGGTACGCATCTCTTCGACTTCCGCCAGCCAGCTGGCTTTCAGCGCGTCATCACCCAGTACCGCGGCAACTACCTGCGCACCAAAGTTTGGCGGGCTAGAGTAGTTACGACGCACCGTCGCTTTTAGCTGCCCCAGAACGCGGCTGGCGGTATCAGCATCTTCACATACTACAGACAGTCCGCCGACACGCTCGCCGTACAAGGAGAAAATCTTCGAGAATGAGTTACTGACCAGAGCGGGCAATCCGGCGCTGGCAATGGCGCGAATCGCATAGGCGTCGTCTTCTATTCCACCACCGAAGCCCTGGTAAGCAATGTCCAGGAACGGAATCAAATCGCGTGCTTTCAGGATCTCAATAACGCTATCCCACTGCGCAGGAGTTAAATCCGCGCCCGTCGGGTTATGGCAGCACGGATGCAGCAGCACGATGCTGCGCGCCGGTAAAGTATTCAGCGTTGCCAGCAGGTCGTTGAAACGCACGCCGTTAGTCGTGTCGTCATACCATGGGTAAGTGCTTACTTCGAATCCTGCCCCCTCAAAAATCGCGATATGGTTTTCCCAGGTCGGATCGCTGACCCATACGCCAGAATCAGGGAAATAGCGTTTCAGGAAGTCTGCGCCAACCTTTAACGCACCGGAGCCGCCCAGCGTCTGAATAGTTGCGACGCGCTGCTGCTGGAGAACCGGATGATCTGCGCCAAACAGCAGCGGCGCAATAGTATGACGATATGTGTTCAGACCTTCCATCGGCAGATACAGCGAAGCACCATGCGGTTTGGCATTAAGTCGAGCTTCCGCTTCCGCCACCGCTTTAAGCTGAGGAATAATTCCGTCTTCGTTGTAATACAGGCCGATGCTGAGGTTCACTTTGTCGCTACGTGAATCTTCTTTGAAGCGCTCCATGAGCGATAAAATCGGGTCGCCGGCGTAGGCGTCAACTTTCTGAAACACGTGTGGTTCTCCAGGTTTACAGGCAAGGGTTAAGAACACAATAAACCGGAAGCGGGAGAAGATCGAGAGGATGTTGAGGGTAATATTGCCGGAAGGCGGCGTAACCGCCTGTCCAGCACATCATTCTGCTAATCGATATACTTCATCGCCACCCTTGAGGTCAGGCGCGTAATAAGTTCGTAAGCGCTTACTTTCGTCATTTCAGCAATGCGTTCAACGGGCAGTCCCTCCCCCCACAGAATCACCGAATCGCCGGCTTTATCCTGCGCTTCGGGGCCTAAATCGACGCAGATCATATCCATCGCAACGCGACCGACGATCGGCACTTCACGGCCATTGACCAGTACCGGCGTCCCAGACGGCGCCGCGCGCGGATAACCATCACCATAGCCCATTGCCACCACGCCCAGACGCGTGTCGCGCTCGCTCTGCCAGGTTCCACCATAGCCAACCGGTTCGCCCGCTTTGTGCTCACGCACCGCAATCAGGCTGGAGGTCAACGACATCACCGGCTGACAGCCAAAATCGGCGCCGATAGAGTGGTTTTCCAGTGGCGACACACCATACAGAATCAGTCCCGGACGCGCCCAGTCGAAGTGAGACTGTGGCCACAGCAGAATACCGCCCGATGCGGCAATCGAACGCTGCCCAGGTTTGCCCTCGCAAAAGCTGTTGAAGATATCGAGCTGTTTTTCGGTCGCGCCGCATTCAGGTTCGTCTGCGCGCGCAAAATGGCTGACGATATTGACCGGCTGGCGCACATTTTCACATTGCGTTAGGCGCTGATAAAACGCCTCGGCCTGCTCAGGGCGTACGCCCAGGCGGTGCATACCGGTGTCGAGCTTCATCCAGACGGTAACGGGTTCAACCAGATTAGCGGCTTCCAGGGCTTCGAGCTGCTCCTGGTTATGGACGGCTGTATGCAGACGCTGCGCGGAAATAGTCGGCAGATCGGAGGCATCAAAAAATCCCTCCAGCAGCAGGATGGGCTGCGTGATCCCTCCCGCTCGCAACCGCAGGGCTTCTTCAAGACGAGCGACACCAAAAGCGTCCGCATCAGGGAGCGTTCGCGCGGTCTCTAACAGACCATGGCCGTAGGCGTTCGCTTTCACGACCGCAACCAGTTTACTGGCAGGAGCCAGTTCACGCAGACGTTGCAGGTTGTGTCGCAGAGCGCGGCGGTTAATGACTACAGTTGCCGCTTGCATTTGTATTCCTTAGAAATTACTCATCATCATATTGAGGACCGGCATAGTTGTCGAAGCGGGACCACTGTCCGTTAAACGTCAGGCGCACCGTACCGATCGGACCGTTACGCTGCTTACCAATAATAATTTCGGCGATGCCTTTTAAGTCACTGTTTTCGTGATAAACCTCATCACGATAGATAAACATGATTAAGTCGGCATCCTGTTCGATGGAGCCGGATTCACGCAGATCCGAGTTAACCGGGCGCTTGTCGGCGCGTTGTTCCAGAGAGCGGTTAAGCTGCGACAGCGCCACCACCGGCACATGCAATTCTTTCGCTAACGCTTTCAGCGAGCGGGAGATTTCTGCAATTTCCAGCGTACGGTTGTCGGAGAGCGACGGCACGCGCATCAGCTGCAGGTAGTCGATCATGATAAGTCCGATACCGCCATGTTCACGGGCGATACGACGGGCACGCGAGCGCACTTCCGTTGGCGTCAGGCCGGAGGAGTCATCAATATAGATGTTTCGTTTCTCCAGCAAAATACCCATTGTTCCGGAAATTCGTGCCCAGTCTTCATCATCCAGTTGACCGGTACGGATTTTGGTTTGGTCTACGCGTGAGAGCGAGGCCAGGGAACGCATCATGATCTGTTCCGAGGGCATTTCAAGACTAAAGATAAGAACCGGCTTATCCTGCAACATCGCCGCATTTTCGACGAGGTTCATCGCAAATGTTGTTTTACCCATCGACGGACGCGCGGCGACGATAATTAAGTCTGACGGCTGCAAACCCGCCGTCTTTTTATTGAGGTCGTCATAACCGGTGTTCACACCGGTGACGCCGTCGTGCGGCTGCTGGAACAGCTGCTCGATACGCGCGACGGTGGCGTCGAGCACATCAGTAATATTTTTCGGCCCTTCGTCTTTATTTGCGCGGCTTTCCGCGATTTTAAAGACACGGGATTCAGCAAGGTCCAACAGATCTTCACTGGAACGGCCTTGCGGATCAAACCCGGCTTCCGCGATTTCGTTCGCAACCGAAATCATGTCACGAACAACGGCACGTTCGCGGACGATATCCGCATAAGCGCTAATATTCGCCGCACTTGGCGTATTTTTAGACAACTCAGCCAGGTAAGCAAAACCGCCGACGCTGTCCAGTTGTCCCTGAACCTCCAGCGACTCTGCCAGCGTAATCAGATCGATGGGTTTCCCCATCTCCTGCAGGCGATGCATTTCCGTGAAGATATGCCGGTGCGGCCGGGTATAAAAATCTTCCGCCACCACACGCTCGGCGACATCGTCCCAGCGTTCGTTATCCAGCATTAAACCGCCCAACACCGACTGTTCCGCTTCAATCGAGTGCGGCGGTACTTTCAGCCCGGCGACCTGGGGATCGCGCTCACGAGCATCAGTCTGTTGTTTGTTGAAGGGTTTATTTCCTGCCATAGTGAATGGAGTTACCGAGATAATGATTGGGTCGAAAGATTACCACATTTCTTTTGGAGGAAGCATGGCAACACGTATTGAATTTCACAAGCATGGTGGCCCTGATGTACTCAAGGCGGTGGAGTTTACCCCCGTAGACCCGGCGGAAAACGAAATCCAGGTCGAGAACAAAGCTATTGGGATCAACTATATCGACACCTACATCCGCAGTGGTCTTTATCCGCCGCCATCTCTGCCCAGCGGCCTGGGTACCGAAGCTGCCGGCGTAGTCAGCAAAGTCGGCAGCAAAGTGACACACATTAAAGCTGGCGATCGCGTGGTGTACGCCCAGTCTGCCCTTGGTGCCTACAGCTCAGTGCATAACGTTCCGGCCGATAAAGCCGCCATCCTACCCAACGCTATCTCATTTGAACAAGCCGCAGCCTCATTCCTGAAAGGGTTAACCGTTTTTTATCTGCTGCGTAAAACCTATGAAATTCAGCCTGATGAGCCGTTTTTGTTCCATGCGGCTGCGGGCGGCGTCGGGATGATTGCCTGCCAGTGGGCAAAAGCATTGGGCGCGAAGCTGATTGGTACCGTCGGCAGTGCGCAAAAAGCACAAATTGCGCTGCAGGCCGGCGCATGGCAGGTCATTAACTATCGTGAAGAAAGCATAGTTGAGCGAGTGAAAGAGATAACTGGCGGAAAAAAAGTACGGGTGGTGTATGACTCGGTGGGGAAAGATACCTGGGAAGCCTCGCTGGATTGTTTACAGCGCCGGGGACTAATGGTCAGCTTTGGTAATGCTTCCGGGCCGGTGACTGGCGTGAACTTAGGTATTCTGAACCAGAAAGGTTCGCTGTACGTGACCCGTCCTTCACTCCAGGGGTATATCACCAATCACCGCGAATTAACCGAAGCCAGCAATGAGCTATTCTCACTAATTGCCAGCGGAGTAATCAAAGTGGATGTCGCGCCTGGTCAGACGTTCGCACTGCACGATGCACAGCGTGCTCATGAAGTACTGGAAAGCCGGGCAACGCAGGGATCGAGTTTGCTAATCCCATAATGCTTCGACTTCCCCTAAATAATTCAAATTGCAGGAAGGCGGCAATTGAATGAATCCCCAGGAGCTTACTGGAGTAAGTGACTGGGGTGAATGAAAGCAGCCAACACACCTGCGGTTTGAATTATGACGGGGAAGTAAAGAATTAGGGCTTCCCGTGGGAAGCCCTTTCTTTTTTTAGTTCGGCTGTATGTAGGGTACAGCTCGATGAATTCGTTAACCTGGCAATAGTGACAGATTTGATAATCAATTCCTATTTGGTTCTAAAGGCAATGTTGCAGGTTGTGACGCACCGCTCAATACCTTAGTAAAATCGACGGTTATTGCGCTGATACTGTGGGACTTTTGGCGCTTTTATCGCCTTGATAACCCACACCACGGCAACAGCCAGTAGCAGCCAGTAGCAGCCAGGGCAACAGTTTAATCATCAAGGCAAATAGTCCGCCCAGAAACATCACTGCAGTGGCTACGACCAATGCGGCCAGAACGCCCAGCAAAGATACGCCGGTGACCATCAGCATGATAAAAAATCCAATCACAAAAAGTAGTTCCAGCATGGCTCTCTCCCGAAATGAAATTCTCTCCATTGTTTTACAAGAAACATGCCAAAAATAATGCATTGATTTATAAAGAAAACGCCCCGCGACAAAGCGCAGGGCGTGGTGAAATTAACTAACTTTTGGTGAAAACTTAACGCTTGTCTGCCACCAGCTTCAGCGCGTGCTCCAGTACGTTAATATCTGTCCCGGCTTTATGCGCATTTTCGCTCAGATAGCGACGCCACTGACGAGCCCCAGGGATCCCCTGAAACAGCCCCAACATATGGCGCGTCACATGTCCCAAATAGGTTCCCTTACTCAGTTCACGCTCAATGTACGGGTACATGGCGCGCACCACGGTAACCGGATCGGTATCTTCGCTGGTAGCTGCAAAAATCTCGCGGTCAACGGACGCCAGAATTCCTGGGTTTTGATAAGCTTCACGACCTACCATCACGCCATCCATATGTTGCAGATGAATTTTCGCTTCTTCCAACGATTTAATGCCGCCGTTGATCGACATCGTCAGATGCGGGAAATCACGCTTTAGCTGATAAACACGGTCATAATCCAGCGGTGGAATTTCGCGGTTTTCTTTCGGGCTTAACCCGGACAGCCAGGCCTTGCGGGCGTGAATGATAAACATCTCACATTCGCCGTTGCCAGATACCGTGTTGATGAAATCGCAGAGGAATTCGTAACTGTCCTGGTCATCAATGCCGATACGCGTTTTCACCGTTACCGGAATCGACACCACGTCGCGCATTGCTTTGACGCAATCGGCGACCAGTTGCGCATTCCCCATCAGGCAAGCGCCAAACATGCCATTCTGCACGCGGTCGGAAGGACAACCCACGTTGAGATTGATTTCGTCATAACCCCGCTGTTCAGCGAGCTTTGCGCACTGCGCCAGTGCCGCCGGATCGCTCCCGCCCAGTTGCAATGCGACCGGATGCTCTTCTTCGCTATACGCCAGATAATCGCCTTTACCATGAATGATCGCGCCGGTGGTTACCATCTCCGTATAGAGCAATGTCTGGCTGGACAGTAAGCGCAAAAAGTAGCGGCAGTGTCTGTCCGTCCAGTCGAGCATCGGCGCGATAGAAAAACGATGAGCGGGAAAAGCGGTAGACTGAGATTCAGGCAGCATGGCGAATATTCAAGCATCCGGTTAAAAAAGGGGCGCTACTATAGCATAGACCGTTACGATAGTGAGCCACATCCTCGCGGCTCACTCCCTCTGCCCCTCAACAAACGCTATTTACGCCCCGGTTTTCCGTCGTGTGATCCGAAAAACTGCGGCGGATGGTCGACCCAGCGATCCTCGCGTGTAGCGGCATAGACCGGGTTAAGCGGATAATAAATGCGGTTATATTTTTTGTTCGCCTCACCCACGACTAATAGACGCACCTCTTCGCTGGTATTATTGATAAAGGTATGGCACACGCCCGTACCTGCCGGGAAACCGACGCTGTCGCCCGGTTCTAGCTTCCATAAATACCCGTTAATCCAGGCCTCAGGATAACCTTCCAGCACATAGATAAACTCTTCCTCATCGCTTTCAGCGTGCGGGTACGACGTGCGCCGACCCGGCGGCAGGCGTTCATGATGAATGCCGAGTCGTCCTAACCCCAACTTGCGGGCAAGCGGCGCGCCAATAGCAAATAGCTCATCGCTGTCGGGATAAGTGGAGTCATCAGCCCCCTCAACCTCACGCCAGTGTCGAATACAATCGGGTCTTTTCATGGTTATTTTCCAGTATTGCGATGCGTCAGGTATAGCACACCGCGGTGGATCTCGGCGTTTTAAGCAGAACATGTTAAAGTAAGGGATTAACCTTCCACGCAAATCGAGGCGCCAAATGGACAAAACCACTACGCAAGAGTTATTGGCTCAAGCTGAAAAACTCTGTGCGCAACGCAACGTGCGGCTTACGCCACAGCGTCTCGAAGTGCTGCGCCTGATGAGCCTGCAGGAAGGGGCTATCAGCGCCTATGACCTGCTCGACCTGTTGCGGGAAACCGAGCCGCAGGCCAAGCCGCCAACCGTGTATCGCGCGCTCGATTTTCTGCTGGAACAAGGGTTTGTGCATAAGGTGGAATCCACCAACAGCTATGTCCTTTGCCATCTGTTCGATCAGCCAACCCACAGTTCCGCAATGTTCATTTGCGACCGCTGTGGCGTGGTAAAAGAAGAGTGCGCAGAAGGTGTGGAAGACATCATGCATACGCTGGCGGCCAAAATGGGTTTTGCTCTGCGACATAATGTTATTGAAGCACACGGGCTGTGTCCGGCCTGTGTAGAAGTTGAGTCATGCCGCCATCCTGGCGAGTGCCAGCATGACCATACGATTCAGGTGAAGAAGAAAGTTGGGCGCTAGGTAAGCGGGAGAGCGTACATCCTTGTACTCTCAGGAGGGAGGGGTTAATTACCAGCGGTAATCATTACGTTTTTCCCAATCGTTAACTTCTTTCTCCGCCTGATCTTTCGCGTAACCGTAACGCTCCTGGACTTTACCGACCAGTTGGTCACGTTTACCTTCAATGACCGTCATATCATCATCGGTCAGTTTGCCCCATTGCTCTTTCACTTTACCTTTAAACTGCTTCCAGTTGCCGCCGACTTCGTCTTTATTCATCATCAAGTCCTCATCGTTAGGTTGTGAATAGCGAGAGTGCCATGTCCAGACACATGCTGTTTTCTCTGGACGTGAGAATAAGTGTAGTCAGGGATTCTGGGTTTTATTTACTATTCGGAATTTTTAACCATCCTGCTCAGGCGAACCAGGTTCCATTACGCCAGTGGCGTCGCCAGATAAAGGCCAGTGAAAGCCCACGCAGCGCGAGGAAAACGGTTAACGCCAGCCACAAGCCATGATTTCCCAGCCACGGTAAAGTCAGCAGCGTTAAGGCGAATCCCACTGCGGCAACGGCCATACTGTTGCGCATTTCTGCCGCGCGCGTCGCGCCAATAAACATTCCGTCGAGCAGATAACACCAGACACCCACCAGCGGTAACACCACCTGCCAGAAGAGATAGCGATCGGCCAGTAGTTGGATTTGCGGCAGCGAGGTCAGTAGCGCAACAATCTGCTCGCCAAACAGGGCATAAACCAGCGAAAACAGAATAGCCACAATACCGGACTGCCGACAGGCCGCCCGCCAGACGTCCAGTAACTGGCTACCATCTCGCGCCCCATAGGCCTGGCCCGAATGCGCTTCCACGGCATAGGCAAATCCATCCAGCGCGTAGGCGGTAAAGGTTAGCAGAGTCATCAGAACGGCATTAACCGCAATAATATCGCCTCCCAGACGTGCACCCAGCACCGTGATAGCGCCAAAACAGAGCTGCAGCAGCAGCGAGCGCAACATGATGTCACGGTTAAGCGCCAACAAACGGCGGAAGTTGCCACGCCACGCCTGCTTCAGCATTGCCAGCGAAATTCCGCGCATATGCAGGACTTTGCGCACCATCATCAGGCCGATCAGTAAGGTGGCATATTCAGCAATCACCGTCGCCAGTGCCGCACCTTGCACGTTCATATGCAGACCCATCACCAGCCATAAATCGAGCACAATGTTAAGAATATTGCCAACAATCAACAGGATAACCGGCGCACGCGCATACTGAACGCCAAGCAGCCAGCCGAGCAGCACCAGATTAGCCAGCGAGGCGGGTGCGCTGAGCCAGCGGATTTCAAGGAAACGCCGGGCTTGTTCCAGTACCGCTTCACTTCCCCCGACAATATGCAGCGCTACATCGATAATCGGCGTACGAAACAGTGCGATAAGCAACCCCGCGCCCAGCGCCAGCATTAGCGGCTGCACCAGTGCGCGCGCCAGCGCCTGAGGATTTTTCGCACCAAATGCCTGCGCAGTAAGACCCGTGGTGCTCATGCGCAGGAAAAGCAGCAACATAAAGAGAAAACTGGTTGCCGTAGCACCAACCGCAACACCGCCAAGATAGACCGGGCTATCCAGATGACCAATCACCGCGGTATCCACCAGTCCCAGCAGGGGAACAGTGATATTGGAGAAGATCATCGGTAAGGCGAGGTGCCAGAGTGCTTTATCAGAAGAGGTAAAGAAAGGCATACAGGAGGGCCTGAGAAGAAGTTAGACGTACTGGACAATGTGATGCAGGCCCAGCAAGCGCAGCGCTACCGGGCACATTGCCGGATGGCAACGTAATCGTCTTATCCGGCCTACAGAGATTCAGCAGAAAATCAGAGCCATTCACCGTTACGAATGACACCTACCGCCAGCCCTTCAATGGTGAAGCTTTGCTCACGCAGGTCGACAACGATAGGTTTAAATTCGCTATTTTCTGGCAGAAGTTCAACCTTGTTGCCCTGCTTTTTCAGGCGCTTAACCGTAACTTCGTCATCAATACGGGCAACAACAACCTGACCGTTACGCACGTCCTGAGTTTTATGCACCGCGAGTAAATCACCGTCCATAATACCAATATCTTTCATCGACATACCGCTAACGCGCAGCAGAAAATCGGCGTTCGGTTTGAACAATGAGGGATCGACCTGGTAGTGGCCTTCGATGTGCTGCTGCGCCAGAAGTGGCTCGCCTGCCGCCACGCGGCCGACAAGCGGTAATCCTTCTTCTTCTTCCTGCAGCAGTCGAATACCGCGCGATGCGCCAGATACAATTTCCAGCACACCTTTACGCGCCAGCGCTTTCAGATGTTCTTCAGCTGCGTTTGGGGAACGGAACCCCAAACGCTGCGCGATCTCCGCACGCGTCGGTGGCATACCTGTCTGGCTGATGTGATCTCTAATGAGATCAAACACCTCTTGCTGCCTGGCCGTTAACGCTTTCATTCCGCCCCCTGGGTGTATATACAGTTATGCTGTGAGTATATACAGCTAAAGGCGATTTTGGAACCGCAAACTGCACAAAAAACAGGAGATTTATAAAGATGTGGAATCCTTATCGCAAATGCGACCACAACAGGATGCCCCAGGTGATCAGAGCAACGAAAATAGACAGCAACACTGCCGCCGACCCCATATCTTTCGCCCGACCGGAAAGTTCGTGATACTCAGAGCCAACACGGTCAACCACCGCCTCAATCGCACTGTTGAGGATTTCAACGATCATCACCAGCATCACGGAACCAATCAACAGCACGCGGGTAATCGCATCGACGTCCAGCCAGCAGGCGATGGCTACGCCCAGTAGTACGGCAACGCTTTCCTGGCGGAATGCCGCCTCATTGATCCATGCGGCGCGAAAACCTTTCCAGGAATAGCCTGCAGCTTTGATAATTCGGGTAAATCCAGTGGTATTATTGGCCATCAAAAAGAACCTTTTTACATTATTAGCGTCAATGTCATTGTAACGTTACCCCGTTTGTTTCAGGGTGTGGCAAAGCAGCGCGAAGTATGACCGGATACCACAGAAATTCACTAAACTTTCTGATATCCTTGCAGCGCATTTGCATTATTAACCAGAGGCTTTACATCGTTTATGTCCGGCTGGCCACGAATTTACTACAAATTACTGAATTTACCATTAAGCGTCCTGGTAAAAAGCAAGTCTATTCCGGCAGAACCTGCCCCGGAGTTGGGACTCGATACGTCTCGTCCCATTATGTACGTCCTACCGTACAATTCAAAAGCAGACTTGCTGACGCTGCGTGCCCAATGTCTGGTGCACGATCTCCCCGATCCCCTGGAACCGCTGGAGATAGACGGGACTTTACTGCCGCGCTACGTGTTTATTCACGGCGGCCCGCGTGTGTTCACCTATTACACGCCAAAAGAAGAGTCCATCAAGCTGTTCCATAACTATCTCGACTTACATCGCAGCAATCCAGACCTGGATGTGCAGATGGTGCCGGTTTCGGTGATGTTTGGCCGTGCGCCAGGGCGTGAAAAAGGTGAAGTTAATCCGCCGTTACGTATGCTAAACGGCGTACAGAAATTCTTTGCGGTGTCCTGGCTGGGTCGCGACAGTTTTGTCCGCTTCTCCCCGTCGGTCTCTCTGCGTCGTATGGCGGATGAACACGGTACGGATAAGATCATTGCCCAGAAGCTGGCACGCGTGGCGCGTATGCACTTTGCTCGCCAGCGCCTGGCCGCTGTCGGCCCGCGCCTCCCTGCCCGCCAGGATCTGTTTAATAAGCTGTTAGCTTCAAAAGCGATCGCTCGCGCGGTAGAAGATGAAGCGCGCAGTAAAAAAATCTCCCACGAAAAAGCGCAGCAAAATGCCATTGCGCTGATGGAAGAGATTGCCGCCAACTTCTCCTACGAAATGATCCGTTTGACGGACCGTATTCTGGGCTTTACCTGGAACCGTCTGTATCAGGGGATTAACGTTCACAATGCTGAACGTGTACGCCAGTTGGCGCACGATGGGCATGAAATCGTGTACGTTCCGTGCCACCGCAGCCATATGGACTATATGCTGCTGTCGTACGTTCTGTACCACCAGGGTCTGGTTCCGCCGCACATCGCAGCCGGTATCAACCTGAATTTCTGGCCAGCGGGGCCGATTTTCCGTCGTCTGGGCGCATTCTTTATTCGTCGTACCTTCAAGGGCAACAAGCTCTACTCCACCGTATTCCGCGAATACCTGGGCGAATTGTTCAGCCGCGGCTACTCGGTTGAGTACTTTGTCGAGGGTGGACGTTCACGTACTGGTCGTTTGCTCGACCCGAAAACCGGCACCCTGTCGATGACTATTCAGGCGATGCTGCGCGGCGGTACGCGTCCTATTACTCTCGTACCGATCTACATCGGCTACGAGCACGTAATGGAAGTGGGCACCTACGCCAAAGAGCTGCGTGGCGCGACGAAAGAGAAAGAAAGTCTGCCACAAATGCTGCGTGGCTTAAGCAAGCTGCGTAACCTGGGTCAGGGCTACGTCAACTTTGGTGAACCAATGCCATTGATGACTTACCTCAACCAGCATGTTCCAGAATGGCGTGAATCTATTGACCCTATCGAGTCTATCCGTCCGGCCTGGCTGACGCCGACGGTGAATAACATTGCTGCCGATCTGATGGTACGCATTAACAACGCTGGCGCGGCCAACGCCATGAACCTGTGTTGTACTGCGCTGTTGGCTTCCCGCCAGCGCTCTCTGACCCGTGAACAGTTAACCGAGCAGCTCGACTGCTACCTGAGCCTGCTGCGCAACGTGCCGTACGCGGCGGACTCAACCGTTCCTGCGCAAAGTGCCAGTGAACTGATCGACCACGCCTTGCAGATGAACAAGTTTGAGGTCGAGAAAGACACCATCGGTGACATCATTATTCTGCCGCGCGAGCAGGCCGTCTTGATGACGTACTACCGCAATAACATTGCGCATATGCTGGTTCTGCCTTCGTTGATGGCAGCCATTGTGACTCAGCACCGTCGTATTTCACGCGTCGCGCTACAGCAGCATATTGATGCGTTGTACCCGATGCTGAAAGCCGAGTTGTTCCTGCGCTGGGAGCGCGATGAGCTTGCCGGGGTGATTGACGAACTGGCCAGCGAAATGCAGCGCCAGGGACTGATTACTCTACAGGATGGCGAGCTGCATATTAATCCTGCCCGCTCCCGTACGCTGCAGCTGTTGGCTGCGGGTGCTCGCGAGACGTTGCAACGCTACGCTATCACCTTCTGGCTACTTAGCGCCAACCCGTCCATCAACCGCGGTACGCTGGAGAAAGAGAGCCGCACCGTGGCACAACGCCTCTCAGTGCTGCACGGCATTAACGCGCCGGAATTCTTCGATAAAGCGGTGTTCAGCTCTCTGGTGCTGACGCTGCGTGACGAGGGATTCATCAGCGACACCGGTGATGCCGAGCCGGCAGAGACGATGAAGATCTATCAGATGCTGGCCGAACTGGTCACATCGGATGTGCGTCTGACCATCGAGAGCGCCACACAGAGCGAGTAAGCATAAAAAAACCGGTCGAAATGACCGGTTTTTTATTTCGCAGGCTAAGCCAAAATCAAAAATGCCAGTAGCTCATCGCCAGTCCCAGGAACAGCACCAGGCCTACATAGTTATTGTTCATAAACGCTTTAAAACAGGCATCACGTTCACGATTAACGATCAGCTTCTGCTGATACACAAACAGCGCACCCGCCACCAGCAAAGACCAGTAATAGCCTAACGCCAGTCCGTTCAGCCACCCAACCAGCGCCATCAGCACCAGTACACCGACCTGCAGAATACCAATAATGAGTTTGTCGTTCTGGCCGAACAGGATCGCGGTCGATTTAATGCCAATCTTCAGGTCATCATCCCGATCAACCATCGCATACTGTGTATCATAGGCCACCGCCCAGAGAATGTTGGCGAGGAACATCAGCCAGCAGCTCAGTGGTACAGACTCGCTCACGGCGGCAAACGCCATCGGTATAGACCAGCCAAACGCCGCGCCCAGCACCACCTGCGGCAGATGCGTGTAGCGTTTCATGAAGGGATAGACCCACGCCAGCGCTAGCGCCGCAACGGACAACAAAATGGTCATCGTGTTGAGCGTCAAAACCAGCAGGAAGGCCAACAACACCAATACGACGAACAGCGTTCGGGCTTCTTTTTCGGTGACAGCACCGCTCGGCAGCGGTCGATTCGCGGTGCGTTTAACGTGTCCGTCAAACTTCCTGTCGGCATAATCATTTACCACACATCCAGCGGCGCGCATTAACCAAACGCCGGCGACAAATACCGCCAGGATCCACAGTTGCGGCATGCCTGGGGTCGCCACCCACAATGCCCATAGCGTTGGCCAGAGCAGCAGTAAGGCGCCGATCGGCTTATCCGTACGCATCAAGCGGTGAAACGCCAGCAGCTTATTCTGCGTCAGACTCCACTCCATCTTTATCTTCCTCTTAGTACAACGGCGATGCAGGCAGAAAAAGCTCGGTAAGCATCAGCGGCTTACCGCTCAGCCGTAGGCGGGAACGACGCCCCCATAGCGCTGCATCGCGGCCAATCTCAATAAAATCTCGGGTCAATGTCGATGACGTAAACAGGTAGCGTCCGAGCGGGGTTTTCCCCAGGTTCTGTAAGGCCAGTTCAGGGCCGCACAAGGTTGATTCAGGCACCACGGTCCGTCCGGCAAGCCAGGGTTCACCATCCGCACATAACAGGATTTCACGTAACCAATAGCGAGACTCTTTAGGCAGCAGCGTCAGTTCTTCAGCCACCTCATTTTGCCCAACGAATTCTTCGCGAATCAACGTTACGGTGACCTTTTTCCCCTGCTGCTCAAAACGTTTGGTCATGGAATCTTCCAGTAACAACCAGTCGAGCAGTTGGGGGGCCAGCGCCGGGATCGCATCAAAATAACGCAGCGCACGCAGTTGCGTTAACGCAGGGTGTGGCATGCCTTACTCTCCGATTTATAACCTGAAGGCATTGTATCGCAGAAAATGCATTACGGGGTGAGCAAACACAATTAAGTGATCGTCAGAGCAACATAAGTGTAACAATTAGCACCGAAGGATAAAAAAAGGTGCGCCAGGAGACGCACCAGTTGTTGCAAAATCAGCACTGCGGGGAGACGTTTACCCCTTGCCTTTTACACTGCTGATAAAGGTGGATCGGGCAGATTTGGATCCCAGACGTTCAGCTTCATCAAGCAGCTTCAGCGCTTTATCGACATCGCCTTTCGCCACGGCATCCTTAATGCCCTGGTTAAAATAACTTTCCGTGTCATTTAACATCGGCTCACTTTTCTTCACCGGTTGTGGCGCTGGAGCAGCAACGGCTGCCGCCGGAGCCGCATAAGTAACTGCAGGCGCTGCGGTATTACCCACCGTGACAGGGCCTGGGCCGGATGAGCCAAACAGCGGCCCTACCAGCACGCTGGAGGAGGAACTGGTTTTGACTTTCAGCTTCAGCAGACCGTCGGTGGTATGACGGGCGATCGGGTCAGGGATATCCGGAACAGCGTTACCTACACCCTTGGCATAGGCTTTTGCCGGGTCAAGCAGGGTCGTGGTCTGCTGGAGATCTTTGTCTGTGGTAAAGACCAGAACATAGAGCTTTTGCTGGCCCAGCGCTGGCGTCAAACGCATTACGCCTTCCAGACGATCGGCACTCATCACGCCGGGTTCCTGGTAGGTGAAATAGCTGCTGGGGAAGAACGCAGATGGCGTCATGTTCTGATCAAGAATTAAAACGTTTGGTGCAAATACACTGGTTTGTTTGTTGACTTCACTGGTCAGCGTCAGGGTTAACTCACCAATATTCGCGGGTACGCTGTACGCAGCGACTGGGCCAGTAATACCAGCAACATCCAGACGCTGACCCGCTGCCGCGAGTTGTGTTGACTGGGTTTTAGATTGATCAACCGGCGTCCAGGTTAGCTGTTGTAGCGCAGCAGTGGGAATAGTTGGAGCCGCGGTGGTGTTCTGCGGAACAATATTTACATCGGCCAGGCTGATGCCAGGCGCGCTGGCAAATAACCCTGCAGATAAACAAAGGGCAACGAGACTTTTCTTCATTTTCATTGTTATCACCTCAGATAGCATGGGTTCAGCGGTGGCCAGGCAATAGCGCGCTAAACCGTAATCAAGAGGGGCTGGCGCCCCTCTTTCGGTCTTTACGTCAGGTTAGTGCTGAATTACCACCAGATTTCCATCTGGGCACCGAAGGACCACTCATCGCTGTCGCCACGGCTGGTTGTGCTGATACCAGAGTTCGTTGCAGCGGCGTATTTGGTTACGTCGTTACCATTTTTAACGTAGCCCCACTCTTCATCCCATTTGGCATAGGTTGCAAAGACACGAATTGCCGGGCGGGACCAGATGCTGTCGCCAGCCTGCCACTGTTGCGCCAGGGTGATTTTGTACTGGCTGTTGCGATCGCCAGTCTGCTGAGATTTGACGTTGTCGTAACCGACTTCCAGCAGGGTGCTCATGATCGGTGTCCATTTGTACATCGGACGGATACCGACGGTGTACCATTCGGTCCCCAGGTCGTTATCCATATCGAGGTTCTGGTACATACCGACGTACATCAGATCCCATTTGTCGCCCAGGGAGATTGCACCGTGGTCAAGTACGCGGAACAGGCTACCGTTGTTATTAATAACGTTATTGGCGTAATTCGTTTTACTACCGTCTGGGTTAGTAACGGTGAAGGAGGATGAACCGTAAGACCCTTGGTTCAGACCTTTACCCTGAGTGGTCATAGAATCTGTCGCGTACTGAACAACAAACTTGTTGTAGCCCTTCAGCATGCTCTGGGTATGTTCAGCGGTGAACATCCAACCATCTTTAGATGCGCCGTCTGCCAGGTGGTAATCATCGGTGGTATTCGCACGGCCATAGTCAACGCCCAGTTCCAACATCCCATCCGGGTTAGTTGCCAACTGCGCTAAACGAACGTCAAATACGTCGTTGGCGGTGTCTTTGGTACGATCATAGATATTCTGGCTGCTGAAAGCATATGAACCACCCGCTTCCTGTGAACGGCTCGCGGCCAGAGACAGTTTACCGAAGCCCAGATCGATGTTTTCAATACCAGCACCAGGACCTGAAATATCCCAGTAGTAGAAGTCGATCATGTGAACGTCATGACGCTGATAGAAGCGCTTACCTGCCCAGATAGTGGAGCCTGGCAGCCATTCAATCAGGTTTTTACCCTGCACGTTGGCTTCACGGAAGGCCGGGTCAGTCCCTTCCCAGTCATTCTGCTGTGCGACGGAATAGGCAACGTTAGTGTCGAAGTAGAAGCTCTTATCGCCCTCTTTCCACACTTCCTGACCTAGTTTAATTTCCGCATAGGTTTCACATTCGTTACCAAGACGGTATTTACTTTGGGCGCCGGTTGCCTGGAAACACTGTTGTTCACCGCCGCTACCCGTCCAGCCAATACCGGAACGTGCATAGCCATGGAAATCTACAGCCATTGCCTGAACAGACATAATGCCTGCCGCCACAGCAACCGCCAGAGGGAGTTTGCGCAGAGTAATCATCGTTCTATCTCCTGAGATCATTGCTTTTCTTTAAACGCTTCACCTTGACGGTTTTGCGCTTTTTTTTAATGGGATACCTTAAACACCCGGCTCTTGATGCAACCGACGACATGCACTGCCATCCTCACGGAACAGATGGCAACGCTCTGGCGGCAGGCCGATAGCGAATGTGGCACCCTCTTCTACCAACACCACGTCGTTCTGGCGGTAAACCAGGTTTTGACGGATGGCGGGGATCTGGATATGAATTTGTGTTTCGTGACCAAGCTGCTCGACCACCTGCACTTCACCTTCGAGGGTGACATCGGCGATATCGCTGGGCAGCAGATGTTCCGGGCGGATACCTAAAGACATGTTGGCGCCAACCTGCACCGCATGGCTGTCTACCGGGAGCCATATTTGCTGGCGGTTAGGCAGTTCAACCTGCACCTGATCGATGGCCGTCCCGGTGACTTTCACCGGCAGGAAGTTCATCTTCGGCGAGCCAATAAACCCGGCAACAAAGCGGTCAGCCGGGTAGTGGTATAGCTCCAGCGGTTTACCGACCTGCGCTACGCGACCGGCATCCAGCACCACAATTTTGTCAGCCAGGGTCATCGCTTCGACCTGATCGTGGGTGACGTAAATCATCGTGCGACCAAGACGTTTATGCAGGCGGGAGATTTCAATACGCATCTGCACGCGCAGCGCGGCGTCGAGGTTTGACAGCGGTTCGTCCAGCAGAAATACACGCGGTTCGGCGACCAGCGTACGGCCAATCGCCACACGCTGACGTTGTCCGCCGGAAAGCGCTTTTGGTTTACGCTCCAGCAGGTGTGCCAGTTGCAGAACTTCCGCAACCTGGTTCACACGCTGGTTCATCACCTCTTTTTTCGCCCCGGCCAGTTTGAGGCCGAATGACATGTTTTCCGCGACAGATAAATGGGGGTATAACGCATAGGACTGAAAGACCATGCCCACACCGCGTTCGGCGGGCGGAATGTCGTTCATCCGGGTTTCCCCGATAAACAAGTCACCACTGGTGATGGTTTCAAGCCCGGCGATCATACGCAGCAAGGTCGACTTACCGCAGCCTGACGGTCCGACAAACACCACGAATTCCCCTTCGTGAATGTCGAGATTGATATCTTTCGATACCACCACGTCACCCCAGGCTTTCGTTACATTTCGCAGCTGTACGCTCGCCATGCCCTTCTCCCTTCGTTACAACCTGTCATCGACAGCAACATTCATGATGGGCTGACTATGCGCGATCACTTGACTGCGTGAATCCTCCACCCCCCGGCTTTTTTATGGGGGAGGAGGCGGGAGGATGAGAGAGCAGCGTCTGAGACCCGGGCTACCCGCCCCAGAGGAATTTCGTGATGCAGCCTGCAAAAATCGGTGGGTTTTTATGTGCGCCAGTACGCAATACTCACATTTATGTAACACAGATCACATAAAGAGCGGGTGGGGCGTAGGGGTAAGGAGGATGGAAAGAGGTTGTCGTATAAAGAAACTAGTAACCGTTAAGCCACCTCTGCAAAATCACCAAACAGGATGGGAACTATGAAAATCAAAACTGGCGCACGCATCCTCGCATTGTCTGCATTGACGACGATGATGTTTTCCGCCTCGGCTCTCGCCAAGATTGAAGAAGGTAAGCTGGTTATCTGGATTAACGGCGACAAAGGCTATAACGGCCTCGCTGAAGTGGGCAAAAAATTCGAGAAAGACACCGGGATCAAAGTCACTATTGAGCACCCGGACAAACTGGAAGAGAAATTCCCGCAGGTTGCCGCGACCGGCGACGGCCCGGACATCATCTTCTGGGCTCATGACCGTTTTGGCGGTTACGCTCAGTCTGGCCTGCTGGCTGAAATCACGCCTGACAAAGCGTTCCAGGACAAACTCTATCCGTTCACCTGGGATGCCGTACGCTATAACGGCAAACTGATTGCCTACCCGATCGCGGTTGAAGCGCTGTCGCTGATTTACAACAAAGACCTCGTGCCAAACCCACCCAAAACCTGGGAAGAAATTCCTGCACTGGATAAAGAGCTGAAGGCGAAAGGTAAATCCGCGCTGATGTTCAACCTGCAAGAGCCGTACTTCACCTGGCCGCTGATTGCCGCCGACGGCGGTTACGCATTCAAGTTTGAAAACGGCAAGTACGATGTGAAAGACGTGGGCGTGGATAACGCCGGCGCGAAAGCGGGCCTGACCTTCCTGGTTGACCTGATCAAGAACAAACATATGAACGCGGATACGGATTACTCCATCGCCGAAGCGGCCTTTAACAAGGGCGATACCGCGATGACCATCAACGGTCCGTGGGCGTGGTCCAACATCGACAAGAGCAAAATCAACTACGGCGTCACGCTGCTGCCAACCTTCAAAGGCAAAGCTTCTAAACCGTTTGTTGGCGTTCTGAGCGCCGGTATCAACGCCGCCAGCCCGAACAAAGAACTGGCGAAAGAGTTCCTCGAAAACTACCTGCTGACCGATCAGGGTCTGGATGAAGTGAACAAGGACAAGCCGCTGGGCGCCGTTGCGCTGAAATCCTTCCAGGATCAGTTAGCAAAAGACCCACGCATCGCCGCCACCATGGATAACGCCCAGAAAGGCGAAATCATGCCGAACATCCCACAGATGTCCGCATTCTGGTATGCCGTTCGTACCGCAGTGATCAACGCAGCCAGCGGCCGTCAGACCGTCGATGCCGCGCTGAAAGATGCACAAGGTCGTATCACCAAGTAATACGGTTTCCCTTATCTCTTAGGGAATCAGGTTTATTGAATACGTTGTTACGCGAAATCATTCGCGCTACATCGAGGCGGCAAGGAGGCAAATCCCCAGGAGCTTACATAAGTAAGTGACTGGGGTGAGCTTCCGCAGCCAACAAAGAGGTAGTGCGAAGGATAAAGCGTAAAGAGGAAGATCCCCATGGATGTCATTAAAAAGAAACACTGGTGGCAAAGCGACACGCTGAAATGGTCAGTGATGGGTCTGCTTGGGCTGCTGGTCGGTTACCTTGTTGTTTTGATGTACGCTCAGGGGGAGTACCTGTTTGCCATCATGACGCTGATTTTAAGCTCTGCTGGCCTGTATATTTTCGCTAACCGTAAAGCCTATGCCTGGCGCTATGTTTACCCGGGCGTTGCCGGTATGGGGCTGTTTGTCCTGTTTCCGCTGATTTGTACGATCGCCATTGCCTTTACCAACTACAGCAGTACCAACCAACTGACCTTTGAACGCGCTCAGGAAGTCCTGATGGATCGTTCGTATCAGGCTGGGAAAACCTACAACTTTGGCCTGTATCCGGCGGGTGATGAGTGGCAACTGGCTCTCACCGACGGTGAAACCGGCAAGAATTATCTCTCCGACGCCTTTAAATTTGGCGGCGAACAGAAACTGCAGTTGAAAGAAGCCGAAGCGCTGCCAGCGGGCGAGCGTGCAACGCTGCGCATCATCACGCAAAATCGCCAGGCATTAACCCAATTGACCGCCATCCTGCCGGATGAAAGCAAAGTGATTATGAGTTCACTGCGCCAGTTTTCCGGCACGCAGCCACTTTATACGCTCGCTGATGACGGTACGCTCACCAACAGCCAGAGCGGCGTAAAATACCGCGCCAATAACGATATTGGTTATTATCAGGCGATTAACGCTGACGATAGCTGGGGTAGCGAAAAACTCAGTCCAGGCTATACCGTTGCCATCGGCTGGGATAACTTCACTCGCGTGTTTACCGACGAAGGCATCCAGAAACCGTTCTTCGCCATCTTTGTCTGGACGGTGGTCTTCTCCGTTCTGACGGTGATCCTCACCGTTGCTGTGGGGATGGTGCTGGCCTGTCTCGTACAGTGGGAGTCTCTCAAAGGCAAAGCGATTTACCGTGTCCTGCTGATTCTTCCGTATGCCGTACCGTCGTTTATCTCGATTCTGATTTTCAAGGGCTTATTCAACCAGAGCTTTGGTGAAATCAACATGATGCTGAGCGCACTGTTTGGTATCAAACCGGCCTGGTTCAGCGACCCAACCACCGCGCGTTCGATGATTATTATCGTCAACACCTGGCTCGGTTATCCATACATGATGATCCTGTGCATGGGTCTGCTGAAAGCGATTCCTGACGATCTGTATGAAGCCTCGGCGATGGATGGTGCAGGTCCGTTCCAGAACTTCTTTAAGATAACGCTACCGCTGCTGATTAAGCCGCTGACACCGCTGATGATCGCCAGCTTCGCCTTTAACTTTAACAACTTCGTGCTGATTCAGCTGTTGACCAACGGTGGCCCGGACCGACTCGGCACCACCACGCCAGCCGGTTATACCGACCTGCTCGTGAGCTACACCTACCGTATTGCCTTTGAAGGCGGCGGTGGTCAGGACTTCGGTCTGGCGGCGGCGATTGCCACGCTGATCTTCCTGCTGGTCGGCGCGCTGGCGATTGTGAACCTGAAAGCCACACGTATGAAGTTTGATTAAGGGAGACAACGAACATGGCTATGGTACAACCCAAATCTCAGAAACTGCGTCTCTTAACAACGCACCTGCTGCTGCTGATTTTCATCGCGGCGATCATGTTCCCGTTGCTGATGGTTATCGCTATCTCGCTACGCGAAGGTAACTTTGCCACCGGCAGTTTGATCCCGGAAAACATCTCCTGGGAACACTGGAAACTGGCACTGGGCTTTAGCGTTGAACACGCGGATGGCCGCGTGACGCCACCGCCATTCCCGGTATTGTTATGGCTGTGGAACTCGGTGAAAGTGGCCAGCATTACCGCGATCGGTATCGTGACGCTTTCCACCACCTGTGCTTACGCCTTTGCGCGTATGCGTTTCCCGGGCAAAGCAACCCTGCTGAAAGGGATGCTGATTTTCCAGATGTTCCCGGCGGTGCTGTCTCTGGTCGCGTTATATGCTTTGTTTGACCGCCTGGGTCAGTACATTCCGTTTATCGGCCTGAACACGCACGGCGGCGTGATCTTCGCCTATCTTGGCGGTATTGCGCTGCATGTATGGACGATTAAGGGTTATTTCGAAACCATCGACGGTTCGCTGGAAGAAGCGGCCGCGCTGGATGGCGCAACGCCGTGGCAGGCATTCCGCCTGGTGCTGCTACCACTTTCCGTTCCGATTCTGGCGGTCGTGTTTATTCTGTCTTTCATTGCCGCTATTACCGAAGTACCGGTCGCGTCACTGCTGCTGCGTGATGTGAACAGCTATACCCTCGCGGTAGGTATGCAGCAGTACCTCAATCCACAGAACTATTTGTGGGGCGACTTTGCCGCCGCAGCTGTACTTTCAGCCATTCCGATCACTCTGGTGTTCTTGCTGGCGCAGCGCTGGCTGGTCAACGGACTGACGGCAGGTGGTGTGAAAGGTTAAGTTTTACCGAAGTAACTGCCCGGCAACGGGCAATGCCACTGCAACCCTCAACTTATGTTATCCCAACCTGTGACTGTTATTCGGCGCTCTACGGAGCGCCCTTTTTTTATGTAAATTCCAGGCGGTTAAGCGATGTAAAACGTTTACACTCGCCGGATTATTTTTATTGACAGATAGTTAACATCTTTGTGATAAGCATCACATATGCAAATTTTCATAATGACGAAAACAAAATACAGAATAACACTTCCACCCTCGAAATATTACATTACTCTAAAGATGAAATCGGGCGAGTAACAAATATGAAAGTTTATAATTTTGATAAAGTTATTTCACGCGACGGAACCTATAGCGCTAAATATAATAACAAGGGGCGTGAAATCATCCCTCTATCTGTAGCTGATATGGATATCCCGGTAGCTGATTTTATAGTTTCTGAATTATCAGTCGCAAATCAGAAAGGTATCTACGGTTATACATTATTAAGTGATGACTGGCAGCAAGTGACAGCACAGTGGTATCAACGCCATTACTCGTGGAAGGTCAACCCTGAACACATTGTTTTTTGCCCACGAGTGGTACAAGCCGTTTCATTATATATCCAGAATTTTACCCAACCGGGAGATGCTATTGTCAGCCTGGCACCAGCCTATCATCCTATTAGCCATGCAGTTGAAGTCAACCATAGAGTATTGCTGGAAAGTGCGTTGCTTTATCGTAACCGCTCCTATGAAATAGACTTTGCGGATCTCGAAGATAAGTTTAAAACGGCTTGTTGTTTCATTCTAATATCGCCGCATAATCCAACAGGAACAATCTGGTCAGAAGATAATCTAAGAAAAATAGCTTCATTAGCAGAGAAATACAACGTTTTTATTATTTCTGATGATGTTCATGCAGACTTCAATTTCATCAAAAAACAACATCAAACAATTTCTTCGATAAGTTCATACGTTGCACAAAACTCGTTTATTTGTACATCTCCGGCAAAAACATTCAATATGGCCGGACTTGAAATCGCCAATATTGTTATTGCTAATGATAAGTATCGAGAAAAGTTTAAATCAGCTCTTATTGCAGCAGGTATCCATAATCCTGGTTATTTCTCTGTTCCTGCATTTCTCTGTGCTTACCGCCATGGTGATTCTTGGTTAGCAGCATTAAAAGATTATTTAGCCGAAAACAGGAGTTGGGTTCAATCCTTTTGCCAGACTCATTTTCCAGACTGGGTTTTAGCCTCTGGTGGCGGAACTTACATGTTGTGGATTGACTACCGAGCGATGAACATCAGCGAAGAGCAGCTACGCCATTGGTTTGTTTCGCTCGCAGGTGTTGAGATGAGTTGGGGATCAGATTTTGGCGATGAAGGACTTGGTTTTTTCCGTGTGAACATTGCCACGCCGAGAACCATTCTTAAAGAAGCATTTGAACGGATTTATCAGAGCATACCCTACACTATAGGAGTTTCCCTCCATGAATAATAACAATACTCCAAGAACACCAACTCTGGTGGAATCAATGTTACCGATACTGGCGATGGTCTTATTGCTGGGGGTTGGTTATGCGGCTTTCGATCTACCACCTGAGCCATTAATGGTCCTTTCGACCGTCATTGCGGCACTATTGGTTAAGCGTTTGGGGTACGGCTACAACGCAATCCTTGAATCAATTTCGCAGAAAATCGCCAAAACGATGCCCGCTCTCTTAATTTTGATCAGCGTGGGCCTACTGATTGGGACATGGATGATAGGCGGTACTATTCCGCTGATGATTTATTACGGCCTTAATCTGATAAACCCTTCAATGATCTATGTGACAGCCCTGCTTGTCACTGCAGTCGTCTCTGTGTGCACAGGAACATCCTGGGGCTCAGCGGGCACAGTCGGTGTAGCGTTTATGGGCGTGGCCATCGGAATGGAGGCTAATCTGGCAGCAACTGCTGGCGCTATTGTGGCGGGAGCTTACTTCGGGGACAAACTGTCTCCCCTTTCTGGTGACACTAACCTGGCAGCGATGGCCGCCCAGATAGATCTCTATGAACATATCGCTCATTTACTTTACACAACCCTTCCTTCCTTGATCCTTTCTGCTGTTGTCATGACTCTCTATGGTATGAATGGCGATCTCGGCGGCTCAACCGTTCCCGATAAAGTTCAGTTAATTACAGAGGGATTAAAGGGTATTTACCATTTTAATTTGTTGTTACTGTTACCCATTGCTATTGTCCTGTACGGCTCGATTACCAAGAAACCAACCATTCCAATTATGTTAGTTTCGGCACTGGTTGCCATGATCAACGCCAGCGTCATTCAGGGTTTCACTCTGCACGATATTGTAAAAAGCGCCGTAGACGGATTTAACGTTTCAATGCTTGCCGATAAAGATGTTAATCCCCTACTGGGTAATTTGCTTAACCGTGGTGGCATGAACTCGATGATGAGTACGCTGCTGATTTGTTTCTGCGCCCTTTCATTTGCGGGAACATTGGCTCTGAGCGGTGCTTTAGAAGTCATTGTCCACAACCTACTTAAACTAGTTCATTCCACAGGAACCATGATTCTTGCGACTATTGCCTGTGGTTTAACAATGATTAGCGTGACCTGTAATGGTCAGATCTCAATCCTGATTCCGATTGAAATGCTACGAAGCGCTTATATTGAGCGCGGGCTACACCCAAAAAATCTGGCAAGGACAGTAGAAGACTCTGCCACCATATTCGAGCCGATTCTGCCCTGGACTGCGGCGGGAGCCTACATGGCAGGTACGCTTGGTGTTGCAACATTAAGCTATCTTCCGTGGGCGATTCTCTGCTGGAGTGGCATTTTCTTTGCGACGTTATGGGGTTTCACTGGTTTTGGCATTGCTCGCTTATCCAAAGAAAAGCAGCAACAGCTCATGATGGAAGCAGCAAATGAAAGCAAGTAGTACCAGCCTGATTAAGATATTTGCCAATAATTAACTACGTCTACACGCCGCAGCCCGATTGCGGCGTGTTGTCTTTTACTCTCGCTTCAGCCGTTTGGAATTACACAGCCACAGGGTGATCACCAGCAGCAGGATCGCTGCAGAATAGATCAGCACATCCATCGGCGCTTTATGATCGACAATGATCAACCGCACAATCGCGGTGATCCCGATATAGACAAAGTAGCGCAACGGAAAGTGAAACCCTGACTGAAAGTACTTCACAATCAACGCGATAAATTCAAAGTAGAGGAAGTAAACCACCAGCCCTTCCACCAGCTCATACTTGCTGGTTTGTTCCGGGGCGAACAGCACGTCCGCCAGATGCAGCGTTTCTTTCCCGAGGAATACAACCAGGATCAGGCCCAGACTCAGCAGTCCCAGATTCAACACGGTCTGTAAAATAGTGGAGATAAACTCCACGCGCGGACGAGATAGCGACGTCATAGCAGCACCTCTTACTCAGTGGCGAGGTTCCTGTATAACGCAAAAATGTGACAGAGATCTACATTTTTTGTTTATATTTTGTGCAAGAAAGGTCAACGGAGAATGATGAATGCCACGATACATTTCACAGGATGAATTATGCAGCTTAGACAATCCGCTGTCCGCAACGTTACCTGCGGTGAGAACGTGGTGATTTATGAACCTGCCAATCTCTACGATTGCACATTGGGAGACAACGTTTTTGTCGGACCATTTGTTGAAATCCAGGGCAGCACGCAGATTGGCGCAGACAGCAAAATTCAGTCGCACACCTTCATCTGCGAATATGTCACCATCGGTTCCCGCTGTTTTATCGGGCATGGCGTGATGTTCGCCAACGATATGTTCCGCGAAGGTAAACCCAACGCCGACCGCAACAGTTGGGGAAGAATTACGATTGGCGACGATGTTTCGATCGGCAGTGGAGCGACCATTCTGGCGGTCACTGTCTGCGATGGCGCGGTCATCGGCGCAGGAAGCGTAGTGACCAAATCAATCACCGAGAAAGGCGTGTACGCGGGAAACCCGGCAAAATTATTGCGTCGCCTGTAACTTCCCTGATGACGGCTTAAATACCTTATCCGGCCTGCAATACAGGCACTTTGTAGGCCGGATAAGCGTAGCGCCATCCGGCTGGCAAACGGCTCGATTACCGAAAATTCACGCTGCGATCGCTGGTCATATCGTACAGACCAAACTTACGCCCAAGCTGCTGACCGCCATCACGTGTTAACGGCGTCCAGCCAATCGCCGCACGGCTGCGGGTCGGACCAGACGAGAACAGATCCAGCGGCACGGAAACGTACACCCCTTTAGTAAAATCACCCTCGCCATACTCATCCGGCGAGGCGTTAGTGATAGTCGCATAACCACCCACCACGACACCGCTGTCGAAGCGTTTGGCGATCTCCAACGTTCCGCCCTTATCCCCGGCCAGATACTGACCCACGCTGGCTTTCACCAGCACATCCTGGGCGAAAGAAGGATTCCAGTACGCGGTCAAATGCCCGGTCTTCACGCTGTAGTCGGTGAATTTCATCATGTCCTGCGCGCTACGCCAGTCACGCTGTTTCACGTAGTTGGCATCAACACCAAACGCCCAGTTGCTGTCCAGCGGGCGATACAGCACTTCTGCCCCCGCCCCGCCGTACATGGTCTCCAGATAGCCGCCGTAAACCTGTCCGTAAAAGCCGTTGCCGAGTGACTGGAAGTAGTTGGCCTGCAGGTTATTCACGTAAACATCGTTTTGCACGTAGTCACGTACATGGGTACGCACACGCGGCAAATGCGAATCCTGCGGCGGGTTGGTGTAGTTAAACTTGTCATAGTTATTGGCGAGGTTGGCGAACAAACTCCCGGTGGTCAGCAGATGATCGGTCACCCACCAATCCGCCGTACCCATCACGCCCAACTGATACATATAGAAATTTTCCGGGCCACCCACCGACTGGTTTAGCACCGGATCGATATGGAAATCGAAGCGCGACTTATCGATATACCAGCCCTGCTCGGTCGTTTTCGGCACCACGGGCTCCACGCGTTTTTGCGCCAGTTGAGTCTCATGGCCCAAGGGCTCGCCTTCCAGATGGCGCTTGAGGCTGGAAACCTCTGTTTCGGTCGTCACCTGCGGCAAGTTAAGGCGATTTTCCGTAATACGGATCGTGCGGATCCCGTCAGGAAGATCGTTCATCACGATCCGGTTGGCACGCTCGATCCCCTCGCGCGAATCACGGTATTTCACCTGTTCGCCTGTTACATACAGCGTATCGCCCTGCACCTGGATTTTAGGATCCGCCAGCCCGGCATTGTATTTCAGCAGCGTTAGCTGATTCGCCACCACCGAATGTTGCAGGATAGCATCCTGCGGCTGCGGCTGATATTTCGGGCGGGCGTTGTCGTTATAGTGTGGTCGCAGATCGTTAAAGTTAGTCCGCAGCGTGACCCCAAACATAAAGGTGTTGCCGCGCTCATAGCTGAGGTTAACGTCGGCCCAATCGGTGACGCGATAAATAGCGCCGACGTTAAACTTGCTCTTCTGATCCAGCTTGCCCGCAAAATCCTGCTGGTAATTATTACCCTCATACTCCAGTTTCAGACGCAGCGGCTGCCAGGGTGTCTGATATTCCACGCCGCCAAACAGCGACGCCGGGCCGTGGAACATCTGGCTGCCGTCAATGGAACCCGCCTGCTTGTAACTGTTATCGCGATGACAGAATTTATCGCTGTATGAGCAAAACGGATTGCTGACGTTGCCGCTGGTCCCGAGATATCCCCAGCCAAGACCGAGTGAGAAATCAAACGGTCCCCAGGCTTTGTTCGCCACAATATACTCCGCATCGAACAGGCCCGTTCCGCCAATATCTCGCGCGCCAACTGCCACCTGCGGCATCCAGTAGCTCTCTTCCCACAGACGTAGTTTGAGATCAAAAGCTTTATCCTTGTAAGTCTGATCGCCAGAAAACGACTCCACGCTACTGTATTGTTTGGTACGCACATCGGTATAGCGCAGCGTGGTTTCCAGCCACGGGAAGAGCTGCACCGACGCAGAGTAATAGCGGTACTGATCGTTATCGCGGTAGTTAAGGCTCATTTCGCCCTCACGCGCCATGCGTGCGGTTGGGGTTTGCAGCAGCCCCACGCCGCCAAAATCGGACTGGGAAGGACCAATCGGTGCAGGATACGTTTCACCGTGACAGGCCGCACTAATACCCAGCGCCAACAGGCTGAGCAGATAAGTTTTTCTCATTATTCGGGTATCCGCTGGGTCAGGGTGCGAAGAATGTCGGCATTGATTTCATCCGGGGTGCTGCTCCAGACAGAGTCCGACAGCCCGACAAAAATGATGCTGCCGGGCATCGGCTCAATGTGACGTTTGTTCCAGTAGGCGACCGGTACTTTTTGTGTGCGTCCGTCGGGATAGACAACCCAGGCGTAGCTACGATCCGCGCCGCTGAGCCGATGCTGCCCATCGAGATAGCTGGCAACATCACGTCCGGGTATAAACGGCTGTTTACCTGTGTGGCTTAGCAAACCAAACAGCGTGATATCCGTGGGCTGCGGTCCGACCCACAGTGTGTAATTACCCTGCAACGGCGGGTTGCCTGGCTCACTGGTACGCACTACATCCGGGTCGAGATTAATCGTCTGTCTACCGGCCACCTTCAGCGCCTGAATTTGCTGGCGTAATGCGTTGATAGCGCCAGCATCCTCACCGCTTGCTTCAGCGCTCAACGTCGCCAGACGAGCCAGTAATGCCTGCTGCTGACGTTGTGCCTCAGTTGTTGCCCGCTCTTCGCTGATAACCGCGCCTGGCCACCAGCTATTGCTCAACCGCGGCTGTCCAACCAGGTCGAGCAGATGTTCAGCCCCGGTCAGCGTTTTTGCTTCTGTGCTACCTGTCGTAATCACTTTTACGCTGCCCGCAGCAAAAACAGATGCCGCGCACAGGCTGAATGTCAGCGCGGTAATCATTCGTTTCATCATGGTTTCGCCGCCTTGATCAGCGTGGTTTTCACCGGGAAGAAACCTGCGCCAAGATACTGTTCCGACTGGCGAATCATGCCCTCACTGTCTACCCAGTAGCGGTTATGCCAGCGCGTTTGATCGGTGGTGACCTCTTCATCAAGGATCCGTACCGGCGTGTTATCGCTGCCGACTTTGATGGTGTCTGCGCCATCCCATGTGAAAACCGAGCGCGCGGTGGCATAGCGTACCTGCTGATGTTCAGTCCAGCCCATCGTGCGGGTCCAAGTTGCGCCGTCGACTATCTGATTTGGCTTGATGAGCGGGTCTGTCGCCAGATTATTCACCTCGATTAGGTTGTCCCCGCCAAGGTGTGTTTTCACAATGCGCCCATGCTGCGTGACGAGAATAGCCCGATCCTGAGTCACCCACTTCTGCTGTCCGTTTTCTGCAAACGCGAGTACCACAAACAGTTGGGGACCGCCGTTGAGCTGCATGTACTGGCTGGCGTAAGGCATGTTTTGAATTTCATCGTCCGTCATCTGTACGCCGGGAGTACCAAACACGCTATCCCACAGCGAATGACCCAGCCCTTCGGTAGTGGCTGAGCACGCCTGCAGTAGCAGGCAAACCATTATGATCGCTGGTCGCTTCACGACGTTTCTCCGCATTATTGCCGGGTGGCGCGACGCTTACCCGGCCTACAAATCCCACAGACTTTTGGCAATTCCAAAATAACCACACCGAAGTGTGGTTAGAATTAAACGTACCTTTATTACTGGGTACTGGTGGTTGTGGTGGTTGTGGTTCCGGTATTAGAACCATCGCCGCCGCCGGTCGCCGCCAGGGCAACCCCCACCGCAGAACTTACGGTGCTCACGCTGGTTGCGGAGGAACTTCCTGCCGAAACCGACGCAGCAGCCGACCCTGCAGCCTCACCCACCTGAACGGGGGCGGCATAGACAGAGGTCGCCGCAAGCGCAGATATAGCCCAAAGGCCATACAGAACTTTTTTCATCACAAATTCCCTTCATTGTATGAATGGAGATTTACCCAAAAGAATTTCGGGCGAGATCGAGTATACACAAGCGAAGTATGCAAATTAGGTCGAGAGGGAATTTAGGACAATTAGATAACGAGAGAAAATATGATTAACAACAAATAATAAAAACAACTTAATTCAAAGAGTTAAAATATAATAATAAAAATACAATATCCGGTAAATCTGAAAATATCAGAAACAGGATAACGTTGAATAAATTATTTTAGGATTAAGCTCAATTAAAGGGTGAAGTAAAAACGTAGATATCCTGGAGTAATCTTATAAAAAGCCGATATTAATATCGGCTTTTTTATTTCATTAATGCCGGATGGCGGCGAAACGCCTTATCCGGCCTACAGGATATGTGCCTGTAGGCCGGATAAGCGCAGCGCCATCAGGCGCGCCAGGCTTTGTAACGGTTAATCAACCCATTAGTAGAAACATCATGGGAAGAAACAGTTTTATCATCGTTCAGCTCTGGCAGAATGCGGTTCGCCAGCTGTTTGCCCAGCTCAACGCCCCACTGGTCAAAGGTGAAGATGTTCAGGATCGCGCCCTGAGTGAAGATTTTGTGTTCGTACAGCGCAATCAGCGCACCCAGGCTGAACGGCGTGATTTCGCGCAGCAGAATGGAGTTCGTTGGACGGTTACCTTCGAACACTTTGAACGGCACAACGTGCTCAAGCGTAGCCGGATCTTTACCCTGGTCGCGATATTCCTGCTCAACCACTTCACGAGATTTACCAAAAGCCAGCGCTTCGGTTTGCGCGAAGAAGTTAGACAGCAGTTTCGGATGGTGATCCGACAGCGGATTGTGGGTGATTGCCGGCGCGATGAAATCGCACGGCACCATTTTGGTACCCTGGTGGATCAGCTGGTAGAACGCATGCTGGCCGTTAGTACCCGGCTCACCCCAGATGATTGGGCCAGTCTGGTAATCCACCGCATTGCCGTTACGGTCAACGTATTTACCGTTGGATTCCATGTTGCCCTGCTGGAAGTAGGCCGCGAAACGGTGCATATACTGGTCATATGGCAGAATCGCTTCGGTTTCGGCACCGAAGAAGTTGTTGTACCAGATACCGATCAGCGCCAGCAGCACCGGCAGGTTTTTCTCAGCCGGGGTGGTGGAGAAGTGTTTGTCCATCGCATGCGCGCCGGAGAGCAGCTCAACAAAGTTGTCGAAGCCTACGGACAGGATGATGGACAGACCGATTGCAGACCACAGGGAGTAACGACCGCCAACCCAGTCCCAGAACTCGAACATATTGGCAGTATCAATACCAAACTCGCCAACCGCTTTACCGTTAGTGGAAAGCGCTGCGAAGTGTTTGGCTACGTGCTTGTTGTCGCCAGCGGTCGCCAGGAACCAGTCGCGCGCGCTGTGGGCGTTGGTCATGGTTTCCTGGGTGGTGAAGGTTTTGGAAGCGACCAGGAACAGCGTGGTTTCCGGGTTCACTTTTTTCAGCACTTCGGCGATGTGCGTACCATCGACGTTCGACACAAAGTGCATGTTCAGGTGATTTTTATACGGACGCAGCGCTTCGGTCACCATGAACGGGCCAAGGTCAGAACCGCCGATACCGATGTTTACTACATCAGTGATGGCTTTGCCGGTATAGCCTTTCCAGCTCCCGGAGATGATCGCTTCAGAGAAAGATTTCATCTTCTCCAGTACCGCATTCACTTCCGGCATCACATCTTTGCCGTCAACGATGATCGGCGTATTGCTACGGTTACGCAGCGCCACGTGCAGCACGGCACGGTCTTCAGTACGGTTGATTTTCTCACCGGAGAACATGGACTTGATGGCACCCGCCAAATCGGTTTCTTTCGCCAGATCCTGCAGTTTAGCCAGCGTCTCTTCAGTGATGCGGTTTTTGGAGAAATCCACCAGCATCAGATCGTCAAACGTCGCGGAAAACTTAGTGAAACGATCGCTATCTTTCGCGAAAAGATCCGCGATAGTAACGTCTTTCATTTCTTCAAAGTGTTTTTGTAGTGCCTGCCAGGCTGAGGTCTGCGTTGGATTGATGTTTTTCATTAGCAATACTCTTCTGATTTTGAGAATTGTGACTGAGATCGATTGTAACGCCAGTCACAGAAAAGTGTGATTGTTTTAATGCCATTGCCAGGGCATCCGCCAAACGTGGCTAAAAAGTATAGCGGTTATCAGCGTTGTTATTAGTACCGTTACTCAACGCAGTTGCAGCATGAAAAATCCGCATAATCCCAGCGTTGACAGTGCAAGCTACACATTTTATTTATAAATACGGTATTTGCATTTGCGCCTGCACCGGTTTTCGTTCTGCCTTATGTGCCATGGTCGCTCTATTCATTCCCTGACACGAGGTAGTTATGACTGATGTAGTTGTCTCCAAGTTTGGTGGTACCAGCGTGGCGGATTTTGATGCCATGAATCGCAGCGCTGATGTAGTGCTTTCTGATGCTAACGTCCGTGTGGTGGTACTTTCCGCTTCTGCGGGAATCACCAACCTGCTGGTCGCACTGGCTGAAGGGCTGGAGCCAACCGCGCGCTTCGAAAAACTCGATGCCATTCGTCAAATTCAGTTCAATATTCTGGAACGCCTGCGTTATCCAAACGTGATCCGTGAAGAGATCGAACGTCTGCTGGAAAACATCACCACACTGGCAGAAGCGGCGTCACTGGCGACCTCAACCGCGCTGACCGACGAACTGGTCAGCCACGGTGAACTGATGTCTACCCTGCTGTTCGTCGAGATCCTGCGTGAACGCAACGTGCAAGCGCAGTGGTTTGACGTGCGTAAAGTGATGCGCACCAACGATCGTTTTGGTCGTGCAGAACCCGACGTCACGGCGCTGGCTGAACTGGCAACGCTCCAGTTGGCCCCGCGTCTGAGCGAAGGTCTGGTGATTACTCAGGGCTTTATCGGCAGTGAAGGCAAGGGCCGCACCACCACGCTGGGACGCGGCGGCAGCGATTATACCGCCGCCTTACTGGCAGAAGCCCTACACGCAACGCGCGTTGATATCTGGACCGACGTTCCCGGCATCTACACGACCGATCCGCGCGTGGTTCCGGCTGCGCAGCGTATTGATGAAATCGCCTTTGAAGAGGCCGCGGAAATGGCGACCTTTGGCGCGAAAGTTTTGCACCCGGCAACCCTGTTGCCAGCCGTACGTAGCGATATTCCTGTGTTTGTGGGCTCCAGTAAGGATCCAAAAGCAGGCGGTACGCTGGTATGTAATAAAACCGCGAATCCACCGCTGTTCCGGGCGCTGGCATTACGCCGTAAGCAGACGCTGCTGACACTGCATAGCCTGAATATGCTGCACTCTCGCGGCTTTTTGGCGGAAGTGTTCGGCATCCTGGCACGCCACAATATCTCGGTCGATTTAATTACCACATCCGAAGTCAGCGTCGCGCTGACGCTGGATACCACCGGTTCAACGTCCACCGGCGATACACTGTTAACACAGTCTCTGCTGATGGAACTGTCTGCCCTGTGTCGGGTTGAAGTGGAAGAAGGCCTGGCGCTGGTGGCGTTGATTGGCAATGACCTGTCCAAAGCCTGTGGCGTGGGTAAAGAGGTGTTCGGCGTACTGGAGCCATTCAACATTCGAATGATTTGCTACGGCGCGTCCAGCCATAACCTGTGCTTCCTGGTACCCGGTACTGAAGCCGAGCAGGTTGTACAGAAGCTACACCATAACTTGTTTGAATAAGTAGACGTCAACGCCCGATGGTTCTTAGGCCATCGGGCATTTTCAGCGCATCACCGTTTCATATAACAATCTGTCCAGCTCCCTGACATCGCCTTCCCGGCAATCCGGTAACGCCGGTGGAATCTCTCCTCTTTCCAGCTCGGCGCGGATAAACGCATGCAACAGTGGACGGCGCGGGCCGTATTCCGCTTCACCCGCACACTGCTTGCGCTCCAACAGCTCATCAATTTCATGACGCAATGGCGCATCCAGTTCACTTCCCGCCAGCAGGTCGGCAAAACGCATCGGCGGTACGCCCTTGCCCGCTTCCACCCAACGCACCGCCAACAGGGGTCGCAGAACGTAGAAGTACTTCTTCAATCGCACGTCGTCACCCTGCAAATAACCGCGGAAGTTTTTCCGCGCCATCGAGTAGTAGTGCCAGCGGGCACGTAGCGGAGAAAACCATTTGGGCACCAACGCTTTCAGCGCCGAAACGGTCACTTCATCCTGCTGGTAGACCACCGGCGAATCCAGCCACTCGATAAGCGTCGGGTTTGCGCCTTTGAGTAACCCCAGCGCCTTGCGCCATTCCCAGCCGCACACGTCCAGCTCATCATCTATCGGCAGCTCGATAACATCGCGTGGCGCTTCGACCCGCAGATACCATTCAGGGGGATGAACATAGAGAAATCGCACGTCGTAGTCGCTGTCCGGCGAGGCAAATCCCCAGCCACGGCTGCCGGATTCACAGGCATACAGCACCCTGACGCCATAGCGCTGCTCAACCTCTTTTAGCTGGCGCAATACCCTTTTACGCATTGCGCCGTCCACTGTGTTGTAGCTCATTATTCTTATCCTTTTATGTTCACAAGGCCGTGCAGCACCTGATCCAGGCCCCCGAACACCGAGATTTTATCGATACGCTCAGCAACTCTTTCGAGGGTTTCCAGTTCTTTTAAGCGCAGCGCTACCGGGTTGTTTTCCATCACTTTTGCCGTATTTAACAGCGATCGCGTGGCGGCCGTCTCTTCACGACGTCGGATCACGTTGGCCTGGGCGGATTTTTCCGCTTCAACCAGTTGCGATAAAATAGCCTTCATATCGCCGGGCAGGACAATATCCTTCACCCCCAGTGAAGCCACTTCAATACCAAACGGCGTCATACGGGCTTTCACCTGCGCGCTCACCACTTCATCGATCACCTGCTTATCTTCCAGCAATTCGTCCAGCGTGCGCGTTCCCACCGCTTCACGCAGCGCAAACTGCAATTCCCGGTACAGGTGATCCAGCGGTTTAGTCAGTTGACCAAATGCCAGCAGCACATCGCGATAACGCCAGTTCGCCGCCAGGTTCAAACGCAGGTTGACCTTATCTTTGGTCAGGATCTCCTGACCGCCAACCTCCAGCACCTGCAAACGGGTATCCACCACTTCCGCTTCAATCAGATGGTTTACCTTCCAGTATGCTGTTAACCCCGGCGGCAACAGCGCCTGAGTTTCACCGTCAATTTTCAGCACACCGACGTGCCACGCCGGAACCTGCACCGTTAAGATTGCTTCGCGACCTTTCACCGCACCGCTGCGACGGGGCTGTAATACTGCATTCATGACGTCCGTTGGCACCTGAACCTCGCGCGTATCCATACGTACCAGCGTTAACGCTTCGTCGGCTCTCCAGTACAGACGGCGCGATGCCGGTGGCAGGATCTCCTGCAAAACGCCGTTGATATACAGCGCCGCGGCTTCGGTATCCATCGTATCCGCGACCAGGCAGAAACGCGCCACCCACTCGGGCTGAAAGCGGCGTAAATACTCCGCTAATGCCTGCGGTACTTCGCCGCCATCCCTATTGACGATCAGCACTTCCGGGGTGCTAAACCACGGTAAACGATGCTGACCCGCTTCCAACACCTGATAGTAATCACCCTCTCGGGATAAAAGACCTAACTGCGCTTTTTGGATAGTGATTTTCTTAGCCATTTTATATTCCTTAATATCGTTCAGGCGCGGGTGCAGGGGCGAAGCGGCAGGGGAATTCCCTTTTGCCTGCCGCACGGCATCTTTACCGGCAGCCTGTTCTGGAGCGTGCTAACTGCGCATCACTCCGCTTTATTTCTATGATTAACAACCAGTTTTCATTCGGGGATGAAATTGGGAATCGAACCCACTGTGTGTCATCGGCTGACGGAACGCGCCCGGAAAACAGCCTGTGCCGTTCCTGACGTGCCGGCGGGGTTTAACCCCCTGCGCTTTCAGCGTGATTGACGCAAGTGTTATTGCCAGAAGCGTGCCAGGAATTAAAACAGGCATATTTAATTTTTAATTAATTGATTTTTATAATTTTAATTATTGATGCCAATAATGGCGGTTGTCTCGACGGGTTAATTTTTTTATCTTTTATTCTCTTATTTATCTTTTTGGATAAACCATGAAAAAACGGCGGGTAGTGATTGGCGTACTGGGAACGGTGCTCGATAAGCGCGGCAAGCGGGCCAATCGGTTTAAGAAGTGGCGACCCACGGTTGGGCTATGCCAACAACCCGATTTCCCTGTCGACAGGCTGGAACTCCTCCACCAGCCACGCGATGAGAGCATGGCGCAACGGTTGATTGAAGACGTCGCGCTGCTTTCGCCGCACACCCAGGTTCGTCCGCATGCCGTCACCATTAACGATCCGTGGGACTTTGAAGAGGTCTACGCCGCGTTTCTCGACTTTGCCACGCATTATGAATTTGATACGGAAAACGAAGAGTATCTGGTGCACATCACCACCGGGACTCACGTGGCACAAATCTGCTGGTTTTTGCTGACGGAAGCCCGCTACCTGCCCGCCAGCCTGCTGCAAACCGGCCCGGCGCCACGCGGTTCATCAGATGAGGCCGTCGCCGCTGGCGTCTGCTCGGTTATCGATCTCGATTTAAGCCGCTACGCCACGCTCACCAGCCGTTTTCAGCGCGAACAGCAGCAGTCAGTCTCTTTTCTGAAAGCCGGGATTGATACGCACAACGCCACCTTCAATAAACTGATCGATCGCATTGAGCGGGTCGCTCTGCGTTCGACCGACCCGATCCTGCTCACCGGCCCTACCGGCGCGGGCAAATCCTTCCTCGCGAAACGCATTTTCCAGCTACGCCAGTCGCGGCATCTGGTAGCGGGAAAACTGGTGGCGGTTAACTGCGCAACCCTGCGCGGCGAAAATGCGATGTCCACGCTGTTCGGCCATGTGAAGGGGGCGTTTACCGGTGCGCTCACGGCGCGTAGCGGATTGCTGCGAGAGGCCGATGGCGGCGTGCTGTTTCTCGATGAGATCGCCGAATTAGGGCTGGATGAGCAGGCCATGCTGCTAAAAGCGATTGAAGAAAAAACCTTTTTTCCGTTTGGGTCGGACAAAGAAGTACACAGCGATTTTCAGTTGATTGCCGGCACCCATCGCGACATGCGGCAATGGGTATCTGAAGGCCGCTTTCGCGAGGATCTCTACGCGCGTATCAATATGTGGAGCTTCGCTCTGCCCGGTCTGGCGCAGCGGCGGGAAGATATCGCGCCGAACGTCGAGTATGAGCTGCAACGTTTCTCCAGCAGCAAACAGACGCAAATCCGTTTCGATAAAGAAGCCCGCGCTTCCTATCTGGCATTTGCCTGCTCCCCACAGGCGCAATGGCGCGGCAACTTTCGCGAGCTAAGTTCATCCATCGCGCGCATGGCGACGCTTGCCGAACAAGGTCGCATCACCTTATCCCTTGTCGAAGAAGAGATTGCGCTGCTAAAGGAGAGTTGGCAGATAGCCACTCCGCAGCCTGAACTTAATATAGACATTGACCTGTTCGATCGCCGCCAGTTAGAAACGGTACTGGAAGTGTGCCGCCGCTGCGCGTCGCTGTCGGAAGCCGGACGCGAGCTTTTTGCCGTCTCGCGGCAGAAAAAAGCCAATCCTAACGATGCAGACCGCCTGCGCAAATATCTGGCCCGCTTTGGGCTAAGCTGGGAAAGCGCTCACAGCGATCAGATACAATGAAACAATATCTAAATCTAATATTACCCAATCTGAACTGTTACTGGTTTTCCTAATTTCACCAGCATCATGACCAGCGCATCAAGGGTAAATTTGTTGGTTTTCTGATTAACAACATCTGAAACACGGGGCCGGGAAATATTCAGTTTCACAGCAGCTTCCGCTTGTTTCAGATGGTTTTCATGAATCCATCCGGAAATTTCTTGCATCAACTGCTGCTTCAGGAGAATGAGTTGTTCTACCTCACATTCAGCATCATGCTTTAGGCTCTTCGCTTCCGCTTCTGCAAACCCCAGTTCGGCAAAAATATTGACATCCGGAGAGGTTACATGGCGAACCTTATTATCAACGGTATTGTTCATTTCTGATTCCTGTCTTCTTACAAAGCCGTTCGATATCTAACTTTAGCAATGTGGTTATCGTGCTCAGAAGTACGTTTTGTCTTTTTATTGAAGCAATGCAATACATAGACCGCGTTAGCATAGCGAGCAATGTAGATGATTCGGTATGCGCCAGATTCATACCTGAGCCTTACCTCCTCAACACCGCGACCTATCTCTGGCATCGGCTTCCAGTCAGCTGCTTCTAATCCCGCCTGTAAACGATGTGAAAACCAGCGGTTTTACGTATATCTTCAGGAAAGCTTCGTAAATCATCAAATGAACTGCCAATCCAGACAATGGGCTTTAAGGCTCGCCTTATTGAAAGCATAACACATCCTTGTATAAAATTTTATACAAACAATAAAATGTTGTAACCCACACGTTTTCCTGTCATTACGCTAAATCAGAATAGAAATTCCGTCACTTCAACAAGCTATATTTTGCGAGGCTCTTTCAGGATTAGTTTTATTCTGCACGAATTACCGTACACTGAGGATATCGGCTAACAGAGGGCACCCGTATGGCACTCCCCCGCATTACCCAAAAAGAGATGACCGAGCGCGAACAGCGTGAACTGAAAACGCTGCTTGACCGCGCGCGCATTGCACATGGTCGCCTGCTGACCAACGCTGAAACAAACAGCATCAAGAAAGAGTACATCGATAAACTGATGGCCTTGCGCGAAGCAGAAGCTAAAAAAGCCCGCCAATTGAAGAAAAAGCAGGCTTATAAACCGGATTCAGAGGCGTCATTCTCCTGGTCGGCGAATACGCCAACGCGCGGCAGACGTTAACGTCCTTTCTTCTTACGCCCCGGCGAGGTAAAACGCTTGCCGTTTGCCGCCGGGCGCGATTTCTCTTTCTCCGCCGATTTTTCGATTTTCACTACCGGGCGCTTGATGCCTGCGGTGGCGGCTTTTGGCTTCGCTTTCGACTTCGGTTTAGCTTCTGATGATGAATTCTCAATCAGCTTGAACAGATCGATCAGTTCGTCATCCGTCAGGTCACGCCATTCACCCAGTGGCAAACCGGACAAACTCACGTTCATGATGCGTGTGCGCTCAAGCTTGGTAACTTCATAGCCAAAGTGTTCGCACATACGACGGATCTGACGGTTCAGCCCCTGAATCAGCGTGATGCGAAACACAAACGGCGCTTCTTTCTTCACCTTACATTTCTTGGTGACGGTACCGAGGATTGGCACACCAGCCCCCATACCACGGATAAAGTCATCAGTGACCGGCTTATCTACCGTCACCAGATACTCTTTTTCGTGATCGTTACCGGCACGCAGGATTTTATTCACCAGGTCGCCGTGGTTGGTCAGAAAGATTAGCCCCTGGGAATCTTTATCCAGACGGCCAATGGGGAACACGCGCTTGCTGTGATTCACGAAATCAACAATGTTGTCGCGTTCGCTGTCTTCGGTGGTGCTGACAATTCCTACCGGCTTGTTCAGCGCGATAAAAACCAGATCTTCCGCTTCACGCGGCTCAATCAACCGACCATTCACTTTTACGACGTCGCCAGGCATCACCTGATCGCCGATGGTGGCGCGTTTACCATTCAGGAAGACATTCCCTTGTTCGATAAAGCGATCCGCCTCGCGACGCGAGCAGATTCCGCTTTCACTGATGTATTTATTTAATCGGATGGATGAGTCGGGCAGCATAATTTCTCCTGTATACACTTCATCCTTCAAGCCGTCTCTGCGTTGGCTGCCCTCACTCACCCTGGTCACATAGTTATCTATGCTCCCAGGAATTCGTTCCCTTGCCGCCTTGATACAACTTGAATGCTTTTGTGTATTAAAAGCGAAATATACCCTACCTTGCGGACGATAAAAAATAATCGTGTTCGACTGCCCACGCGCTATTTGTGATCCGTCACACCTTTTGACACAAAAGTGTCAGCGATCCATCCCTGCAATTTTGTTGGGTGAAAACAAGCAGAATCAATACATTAGAGAGACAAGCACATCTGTGCCGACAGCACGCCATCACCACATCAAATGTGCAACACAATCGGTCATTACAGGGCACTGAAATAAGTGAAAATAGCTTTGAGATGGAGAACAGTTGGGGTTATATCAGATCAAGAAGACAATTTCGTGATTTGCACAAATGTGCAGGAGTCCAAAAATGGCGACGGAAAACAGCGATGATATCCGCCTAATCGTAAAGATAGCGCAGCTGTATTACGAACAGGATATGACACAAGCGCAAATCGCCCGCGAGCTGGGTATTTACCGCACCACGATCAGCCGTTTGCTAAAACGTGGACGCGAGCAGGGTATCGTCACCATCGCCATTAATTACGACTACAACGAAAATCTGTGGCTGGAACAGCAGCTAAAACAGAAATTTGGCTTGAAAGAAGCGGTGGTGGTCTCCTGCGACAGCGAACAGGAAGACGAACAACTCGCAATGATGGGTGTGCACGGCGCACAGTTGCTGGAACGCTTACTGGAACCTGGGGACATTATCGGGTTCTCATGGGGCCGCGCGGTACGGGGACTGGTGGAAGGGTTATCCCCTGCCAGCCAGTCGCGCCAGCTGATCTGCGTGCCGATTATCGGCGGACCGTCCGGCAAGCTTGAAAGCCGCTACCACGTCAATACGCTAACCTACGGCGCTGCGGCAAAGCTTAAAGGGGAATCACACCTGGCAGATTTCCCGGCACTGCTGGAAAACCCGCTGATCCGTAACGGGATCATGCAGTCACGACATTTTAAATCGATTTCCGCTTATTGGGATAATCTGGACATCGCGCTGGTCGGGATTGGATCTCCGGCAATACGTGATGGCGCCAACTGGCACGCTTTTTACGGCAGTGAAGAGAGTGATGACCTGCATGCTCGCCGGGTCGCCGGAGACATTTGCTCGCGCTTTTACGATATCAACGGTGTAACCGTAGAAACCAATATGAGTGAAAAGACGCTCTCCATCGAAACCAATAAATTAAAACAGACGCGTTACTCCATTGGCATTGCAATGGGTGAAGAAAAATACAGTGGGATATTAGGCGCATTACGTGGGAATTATATTAACTGTTTAGTCACCAACAGCCATACCGCTGAATTATTGTTGAAGTAAATAAATTCTAATTGGTCCTGCCATAATTAATTTTATGTGGGATCCCCTTATCTGAAATCGGGAGTTAATTATGCAAACGTGGTTAAACTTGCAGGGCAAAGTCATTATTGTTACCGGTGGTGCATCCGGTATTGGGCTGGCGATTGTTGAAGAGTTATTAGCGCAGGGCGCTAATGTGCAAATGGCGGATATTCACGGTGGTGACGGTAAATATGAAGGCCATAATGGATATCATTTCTGGCCGACAGATATTTCCAGCGCCAAAGAAGTTAATCATACCGTTACCGAAATTATCCACCGCTATGGGCGTATCGATGGTTTGGTGAATAACGCAGGCGTTAATTTTCCGCGGCTGCTGGTCGATGAAAAAGCCCCCGCCGGGCAATATGAACTCAACGAAGCCGCTTTTGAAAAAATGGTGAATATCAACCAGAAAGGTGTGTTCTTAATGTCGCAAGCAGCGGCACGCCAAATGGTAAAACAGCGTAACGGCGTGATTGTGAATGTCTCTTCAGAAAGCGGGCTGGAAGGTTCAGAGGGCCAAAGTTGCTATGCCGCCACCAAAGCCGCATTGAATAGCTTTACCCGTTCCTGGTCGAAAGAGTTGGGCAAACACGGCATTCGTGTGGTGGGCATTGCACCTGGCATTCTGGAAAAAACCGGACTGCGTACCCCCGAATATGAAGAAGCGCTGGCCTGGACTCGCAACATCACCGTCGAACAGCTGCGCGAGGGCTACACCAAGAACGCGATCCCAATTGGTCGCTCAGGGCGCTTAAGCGAAGTCGCTGATTTTGTTTGTTATCTTTTGTCTGAGCGCGCCAGTTACATAACCGGAGTAACCACTAACATTGCTGGCGGAAAAACGCGCGGTTAAGGAGGTTTTATGGTCAATGCAATCTTCTGTGCTCACGGCAAACTGGCCTGCGCCATGCTGGAATCGGTACAGATGGTCTACGGTGATGCCAACGTTGAAGCCGTGGCATTTGTCCCCGGAGAGAACGCCAGCGACATCGTGGAAAAGCTGAAAAAGTTAGTAAGTATTCACACTGGCGATGAATGGCTGATTGCCGTCGATTTGCAGTGTGGCAGTCCCTGGAATGCTGCCGCGACGCTGGCAATGCACAATCCGGCGATACGGGTCATTAGCGGGTTATCACTGCCGTTGGCGCTGGAGCTGGTAGACAACCAAAGCAGCATGAATGTGGATGAACTGTGCGAACACCTGACGACCATTGCTCAACAAACCTGTGTCGTCTGGAAACATCTGGAAACGGCCGAAGAGGATTTCTGATGAACATTACCCTTGCTCGTATTGATGACCGCCTGATCCACGGTCAGGTCACCACCGTCTGGTCGAAGGTGGCAAATGCCCAACGGATTATTATCTGTAATGACGACGTTTATAACGATGAAGTACGTCGTACATTATTACGTCAGGCCGCCCCGCCGGGAATGAAAGTGAACGTTGTTAATATCGAAAAGGCGGTCGCAGTTTACCATAATCCGCAATACCAGAACGAAACCGTTTTTTATCTATTTACCCGCCCGCAGGATGCATTAGCAATGGTAAAACAAGGGGTAAAAATCACCACATTAAATATTGGCGGCATGGCCTGGCGACCAGGTAAAAAACAATTAACCAAAGCCGTTTCTTTAGATAACGACGATATTCATGCGTTTCGTGAGTTAGATAAACTGGGTGTCACGCTGGATTTACGCGTCGTCGCATCCGATCCATCTATTAATATTCTCGAAAAAATAGAAGAACAATCGTTCGCTGAATAAATAAAAATGCCTGTGTACTTATGCTTTAACAGGCAGGGATGATCACATTCACAAGGTGACATATTATGGAAATAAGTACCCTACAAATTATCGCCATATTCCTATTTTCCTGTATTGCCGGAATGGGCAGCGTGCTGGATGAGTTCCAGACCCACCGTCCGCTAATTGCTTGTACCGTTATCGGCCTGATCCTCGGTGATTTAAAAACCGGGATTATGCTCGGCGGCACGCTGGAGTTAATCGCTCTGGGTTGGATGAACGTCGGCGCAGCGCAGTCTCCCGATTCGGCGCTCGCCAGTATTATCTCTGCCATTCTGGTTATCGTCGGTCAGCAAAGCATTGCTACCGGTATCGCCATCGCCCTGCCGGTGGCGGCGGCAGGCCAGGTACTGACGGTATTCGCCCGTACCATCACCGTGGTGTTCCAGCACGCGGCGGATAAAGCCGCCGAAGACGCCCGCTTTCGTACCATCGACATGCTGCACGTTTCCGCTCTCGGTGTACAGGCGCTGCGCGTTGCCATTCCTGCATTAATCGTCTCGCTGTTTGTCAGCGCCGATATGGTCAGCAATATGCTCAATGCCATTCCGGAATTCGTCACCCGCGGATTGCAGATTGCCGGTGGCTTTATCGTGGTGGTCGGCTACGCCATGGTGCTGCGCATGATGGGGGTGAAGTACCTGATGCCCTTCTTCTTCCTCGGGTTTATCGCTGGGGGTTATCTCGATTTGAGCCTGCTGGCTTTCGGTGGGGTTGGCGTGATTATCGCGCTGGTCTACATCCAGTTGAACCCACAGTGGCGTAAAGCCGAACCGCAGGCGCAACCCGCCTCTTCTCAAGCTATCGATCAGCTTGATGACTAATGGAGCCAGCCATGGAACAGAAAAAACTGACCAAATCCGACCTGTTTAGCATGTTCGTTCGCTCCAACCTGCAACAGGCGTCATTCAACTTTGAACGCATTCATGGGTTGGGCTTTTGCTACGACATGATCCCTGCCATCAAGCGCCTGTATCCGCTGAAAGAAGACCAGGTTGCAGCACTCAAACGGCACCTGGTGTTCTTCAATACCACACCTGCCGTTTGCGGCCCGGTGATTGGCGTGACCGCCGCGATGGAAGAAGCTCGCGCCAACGGTGCGGAAATTGACGACGGTGCCATCAACGGTATCAAAGTTGGGCTGATGGGTCCGCTGGCCGGCGTCGGCGATCCGCTGGTATGGGGAACGCTGCGCCCGATTACCGCCGCGCTCGGCGCATCGCTGGCGCTGTCCGGCAACATTCTCGGCCCACTATTGTTCTTCTTTATTTTCAATGCAGTACGTCTGGCAATGAAGTGGTACGGCTTACAGCTTGGCTTTCGTAAAGGGGTCAACATCGTCAGCGACATGGGCGGCAACCTGCTACAGAAACTGACCGAAGGCGCATCGATTCTCGGCCTGTTTGTGATGGGAGTATTGGTCACCAAATGGACCAGCATCAACGTGCCGCTGGTGGTATCGCAAACGCCTGGCGCAGACGGCACCACCGTCACCATGACCGTGCAGAACATTCTCGACCAACTCTGCCCCGGCCTGCTGGCGTTGGGTCTGACGCTGCTGATGGTGCGTCTGCTCAACAAGAAAATTAATCCGGTATGGCTAATATTCGCCCTGTTTGCGCTGGGAATTATCGGTAACGCACTGGGCTTCCTGTCCTGATTTTTCGCTCCGGCAATGCCGGGGCAACTTCAACAAATAGTCTTCGAAAGAGGAAGAGGTGGTAACAATGCAAACAACAACAGCTTTACGTCTTTATGGTAAACGCGATCTGCGCCTGGAAACTTTCGACCTTCCTGAAATGCGGGATGACGAAATTCTGGCCTCAGTCGTAACCGACAGCCTGTGCCTTTCTTCCTGGAAAGAGGCTAACCAGGGCGAGAACCACAAAAAGGTGCCGGACGATGTGGCCACCAACCCGATCATCATCGGTCATGAGTTTTGCGGCGACATTATTGCCGTAGGCAAAAAATGGCAGCATAAGTTTCAGCCCGGCCAGCGCTATGTCATTCAGGCTAACCTGCAACTGCCGGATCGCCCGGACTGTCCCGGCTACTCCTTCCCGTGGGTGGGCGGTGAAGCCACGCACGTCATCATTCCTGATGAAGTCATGGAGCAGGACTGCCTGTTGGCCTACGAAGGTGAAACCTATTTTGAAGGTTCGCTGGTTGAGCCGCTATCCTGCGTGATTGGCGCATTCAACGCCAACTATCACCTGCAGGAAGGCTCTTATAACCATAAGATGGGCATTCGTCCGCAGGGACATACACTGATACTCGGCGGCACCGGTCCGATGGGACTACTGGCGATCGACTATGCACTGCATGGCCCGGTTAACCCGGCGCTGCTGGTGGTAACCGACACCAATAACGACAAGTTGAGCTACGCCCGCAAGCACTATCCATCAGAACCACAAACGTTGATCCATTATCTCCACGCCCAGGATGCGAGTTATGACACCTTGATGGCGCTGAGCGGCGGGCACGGGTTTGATGACATCTTTGTGTTTGTGCCCAACGAACAGCTGGTTACGCTGGCCTCTTCCCTGCTGGCTGCCGATGGTTGCATGAACTTCTTTGCTGGTCCGCAGGATAAGCAGTTTAGCGCGCCGATTAACTTCTACGACGTACACTACGCCTTCACCCATTATGTTGGGACGTCTGGCGGCAATACCGACGACATGCGCGCGGCGGTAAAACTGATCGAAGAGAAGAAAGTTCAGGCGGCAAAAGTGGTGACGCACATTCTGGGGTTAAATGCGGCAGGTGAAACAACGCTGGAACTGCCAACAGTCGGCGGCGGGAAAAAACTGGTTTACACCGGCAAAGCCTTACCATTAACCGCGCTCACGCAGATTGATGATCCAGCCTTGCGCGATATCCTGGAGCGTCATCAGGGGGTCTGGTCGCAGGAAGCCGAACAGTACGTATTGTCTCATGCCCGGGAGATTTAACATGATTAACCGCGATACCCAGTTGTGCATGTCGCTTGCCGGTCGCCCCGGTAACTTCGGCACGCGATTTCACAACTATCTGTATGAGAAGTTAGGGTTAAACTTTATCTACAAAGCCTTTACTACGCAGGATATTGAGGCTGCGGTAAAAGGCGTTCGCGCGCTAGGGATCCGCGGTTGCGCGGTCTCAATGCCGTTCAAAGAAAGTTGCATGCCGTTTCTGGATGCCATCGACCCTTCCGCAAAAGCGATTGATTCCGTCAACACCATCGTCAATGACAACGGCACGCTGACGGGATTTAACACCGACTATATTGCGGTAAAAAGTCTGATTGCCAGCCACCAGCTCAATAGCAGCGCACGCGTCATGATTCGCGGCAGCGGCGGCATGGGCAAAGCGGTGATTGCCGCCTTTCGCGATGCGGGGTTTACGGATGTAATCATTGCCGCACGTAATCGAGAGAGCGGCACTACGCTGGCAAAGCAGTACGGTTTCCAGTGGCAGCCGCAGCCGGATGGAATTGCCTGCGATATTCTGGTCAACGTGACGCCCGTCGGCATGGCGGGCGGGAAAGAGTGTGATGAACTGGCCTACAGCGAAGCGATGGTTGCGACCGCCAGCATAGTGTTTGACGTGGTCGCTCTGCCGCCGGAAACGCCGGTGATTAAGCTGGCACAGCAGTTGGGTAAAAAGACCATCAGCGGCGCAGAGGTGATTGCCTTACAGGCCGTAGAGCAATTCGCCATGTACACCGACGTGCGCCCGGATGACGCGCTGATTGCCGAAGCAGCAGAATTTGCGCGGGCGGGGTAAAGGAGCAGGAACAGAGCGCCGGGGATGGGCGCTCTTTTTTAAGTTCTACGCAACAGCAAACAGCGTCTGATCGGCTTTCGCTTCCAACCGCGCCAGCGCGGGAATCAACTGGCTGATGTTTACCAGACTGTGTCCTAACTGGCATACGCTCTCATGGGAAAAATGTCCCTGACTTTCACCTGACATAGTCAGCAGGCTTTCGCCCATAAAATTCAGCGTCTGGTACAACCCTGCCAGCACCTCTTCACAGCCAAACGATAGCGCCAGATTTTCTTCGGTGGTGAGATGGCGACAATCAAGATGGCGAAACGCCTCGGCGAGTGGAGAATAAAACAGATCGGCTTGCGGTATGAGAGAAGAAGACGCAAAACAGGCGTTAGTGATACTATTAGCATCAGCCATAGCATTACCTCGTATAATGTTGTGGTTAGACGCCCTGATCGTGTTCCCGCACTTTCGGGGCGTTGTCATTTTTGGTGTGTGAGAGTAATGTGTCATCACACATACTCACACTACTCTTGTGTAATTAAGGTATCAACACACATGAACGAAAGAAGAGGCAATCCCCCGTTTCAATTCCGTCTGGATCCGGAACTGCGCAAAGCGATGGAAGAAGCACAGCGGCAGGCTGGCGATGAATCGTTGGCAGCCTGGATTAAACGTGTGATTAGAAAAGAGCTGAAGCAGAAAGGGATCGAAGTCTAGCGATCGGCATTATGTATCGTTTTCTGGAGATCTGCTTAGAGCACAAAGCAGCCCCTTTCCCCTGTTACCGTTTCTCGTATAAACCGCAGCATCCTGGAAAATTACGCATTACTGCGAGGCGCTTTCCTGTTTACGCCCACCAGCATTTCCTCTTACATCCCAGTTTTTTATTCTCTACTTTCAACTTGTCAATTCATAATGTAGTTTATAAAATACATGGAACGTAATCATGGAAATTCTTCAGACCACGGTTTTCCAACGCTGGGAACAGAATCTACTGGATCGCAGGGCCAAAACGCTCATTGCCGCACGACTTTTTCGACTGGCGAATGGTTTAGCTGGCGATGTTAAACCTATTGGAGAATGCTCGCCCGTTCACTGGACTATCAGGAGACCTTCCGCCATGAATAAGCTTACTCAGTACGATCCCGCTGCTGCGCTGGTTGATGATGAAGAAATTGCTGTATTTATGGCGGATGCCCTCGAAACAGGCGATGCAACGTACATTGCAAAAGCGTTGGGCGTGGTGGCACGCGCTAAGGGAATGGCGAACATCGCGGCAGAAACGGGATTATCCCGCGAACAACTCTACCGCTCGTTTAGTGAGAAAGGAAACCCGACGCTGAAAACCACGCTGGCGGTGATGAAGGCGCTCGGTATTGGATTGACAGTTAAGGTTTGAAATTGGATATCAGCCAAATTTCACTTTCAGCTTTCCTGACATATTGCCCTCTTTCCCAACAACAATCTCTACATCACGACCCAGTCTCACCAGGCATTCGAGCATCTTTACTTCACTGATACCACGAAACTGACCACGTAGCAGGTTGGAAAGTTTAGGCTGCGTCATTCCCAGTAGCTGCGCGGACTGCTGCTGCGTTAACCCTTTGCGTTGCAAAATCTCACCAATCACCATTGCCAGCTGCGCTTTCAACTGCATCTGTTCTGCGTCATACGCACCTAAATCGGCGTAAACATTACCGCTACTGGTTTCGACATCATGTGACATATCCACTCTCCTGCGCATGGCGCTGTGCAGCCTTGAGCCGCTGATAAATCAGGTCAATTTCAGGTTTCGGGGTTGCTTTCCCGGAAACGGACTTCTTCTGAAAAACATGGAGAACATAAACCGCATTTTTCAACTGGATGGTGTAAACCGCCCGCCAGGCGTTGCCGTGATAATCCTCAACGACTTCCAGAACCCCCGCTCCACCAAATCCTTTTAATGGTTTAGTCTGTGAATGCTGTTTACCCTGCTGCGCAAGCCAAAGAGCAAACCCAAACGTATCCCGAACGTGTTCTGGCATTGCAATCAGGTCTTTTCTGGCCTGCCCAACCCAGTAAAGTGGTTTCGTCATCCTTTCCTCTTGATTATATCCATTTAGGTATAAAACACCATTACCCACCAGAAGAATAAATCAACAATCTCCCTTTCAGCCGAAATAAAACGCCAGTCTGCGAGGCGCTTTCCAGAACCTCACTTCCAACATCGTGAGCCATATCAGTAAGGCGTCAGGCTGATAGTGGTAGCATTAGCGCGGTTTGTAATTTTCTGATTACATGGAGAAATGATGGAACTGCTTTTATTGAGTAACTCGACGCTGCCGGGCAAAGGCTGGATGGAACATGCGCTGCCGCTGATCGCAGAGCAACTGAATGGTCGCCGTACGGCGGTGTTTATTCCGTTCGCCGGCGTGACGCAAACCTGGGATGAGTACACGGCGAAAACGGCAGCCATCTTTGCGCCAATGGGCGTTAACGTTACCGGTATTCATACCGTTGCCGATCCAATTGCAGCCATTGAAAACGCCGAGCTGGTGATTGTCGGCGGCGGGAATACCTTCCAGTTGCTGAAAGAGAGTCGTGAGCGCGGGTTGCTGGCGCCGATCGTGGATGTCGTCAAACGCGGTGCGCTGTACATCGGCTGGAGCGCGGGTTCCAACCTTGCCTGCCAGACCATCCGCACCACCAACGACATGCCGATTGTCGATCCCAAAGGCTTTGATGCGCTGGGTCTGTTCCCGCTGCAGATTAACCCACATTTCACCAACGCGCTGCCGGAAGGCCACAAAGGCGAAACGCGTGAACAGCGTATCCGCGAACTGCTGGTTGTGGCACCGGAGCTGACGGTGATTGGCTTGCCGGAAGGTAACTGGATCAAGGTGAGTAACGGTAAGTCCGTGCTCGGCGGCCCGAACACCACGTATATCTTTAAAGCGGGTGAAGAGGCGGTTGCTGTTGAAGCAGGCCACTGCTTTTAGTTGATTTGTTGTCTGATGCCGGATGGCGGCATAAATGCCTTATCCGGCCTACCGCTTCACCTCACTCAATAATCATCCCGCTCATCGTCTTCATCCGGTTGTTCCAGCACGCTGTAGGCCACGGAGCAAAACAGCGAGTTCAGACGCTGCATATCGCCCAACAGCGCCAGGTGCAGGGAACTGGTCTCGATGCTTTGCACGTTCTGCTGATGCAGTCGGTCAACGTGCGCATGCGAATAACGACGGTTGAGAATACGGAAACGGTGCTTGCTGCGGCGTAGACGACGGGCACTGGTCACATCGCCCGAGAAGAACACCGACATCGCCAGCTGCAGATTGCTGAGCAGCTGATCGTAAAGTGCATCCAGCTCTTTCAGCCCTTCTACCGAGAATGCCCGACGGGCGGCCAGCGACTTATCGGCAATCTCGCTGCCCATACGTTCAACGATATCGGAAGCCTGTTCGAGGTTGAGCGACATTTCGATAATCTCCGCCCAACGGCGTGATTCCTCTTCCGCCAGTTCATCCTTTGGCATCCGCGCCAGATAGAGCTTAATCGCCGTATACAGCACGTTGATGTCATCCGCCATCCTGCGCAACTCTTTCTCTTCGCGCGGCTCGCCGTGCATCACCTTCTTCAACCCGTCCATCATCTGCTCCATTGCGTCGCCAATACGCAGCGCTTCACGAGCGGCATTAGCCAGAGCGAGCGTCGGCGTATCCAGCGCACTGACGTCCAGATGTTTGGGCTTCAGATGTGCATCCAGCTCCGGCTCATCGCGGATGATGCGCTTACAAAAACGCGCCATCGGTTCGGCGAACGGCACCATCGCCACGCAGCGCACCAGGTTGTAGAAGACGTGGAAGTAGATAACCAGTTCAGATTTCGGCAGCGGTAGTTCACCCATCAGATTGGCCAGCGGATGAACAAACGGCAGGATAATCAGGCTGCCCACCAGCTTAAACAGCAGGCTGCCGAGCGCCACACGACGGGCAGCAGCATTCGCAGCACTGTTGTTGAGCATCGCCAACAGACCAGAGCCGAGGTTGGCGCCAATCACCAGACACAACGCTACCGGGAACGAGATAATGCCCGCCGCGGTCAGCGTTGCCGTCAGCAGTACCGCCGCCAGGCTGGAGTAACTGATAATCGCAAACATGGCGCCAATCAGCGCATCCAGCATGATATCGCCGGTAAGTGAGGCGAAAATAACCTGTACGCCATTAGCCTGAGTGATCGGCGTTACTGCCTGCACAATCAGCTCCAGCGCCAGTAAAATCAGCCCCAGTCCAATACCGACCCGCCCCAGTTGCCCCACGCGGGACTGCTTACGGCCGAGAAAGAAGATCACGCCGATAAAAATCAGCAGTGGCGACAGCCAGGAGAGATCGAAGGTCAGGATACGCGCCATCAGCGCGGTCCCCACGTCGGCACCGAGCACAATCACCAGCGCAGGAGTCAGCGCCACGAGATCTTGTGCTACAAACGAGGTCACCAGCATTGTGGTGGCGTTGCTGCTTTGCACCAGCGCCGTCACGCCGATACCCGCACAAAAGGCGAGCGGCTTCTTTTCAACGCTACGGCTGAGCACGGTACGCAAGCGGGCGCCGAAGACGCGCATCACACCGGTACGCACAATATGCGTCCCCCAAACCAGCATCGCGACGGCAGAAAGCAGGTGTAACAGAGTTAACACGGAATCAAGTACTCCTTATCGTTATATGTTCCTGGGCTCGGCGCAGATAGCGTGCCTGATGGCGTTGCGCTTATCAGGCCTACAGAATGTCCCTTGTAGGCCGGATAAGGCGTTTACGCCGCCATCCGGCAAACAGCGCTCGCGAACCTTCTTTCAGTATAAGGGTTTAAACGTAATAAAGAGACAGGGCACTCATTGAGCGCCCTGTTTGTTGTAAATAAAGATGACAGTTTTGTGAATCAGTCGGCGTCGTAGCCGAGGTTCGGCGCTAACCAGCGCTCCACTTCTGCCACGCTCATCCCTTTACGGAAGGCATAATCTTCAACCTGATCGCGCTGGATTTGCGCCACAGCGTAGTACTTGCTGTCCGGATGACTGAAATACCAGCCGGAAACCGACGCACCTGGCCACATGGCGAAGGATTCGGTGAGCTTCATCCCGGTATGCGCCTCCACGTCCAGCAGTTCCCAAATGGTGGCTTTTTCGGTGTGTTCCGGACACGCCGGATAGCCCGGTGCCGGGCGAATCCCCTGGTAGTTTTCGCGGATCAGCTCCTCGTTACTGAGATTCTCATTCGCCGCATAGCCCCAGTAGACTTTACGCACGCGCTCATGCAGATATTCTGCAAACGCTTCCGCCAGACGGTCAGCGATCGCTTTCACCATGATCTTGTTGTAGTCGTCATGCTGGGCTTCGAAGGCGTCCGCCAGCGCATCTTCTTCCAGACCACCAGTGACCGCAAAAGCACCGATGTAATCCGCTTTACCGCTCAGTTTCGGCGCAACAAAGTCAGACAAGCAGTAGTTGGCGAAACCGACTTTTTCCGTCTGCTGGCGCAGGTGATGACTCACGTTGATGACGTGCGTACGCGTCTCGTCACGGTAAATCTCGATGTCGTCACCCACGCGGTTGGCCGGGAATAAACCCACCACGCCACGCGGATTCAGCGTCTTCTCAGCGCTGAGTTTATCCAGCATGTCGTTGGCATCTTTGAACAGGCGCTTCGCCTCTTCGCCCACTACTTCATCTTCGAGGATTCGCGGATATTTCCCGGCCAACGACCAGGTCATAAAGAACGGCGTCCAGTCGATGTAGTTGCGCAGGGTTTCGATGCTGGCTTCCACTTCCTGTACGCCCAGACGGTGCGCCACCGGCGGGGTGTAGTTTTCCCAGTCAAAGGCCAGATCGTTGTCGCGGGCAGCCTGTAACGTTACGGGCGGAGTACGCGGTTTCTTACGCGCATGCTGGATACGCACGGTTTCATACTCTTTACGCGTACGGGCGACAAAGTCATCACGCTGGGTGTCAGAGAGCAGCGCAGCGACGACGCCAACGGTACGCGAGGCGTTCTGCACGTACACCGTCGGGCCGCTGTAGTTCTGCTCAATTTTCACTGCGGTGTGCGCTTTCGAGGTGGTCGCGCCGCCAATCAGCAGCGGAATAGTGAAGCCCTGACGCTCCATCTCTTTCGCCACGTTGACCATTTCGTCCAGCGATGGGGTAATCAGCCCGGAAAGGCCAATCAGATCGGCATTCACTTCACGCGCCGTTCTGAGGATTTTCTCCGCGGGCACCATCACGCCAAGATCGACGATTTCGTAGTTGTTACATTGCAGCACTACGCCGACGATATTTTTACCGATATCGTGCACGTCGCCCTTCACGGTTGCGATGACCATTTTGCCGTTGCTGGAACCTTTCTCTTTGCTGGCCTCAATGTACGGTTCGAGGTACGCCACCGCCTGCTTCATCACGCGGGCGGATTTCACCACCTGCGGCAGGAACATTTTGCCCTCGCCGAACAGGTCGCCAACCACGTTCATGCCGTCCATCAGCGGTCCTTCAATCACCTCGATCGGGCGCGCAGCCTGCTGGCGAGCTTCTTCGGTATCCAGCTCAATAAACTCGGTTATGCCTTTCACCAGCGAGTATTCGAGGCGCTTTTTCACGTCCCAACTGCGCCACTCCGCCGTCTGGGCATTCGCCGTGTCGTCGGTTTTACTGCCGCGATACTTCTCAGCAAGCTCCAGCAGTCGTTCGGTGCCATCGTCACGGCGGTTGAGGATCACGTCCTCAACTGCATCGCGCAGCTCGGCGGGCAGGTCGTCGTAAATTGCCAGTTGTCCGGCGTTGACGATCCCCATGTCCATACCGTTGCGAATGGCGTAGTAGAGGAATACTGCGTGAATGGCTTCACGTACTGGGTCGTTGCCACGGAACGAGAATGAAACGTTAGAAACTCCGCCGGAGATCAGCGCGTGCGGCAGTTCGCGTTTGATGTCTTCACAGGCCCCGATAAAGTCCTGCGCGTAGTTGTTGTGTTCATCAATCCCGGTCGCGACGGCAAAGATGTTCGGGTCAAAGATAATATCTTCCGGCGGGAAGCCCACCTCTTCAGTAAGAATCTTGTACGCCCGACGGCAGATCTCAATTTTACGCGCGCGGGTGTCGGCCTGGCCCTGCTCGTCAAAGGCCATCACCACCACTGCAGCACCGTAGCGACGCAGCAGCTTCGCGTGATGGATAAAGGTCTCAACCCCCTCTTTCATCGAGATGGAGTTAACGATGCCTTTACCCTGAATGCACTTCAGCCCTTTTTCGATTACTTCCCATTTCGAGGAGTCGATCATAATCGGCACGCGGGCGATATCCGGTTCACCGGCAATCAGGTTGAGGAAACGAACCATCGCCGCTTCGGCGTCGAGCATCCCCTCATCCATGTTGATATCGATGATCTGCGCGCCGCTTTCCACCTGCTGACGGGCGACATCCAGCGCTTCGCTGTATTTCTCTTCTTTGATCAGGCGTTTAAACTTCGCCGAACCGGTAACGTTGGTACGCTCGCCGACGTTCACAAACAGGCTGTCGTCGCCGATGTTCAGCGGCTCAAGGCCGGAAAGGCGGCAGGCAACCGGGATTTCCGGCAAGCGGCGTGGCGGCAGTCCGTCCACTGCGCGACTCATGGCGGCGATGTGTTCCGGCGTGGTGCCGCAGCAGCCGCCAACAATATTCAGGAAGCCCGCCTCGGCCCATTCGCGGATTTGCGCCGCCATGGTGTCGGCATCGAGATCGTACTCACCAAAGGCGTTCGGCAGCCCGGCGTTCGGGTGCGCGGTAACGTAGCATTCGGCAATACGCGACAGTTCCTGCACGTACTGGCGCAGTTCGTCCGGGCCTAAGGCACAGTTCAGACCAAAAGTCAGCGCATCGGCGTGGCGCAGGGAGTTGTAGAATGCTTCGGTGGTCTGGCCGGAGAGCGTACGCCCGGAAGCGTCGGTGATGGTGCCGGAGAGCATAATCGGCAGCTCAACGCCCAGCGCTTCGAATTCAGTTTTAACCGCGAAAATAGCGGCTTTGGCGTTGAGGGTATCGAAAACGGTTTCAATCAGGATCAGGTCACTGCCGCCTTCCACCAGCGCTTTGGTGGATTCGCGGTAGGCGGCCACCAGCTGATCAAAGGTAATATTGCGGTAAGCCGGGTCGTTGACGTCGGGCGAGATAGACGCCGTACGGTTGGTTGGGCCAAGCACGCCCGCGACGTAGCGCGGTTTGTTCGGCGTGCGTGCCGTCCATTCATCTGCCGCCGCGCGCGCCAGTTTGGCTGCCGCAAAGTTGATTTCCGCCGACAGGGATTCCATCTGGTAATCCGCCATGGCGATAGTCGTGGAGTTAAAGGTGTTGGTTTCGATTATGTCCGCGCCCGCCTCGAAGTAGGCGTTGTGAATCGCGGCGATCACCTCCGGTTTGCTGAGCACCAACAGGTCGTTGTTGCCTTTCAGATCGCACGGCCATTCGGCAAAGCGTTCGCCGCGGAAATCCTCTTCGCTCAGACGATATCCCTGGATCATGGTGCCCATACCGCCGTCCAGCACCAGAATACGTTCATTTAACTGCTGACGTAATTGTTCTACTTTGCTGCTCACACTCGCTCCCGACAACGCTCAACCAGACCGAAAAAAACTCAACAGGCCATACTGGCACAAACCTGAGAGGCGGAAAAGAGAACAACGGCCAACATGAGACATGTTCAGCTTCACTCATCCGATCAGTACAGGAATTCTTGCATTATAATTGAATAAAACGAAAATGATTTCCACGATACAGAAAAGGAGTCTGCCATGGTTGCCCCCGTTCCCGCGAAACGCGGTAGAAAACCCGCCGCTACTACTGCGCCCGCAACCGGGCAGGTTCAGTCCCTGACGCGCGGCCTGAAGCTACTGGAGTGGATTGCGGAATCCAACGGCAGCGTGGCGCTGACCGAGCTGGCGCAGCAGGCCGGCCTGCCAAACTCCACGACTCACCGATTATTGACCACCATGCAGCAGCAGGGATTTGTTCGCCAGGTCGGTGAATTAGGGCATTGGGCCGTAGGCGCACATGCGTTTATCGTCGGCAGCAGCTTTTTGCAAAGTCGTAATCTGCTGGCGATTGTGCATCCGATCCTGCGCAAGCTGATGGAAGACTCCGGTGAGACGGTCAACCTCGCCGTGCTGGATCAAAGCGATCATCAGGCCATTATTATCGACCAGGTGCAGTGCACCCAACTGATGCGCATGTCCGCGCCTATCGGCGGCAAACTGCCGATGCACGCCTCCGGGGCGGGCAAAGCGTTTTTATCCCAACTGAGCGAAGAACAGGTGACAGGGTTGCTGCACCGCAAAGGACTACACGCTTATACCCACGCCACGCTGGTGTCGCCAGTGCATCTGAAAGAGGATTTGGCCCAGACGCGCAAGCGCGGCTATTCCTTTGATGATGAGGAACATGCGCTGGGTCTGCGCTGCGTGGCGTCGTGCATTTATGACGAGCACCGCGAGCCGTTCGCCGCGATTTCCATCTCCGGACCCATTTCGCGTATTACCGACGATCGCGTGACCGAGTTCGGCGCCATGGCGATCAAAGCGGCGAAAGAAGTGACGCTGGCGTACGGCGGATTTCGTTAAGATGGGGTTGCCGGGTGGCAGCTACGCCTTACCCGGCCTACGGTCTGTTTCATAACGCACGCTGAAACGCTGTTTGCGTCGGTAAGCGTAAACATCTTCCACATGCCCGTTTTTAATCCGCGTTTGCAGACCACGCCAGTAGTCGGCGCTGAACAACTCAGCGTGCATCTCTTCAAATAGCGGCCCGATACGCGGGTCGGCACATAGCCAGTGGCGAAACTCTTCCGGGAAGACATCTCCAGGCGATACGCTGTACCACGGCTCAGCGCTCATCTCATCTTCCGGGTAGCGTGGCGGCGGGATATGACGGAAATTAACCTCCGTCATGTAGCAGATTTCATCGTAATCGTAGAACACCACGCGCCCGTGACGGGTGACGCCGAAGTTCTTAAACAGCATATCGCCGGGGAAAATATTGGCGGCGGCCAGCTGACGAATCGCGTTGCCGTACTCTTCAATGGCATCGCGCAGTTGTTGACCTTCGACCTGCTCCAGCCAGATATTCAGCGGCACCATCCGTCGTTCGATATACAGATGGCGAATGACAATCTGATCGCCAAGATCGGTAATTTTTTCCGGGGCTTCCTGCAATAACAGCGCCATCAGCGCCGGATCGATTTGCCGTTTATCCAGCACAAAATTCTCGAACTCCTGGGTGTCAGCCATCCGCCCCACACGATCGTGCTCTTTGACCAGTTGATAACAGGCGCGGACGTGGGCGGCAGACATCTCTTTTTGCGGCGCAAATTTGTCTTTAATGATTTTAAACACCCGGTCAAAGCCCGGCAGGGTAAACACCAGCATCACCATACCGCGAATCCCCGGCGCTTCAATAAACTGCTCATCACAGTTGGCCAGGTAGAGCAGATACTCCCGATAACTTTCCGTTTTTGCATGCTTCTGACAGCCAATCGCCATATACAATTCAGCGGTGGTTTTACCGGGCAGGATCTCGCGCAACCACTCCACCAGTGCCGCGGGCAGCGGGGCATACACCATAAAGTAGGAGCGGGCGAAGCCAAACACAATGCTCGCCTCCGCCGTCGTGGTCAGGCAGGTATCGACAAACAACTCACCTTCGTCTGTCCGGTGGATTGGCAGTAAAAACGGCAGCGTTCCAGAAGGGGTAATCAGCTTACCGACCAGCCAGGCGGCCTTGTTACGATAAAACAGTTCATTCGCCACCTGTAAATGGCAGCCTGGCAACACATCCGTTCCCAGGGTTTCGGTCAGGTGTTCGATGATGTAGTGGATATCACGATGTTTATTCTGCCATGGAAGACGTAGGGGAAGATCGCTAAGGACGCGAGTTAGCAGCCACTCCCAGCCGGTATCAGGAAAAAAGTCTTTCGCCAACGGGCGTGGGATCGTGCGGAAACGACGCTCTGGCTGAGAACTGAAAATAAACAGCCGCTCGGGAGTCAGCGAGCGGTGGTCAAATAACCGACAGTAAACGGAGTTAAAAAAGCTCTCCGCAATCTCGAAGCGCGGGTAATCCGGCAGTAGCCGGGTGTAATGCTCTTTTACGCGAAGTAAAAAATCCGCGTCGGTACTTTTGCCGTCTGTAATGCAGCGCAACTGCTCCACCACCAGACCTACGTGATGATCGTAAAGGTGAATACGGCTTTTCATCGCCTGCTGAACCGCATGCCAGTCGGCATGTTCAAAACGCTGCTGCGCGCCGGAGGTGACTTCCAGAAAACGCCCGTACTGGGCGTCGAAACCTTGCAAAATCGTCTGAGCAATCAGTAATTCCAGGCCACGCGTCATCGACTTCTCCCATCCGGCACAACGTCATGCCGGATGGCGCGTTCGCTTATCCGGCCTACATCCCTTCGTAGGCCCGGTAAGCACAGCGCCACCGGGCATTAATCAAAACTGCGATTCTTCGGTCGAGCCGGTCAGCGCGGTCACCGAGGAAGCGCCGCCCTGAATGATAGTAGTTACTTTGTCGAAGTAGCCTGTACCCACTTCCTGCTGATGGGACACGAAGGTGTAACCGTCTTTAGCCGCCGCAAATTCTGGCTGCTGAACCTTCTCAACATAGTGGCGCATGCCTTCACCCTGCGCATAGGAGTGTGCGAGGTCGAACATGTTGAACCACATGCTGTGGATGCCCGCCAGGGTAATGAACTGGTATTTGTAACCCATATCCGACAGTTGCTGCTGGAAGCTGGCAATAGTTTTGTCGTCCAGGTTTTTCTGCCAGTTAAATGACGGCGAACAGTTGTAGGCCAGCAGTTTGCCGGGGAATTTCGCGTGAATCGCATCGGCAAAGCGCTTCGCCAGTTCGAGATCCGGCGTGGAGGTTTCACACCACACCAGATCCGCATAAGGTGCATAGGCCAGACCACGGCTGATCGCCTGCTCAATACCCGCATGCGTACGGTAGAACCCTTCGCTGGTACGTTCGCCGGTGATGAACTCGCTGTCGTATGGGTCGCAGTCAGACGTTATCAGATCGGCTGCGTCAGCATCAGTACGCGCAATAACCAGCGTCGGAACACCCATGACGTCGGCTGCCAGACGGGCGGCCACCAGTTTCTGGATAGCTTCCTGAGTCGGCACCAGAACTTTGCCGCCCATGTGACCACATTTTTTTACCGATGCGAGCTGATCTTCGAAGTGAACGGCCGCTGCACCAGCCTCAATCATCGATTTCATCAGTTCAAACGCGTTCAGTACGCCGCCAAAACCCGCTTCCGCATCGGCAACGATCGGCAGGAAGTAATCCACATAGCGCGGATCGTTCGGTTCAATACCGGTTGACCATTGGATCTGATCGGCGCGACGGAATGTGTTGTTGATCCGATCCACCACTGCCGGGACGGAGTTCGCCGGATACAGCGATTGGTCCGGGTACATGCTAGATGCCAGGTTGGCATCTGCCGCCACCTGCCAGCCTGAAAGGTAGACCGCTTCAATACCGGCTTTCGCCTGCTGCAGCGCCTGACCGCCAGTCAGCGCGCCGAGGCTGTTGATATAACCTTTCTTCGATTCGCCGTGCAGCAGACGCCACATTTTCGCCGCGCCAAGCTGAGCCAGCGTGCATTCCGGGTTGACCGAGCCACGTAATTTCACCACTTCCTCCGCGCTATATGGACGGGTGATGCCTTCCCAGCGCGGTTGAGTCCATTCTTTCTGTAATTCTTCGATTTGTTGAGTACGGGTTTTCATGTGCAGATGCTCCATATTGTTATGTGGTGGATTACGCCAGCAGGCGGTAGCCTGGCAGGGTCAAGAAATCGATCAATTCATCAGAGGTAGTGATTTGCTCCATCAGGCGCGCGGCATCGTCAAAACGCCCGCTGCTGTAGCGGTGTTCGCCCAGCTCGTCCTGAATCACCAGCATCTCTTCGGCCAGCATCTGACGGAACAGCGGTTTGGTAACCGGCTTGCCGTTGCTGAGCGTCTTCTGGTGGTGGATCCACTGCCAGATGGAGGTACGGGAGATTTCGGCAGTGGCCGCATCTTCCATCAGACCGTAAATCGGTACGCAGCCGTTACCGGAGATCCACGCTTCGATGTACTGCACCGCAACACGAATGTTGGCGCGCATGCCTTCTTCAGTACGCTCACCTTCACAAGGCGCCAGCAGTTGTTCTGCGGTAATCGGCGCATCTTCTTCACGGGTCACGAACAGCTGATTTTTGTTTTCACCGAGCACGTCGTTGAACACCGCCATTGCGGTATCTGCCAGTCCCGGATGGGCAATCCATGTGCCGTCATGACCGTTATTGGCTTCCAGCGCTTTGTCCGCTTTTACCTTGGTCAGAACCTGATTGTTACGTTCCGCATCTTTGCTGGGAATGAACGCTGCCATGCCGCCCATCGCGAATGCGCCACGTTTATGACAGGTTTTAATCAGCAGACGCGAATAGGCGCTGAGGAATGGCTTATCCATCGTCACCACCTGACGGTCCGGTAGCACGCGATCCGGATGGTTCTTCAGCGTTTTGATATAGCTGAAAATGTAGTCCCAGCGACCGCAGTTCAGACCCACAATATGGTCACGCAGGGCGTGCAGAATTTCGTCCATCTGGAAGACGGCCGGCAGCGTTTCAATCAGCAGAGTCGCTTTGATGGTGCCGCGCGGCAGGTTAAAGCGATCTTCTGCATAGCTGAACACTTCGCTCCACCATGCTGCTTCTTGCCAGGCCTGCGTTTTTGGCAGGTAGAAGTAAGGGCCGCTACCTTTTGCCAGCAACGTTTTGTAGTTGTGGAAGAAATAGAGGGCAAAATCGAACAGGCTGCCCGGGATGGATTCGCCACGCCAGGTGACGTGTTTTTCCGGCAGATGCAGACCACGAACGCGGCATACCAACAGAGCCGGATTAGGTTTGAGCTGGTAAATTTTACCCGCTTCGTTGGTATAGCTAATGGTGCCATTGACCGCATCGCGCAGGTTTATCTGCCCGTCGATAACTTTGCTCCACTCAGGAGCCAGCGAATCTTCGAAGTCAGCCATAAAGACTTTGACGTTCGCGTTCAGCGCGTTGATAACCATCTTGCGCTCAACGGGTCCGGTTATCTCTACGCGACGATCCAGTAAATCATCAGGAATACCGCGAATCTTCCAGTCACCCTCACGAATGGAAGCTGTTTCCGAAATAAAATCAGGCAACTTACCGTCATCAATATCCTGCTGCTGCTGAATACGTGCAGCCAGAAGTTTATTGCGTTTTGGCGTAAATCTTGTCACCAGTTCAGTCAGAAACTCTACTGCTTCAGCGGTCAGAATTTGTTGCTCCTGTTCGCCACGCGCCCTGGTGAAGACCAGTTCATCGGTTGTCGTTGCCTGTTGATTCATTGCGTAGTTCCTCGTCATTGATCCAAACACATCCCCAATGCGAACGAAGGATCGTTGTGCGCTTTTCGTTCAGCACAACTAAGACTACTCATTTAAATTTCAAAATCAAAAACAATTTCCATTTTTAATTTAATTATCAATTAACCTATTGATAACAATATAAATAAAATTTAATTACACCGTGAGGTGCGTTTCGGAAATAAAAAAGGCACCCGAAGGTGCCTGATTCAATATGCTGAAACGCTTAAGGATCGTCTGCTACAGAAGATTAATCCAGCGTTGGATTCATGTGACGCAGATCATATGGCGTGATCTGGTAGACGTAATAGTTGAGCCAGTTGGTAAACAACAGATTACCGTGGCTACGCCAGGTTGCCCGCGGTTTGTTTTGCGGGTCATCTTTCGGGAAGTAGTTATAGGGCACTTCCGGCGTTAGGCCCGCTTCGACGTCACGAAAATACTCACTGCCGAGCGTATGGGCATCATATTCCGGATGGCCCGTCACAAAGGCAATTCGTTTATCTTTGCTGGCAAACAGGTAGGCATCTCCCTCTTCGGTTTCAGCAAAAATCTCGAGATCGGTGTAGTCGCGAATAATCGCAGCAGGAAAATCGGCATAGCGCGAATGCGGAGCCAGGAACGCATCATCGAATCCACGCGTCAGCAGCGCATGAGGATGCAGAATATGGTGCTCATAGACGCCTGAGAGTTTGTCCGTACGGGTTTGCTTAGGAATTCCGTACAGGATATTCAGCGCGGCCTGCACCGCCCAACAAACAAATAGCGTTGAGGTAACGTGATCTTTCGCCCATTCAAGCACTTGTTGAATCTGCGGCCAGTAAGCCACGTCATTAAATTCAACCAGACCCAACGGCGCGCCGGTCACGATCAGTCCGTCAAAGTTCTGCTCGCAGATATCCTCGAAATTACAGTAAAAGTTATTCAGATGCTCCGTAGGGGTGTTACGTGACTCGCGAGCATCGATGCGCAATAGCTGAACATCTACCTGTAGCGGTGAGTTAGACAGTAAGCGCAGGAACTGGTTTTCCGTTTCAATCTTCTTGGGCATCAGGTTGAGGATGAGCACCTTCAGTGGTCGAATTTCCTGACCGGAAGCGCGGGATGTCGTCATCACAAAGACGTTTTCCTCACGCAAGAAATTGACGGCGGGTAGCTCGTCCTGCACGCGAATTGGCATAACCTGATAACCTCACTACATACGTTTAAACGTTTAGACATCCAGATAGCTGAAGATACCCAGGAATCATGCGAATGTCGAGCCTGCATCCTCAAGTTGAGAAAGTTTCACGGCCCTTGCTGTAGAATAGTGCAGTAAAGATAAAAGGAGAATGCTATGCCCTTTACCATTCGTCGTTCGCGTAAGGACGAAGGCGATAAGCTCATATCTATTTGGTGTCGTTCTGTCGATGCGACGCACCATTTCCTCTCTGCGGAGTATCGGATTGAGCTGGAAGAGCTGGTAAGTTCATTTTTACCAGAAGCTCCGCTATGGGTTGCAGTGACAGAACAAGATGAGCCTGTCGCCTTTATGCTTCTGAGCGATCAGCATATGGATGCGTTGTTTGTCGATCCGGATGTGCGTGGTAGTGGCGTTGGTAAACTGCTAATTGAACATGCTTTATCAATGAGTTCAACGCTGACAACCAACGTTAATGAACAGAATGAGCAGGCAGTTGGATTCTATAAGAAGATGGGATTTACTGTGACGGGACGTACAGAGGTGGACGATCTCGGACGAGCATACCCGTTACTCAACCTCGTACACGGGTAGCCGTACTTATTGCCTGATGCGCTGCACTGATCAGGCCTGCACAATACGTTCAGCCCGGCGGTTTTACCCCGCACACACGCAAAGAAGCCCATCCGTCAGGATGGGCTTCTTCACTTTATTTGATGCCTGCCAGTTTATGGCGGGCGTCCTGCCCGCCACCCTCC
>NZ_JAOWEE010000016.1:0-383 GCF_030334295.1 Citrobacter sp. Cf088
CGGTAAAAGACCCGCAGGGCCCGGAGCAGCCGGTATTTAAAGACCCGGACGGGTACTACACGCGGGTGCTGCGCAGCCAGAACTATTCAGGGCCGGGGCTCGGGCTGACCATGGTGCGCTATAAAACCGACCCAGGAAATAAAGGTTATCCACCAACCGACAAAACCGTGCGATGCGCCGTTAACCACCCGAGTCCGGTGAAGTGAGGGCTGTGATAATGAAAAACGACAGGTTGTGGCTGTGCGCCATTGTGATGGTCGCAGCAGCTGGCTGCGATCAAAACCCCGCCTCAGTCAAACCCCTGCACAGTGCGGAAGACCAGGCCCGGCTGCAGGAATTTGTGGCGCAGATAAAGTCAGAGCAGGTATTTGTGGAAGGCGGTG
>NZ_JAOWEE010000017.1:0-212 GCF_030334295.1 Citrobacter sp. Cf088
AATACCGGCTGCTCCGGGCCCTGCGGGTCTTTTACCGGCGAATGGCTGTAGTATTCCGGGTCATACCAGTCCTTCATCCACTCCCAGCCGTTTCCGGCCATGTCGTAAATCCCCAGCGGATTGGGGGGACGAAAATCACGTGGAAGCGGGGATAGCCACTTGAGGGTTGAGCCTGTCTTTTTGGCATACTCTTCAGTATCCAGCTCAGTGGC
>NZ_JAOWEE010000018.1:0-268 GCF_030334295.1 Citrobacter sp. Cf088
GCTTGTAGCTCAGGTGGTTAGAGCGCACCCCTGATAAGGGTGAGGTCGGTGGTTCAAGTCCACTCAGGCCTACCAAATTCGCCTCCGTGCTGTGTTACGGCGATGCTCGCATACTTCAGTATGCTTCGCACCACCGCGCCTTGCCCGGAAACGAATTAGGGTACAGAGATTAGCATTTACGATGGGGTTATAGCTCAGCTGGGAGAGCGCCTGCCTTGCACGCAGGAGGTCTGCGGTTCGATCCCGCATAGCTCCACCATCTTTACTG
>NZ_JAOWEE010000019.1:0-218975 GCF_030334295.1 Citrobacter sp. Cf088
GGATGGGCTTTTTTGCGTGTGTGCGGGGTAAAACCGCCGGGCTGAACGTATTGTGCAGGCCTGATAAGCGCAGCGCATCACGTAATTCCGGCGGCAGATTGCTGGATTCGACCTAACCACCTTAATCGATTAACAAAAGCACACTGTCACGGATCTCTCCCTCGAACATATCTGAATCCTTTCTCTGCTAATTAAAACTGTGATCTTTCCTGCATAATAATATATAACAATTATATAACATTTAATTCACCAAAAAACACACAACCATCATTGATAAATTCATGCGATCGTTGGCAGGGGTACAATTCTAATGGCTGATAGTAGTGTAACTGAGAACGGGGCTCTGGCAGACGGCGATACCCGCCGTCGTATATGGGCGATTGTCGGAGCATCATCAGGGAATCTGGTCGAATGGTTTGATTTCTATATCTACTCTTTCTGTTCTCTTTATTTTGCTCATATCTTTTTCCCATCAGGAAATACCACCACACAACTCTTACAAACCGCCGGCGTGTTTGCCGCAGGCTTCTTGATGCGACCAATTGGAGGCTGGTTGTTTGGCCGTATTGCGGATAAGCACGGGCGTAAAAAGTCCATGTTGCTGTCCGTTTGTATGATGTGTATGGGATCGTTGGTGATCGCTTGTCTACCGGGATATGAAACTATCGGTACCTGGGCCCCTGCGTTATTACTGCTGGCCAGACTATTCCAGGGGTTATCTGTAGGTGGTGAATACGGAACCAGCGCGACCTATATGAGTGAAGTTGCCGTTGAAGGTAAGAAAGGTTTTTATGCTTCATTCCAGTACGTGACGTTAATCGGCGGACAGTTACTGGCATTGTTGGTTGTGGTCATATTACAGCACACGTTAGAAGACTCTGCGCTCAGAGCGTGGGGGTGGCGTATTCCATTTGCGTTGGGCGCCGTGCTGGCTATTGTTGCGCTATGGCTGCGTCGCCAACTGGATGAAACCTCGAAACAGGACGTTCGCGCGCTGAAAGAAGCGGGTTCCCTGAAAGGTCTGTGGCGTAATCGCAAAGCCTTTGTCATGGTGCTTGGCTTTACCGCCGCGGGTTCGTTGTGTTTTTACACGTTCACAACCTACATGCAGAAATACCTGGTCAATACAGCTGGTATGCATGCCAACGTAGCCAGCGGGATTATGACGGCGGCACTGTGTGTGTTCATGCTGGTTCAACCGCTGTTCGGCGCTTTGTCAGATAAGATTGGCCGGCGTACTTCAATGCTGTGTTTTGGCGCGTTGGCTGCGATTTTCACTGTTCCCATTCTGACAGCATTGCAAAGCGTAACATCCCCGTATATGGCGTTTGCTCTGGTGATGTGTGCCCTGTTAATCGTGAGTTTCTATACGTCAATCAGCGGTATTTTGAAGGCTGAGATGTTCCCGGCGCAGGTGCGCGCTCTGGGAGTTGGCTTATCTTATGCGGTGGCTAATGCCCTGTTTGGTGGCTCAGCTGAATATGTGGCGTTATCCCTGAAGTCTGTCGGTATGGAAACGACATTCTTCTGGTACGTCACCGCGCTGGCAATTGTCGCGTTTTTAGTATCGCTGATGCTGCATGGGAAGGGGAAAGGTCTGCGCCTCTAATAATGTGCCAGTTGCCAGACCGCATAGCCGGTAGACGCGCCTGCAACATCCCAGGCGAAGTCCTTCCAGCTCCAGCCGCTCCCTGCGGGACGGCTGTCCCACAGTTCTTTTGACGCGCCCAGGCTGACTGAGAACATCAGGCCGATAGCCGCACTGCGATCGCGGCTGTTGCCCTGATGTTGGGCATATTCATTGCCGGCTGCGGCAAGCATGGCGGAGGCGATGAAGTGTTGAGCTTTGTCTTGCCCACTCCACTGGTCGTTAGCCATGTGGCTGCAGCCAGAAATGGCCAGGATGCTGGTAAGAATGAACAGGCGCACCGTTGCCTCCATATGAAAAACCCCGTCACTGGACGGGGTCTTGATTACAGAATACGGCTAATTAATCTGTCGATACGAATACGGCGTAGTCGACGAATGAGCTTACGCACTTTGACTGGATAGTCAGCAATACTTTGCAGGTCGCGATAGTGCTTAACGACGGTAGTATGCGTACGGATAAGCTCCAGCTCTTTATCGCGCTGGGGAGTCAGCTCTTGCTTAGGATCGTGGATAAGGATTGCGTTTTCCAGATCCAGACGCCAGGCGCGAGGGTTAAGGTTGTTGCCGGTGAGCAGCATCCATTTATCATCAACCCACATACCTTTCAGATGATAGGTGTTGTCATCATCTTTCCATAGGCGTACGACCAACTGGTCGGTATTTACGTAATACTGCAATCTGCTCAGGAAACGGCGCAGATTTATTTCATACAGATAAGGCAGCGCGCCGATGATCTTGAATGGCTCATCTTCTGGAATGAAAAAGTCGTTGGCGGTTTTATCACCGACAATGATTTCAACCTTTTTCCCTTCACGCAGCAGTTGAATGATATTGCGCACCAGTATGGCGGGCAGGTTGAAATAAGGGGTACAGATTGTGAGTTTGTGCTCCGCGCAGGGCATAAGATGGAAAATGGTCTTATTTAACAGACTGGATTTCCCAAGGCCCACCAGAGGCGTAACCGAAAGCTGTTCGTTATCAGCATCACCCTGAAAATGGAATGACGCATCACGCAGTTCTTGGCGGTACAGGCGGATGTCGTTTTTAATTTCCGGGCTTTTAGGTCGGTTGATATCATCAAGGCGGTTAACGCCGCGACCCTTTATCAGGTTCTGCGTAACCCAATCGAACATGATATCGGCCATTTGCGCATTGCGAATCAACTGATAACGGTCATAGCGATATTTATCATGCTGATGCAGGTAAACATCGTTCAGACTGGCCCCGCTGTACAGGACGCTGTCATCGATAATAAAGCCTTTGAAATGCAGGACGCCAAGTGCTTCACGGGTGTTAATCGGAACGCCATAAACAGGAATATCGATACCAGGGTTTTCTTGCGCCATTCGGCAATACCAGTCAGCATTAGTATTGGATGCCGCAGCTCCAATACGACCGCGCTGAGCTCTGTGCCAGTCGACAAGCACCCGGACATCCAGTTCAGGACGCTGCCGTTTTGCCGCATAGAGAGCGTCAAGTATGCCTTTACCACCGTCATCCTGTTCCAGGTACAGCGCAATAATGCAGATCCGTCGCGTCGCGCTGGCTATTTTTTCCAGCAGAGTCTCCCTGAAATTAGCGGGAGCATAAAAGAAATCTACATCATCAACTGACTGAGAAATCTTGGGTAGTTGGGCAAGGTGTTGTTGATGTTTATTACGCTTAAATTTTGACAACATCACAGTGCATTTCTTCTCTGTTCATTGAAGGGTCCTCTGTGCTATGCAGACGACATAAGCGGGCAATGATACCACCAGTACCCATTAATGTGGTCAACATTTCCAGTACCTTACTCACGATTCCTCACATTGGGCCAGATTAAGCGTTAGCCCAACAATTCCCTCTTCGAGCTGGACGTCAACAACAAACCCGAGTTTTCGGGCCAGGGCGACCATCCCACGATTGTTTGGCATCGTAATACCATTCAAACGTATAAGTCCGTGATCTCGGGTATATGCAATTAATTTTTCCATCAATCGGCGACCCAGTCCAAGCCCTTTGAGATCGGAACGAACCAGTACGGCAAACTCAGCATCTACGTTATCAGGATCCGAGATTGCTCGCGTTACGCCGAGGATCTCTTCGTGATTATCTTTACAACGCACCGCAACAAAAGCCATTTCCCGATCGTAGTCGATCTGCGTCATATTGGCTAAATCTTCGTGGGTAAATTCATTGATCTCACTGAAATAGCGATAATAAAGATCTTCTTTTGTCACTTGAGAAATGAACTGCTGTAGATGAGGTTCATCCTCCGGTAAAATGGGGCGGAACAGACAGCGCTGGCCGTTCTTCAACTCCACCCACTCTTCAAGCTGATGGGGGTAGGGACGTACAGCCAGTCTGCTTTCGTTATCTCCCGTGAAAGGGGCAATATCCAGCGTAACGTCCAGCGCGGTAAATTCTTCGGCGGAGGCCAGCAGCGGATGGATATCCAGACGCTGAATCTCCGGGCAGTCGACGATCAGGTTGGAGACCTGCACCAGAAGTTGGCTCAACCCGGCGATATCCAGCGGACGTAGTGCGCTGCGAGCGCGGATCTTTTTATTTTTGATCCCCTGGATCACCAGATAACGCGCCAGATTCATGTTCAATGGCGGCAAGGCCACCACGGCTTGCTCTTCCGGTCGCCACTCAACACCACCTTCACCCAGCATAATCAACGGGCCAAATACCGGGTCGTGTTCAACGACGACGCGAAGCTCTTGAGCACCAGCGCGATTCGCCATACTTTGTACTAATAAACCGTGAATGCGTGCCTGCGGCCAGGCCATTTTTACCCGATCGAAAATTGCATTGGCAGCCTGCTGCACTTCTGTTGCTGTACGCAGGTAGAGCATTACCCCCTGAACTTCCGACTTATGCGGGATATCAGGAGAACGCAGCTTGAGCGCCACCGGGTAGCCGATTTGCTCCGCGATGTGTACGGCCTCTGCGCTGTCGCTGGCGATCCATGTCGGCAGTGTATGTAAGCCATAGGCCTGTAAAATAGGCTGAACTTCATGAGTATCCAGTGACGTTGCGCCTTCTGCAATCGCCTGTTGTAACAGATTATGCGCTTCGGCGGTGTTGGTGGTCAGATTGTCGGGTAGCGCTGGCGTTTCACGCAGTTGCTTCTGGTTACGCCGGTACTCCACCATATGCATAAATGCAGTGATAGTGCCTTCAGGCGTGCGGTAGGTTGGTAATCCGGCTTCGCTAAACAGTCTGCGGGCTTCCTGAGAGGAAAACTCTCCGCACCAGTTGGTCAGCAACGAGACGAATTTTCCTCGGGGATGATGCTTTACCGCTTCAATCAATGCCTGTGCGCTTTCGGTTCCGGGAGCGGCTGCGCTGGGTGAATGAATCACCATCAACGCGTCGAAATCCTGGCTGGCGAGCAAAATATCCAGCGTCTTAACGTAGTGTTCGCTGCTGGCGTCATCACGCAGATCCAGTGGGTTGGCGATATCAACATGTTCAGGCAATGCATCTCGTAATTTCTGGCAGGTGTCTTCACTCAACGTCGCCAACTTGCCATTTTTTGACCACAGTTCATCTAATGCCAGTGCGGCAGGCGCGGCCCCATTGCTGATGATCATCAGCCTGTCGCCACGTAGTGGACGCATGTGGCTCAAGGTTTCGACTGCTGAGAACAGCTCGTGAGTGTCTTGTACGCGCAGTAAACCGGCGCGCTGAATAGCTGCATCCCACGCAGGGTCCATCCCGGCGCTGGTATGCAGTAAACGCTGCGCTGCAGGGCTGCGACCGCTCTTAATCACCAGAATAGGTTTATTGCGCGAGGCGCTACGGGCGGCGGAAACAAAGCGCCGGGCATCACTTAAATGTTCGAGATACAGCAATATCGCGCTTGTTTTACTGTCGCGTGCCAGGTAATCCAGTAGCTCATCAACGTCGATATCCAGGCTATCACCCAGCGCGATAAAGTAAGAAAAGCCCATTTCTCTCTGCTGTGCCCAGTCGAGTATGGTATTGGATACGGCGGCGGATTGAGAGATGAAAGCTAACTTGCCGCGCTTAATCGGGACGGGGGAAAAGCTGGCGTTAAGTCCTTGCCAGGGGGCGAGAAGTCCCAAGCTGTTGGGACCCAGAAGACGTATGTTGTAGCGTGATGCGCAGGCCAGCAGCTCCGCGTGCTGCGCCGAGGGAGCTGAGAGAATAATGCAGGTTTTACAGCCTTTCTCGCCAAGTGCTTCGAGTAATGCCAGGTTACGGCTGGCATTGGTGCACAACACGGCGAGATCGGGGCTAAAAGGCAGGCTGTTGATATTGGGCCACGCCAGTACGCCCAACACCGCTTTCCATGCGGGCGTCACCGGTAAAACAGGTCCATTGAAACCGCCGGCAAGCAGGTTACGCATCATCAGGTAACCCGCGCGATTAGGCTTCATTGATGCCCCAATCACCGCAATGGATTTCGGTCGCAATAGTGCTTCCAGACCACGCTGACTCATATCGGCTTCCTTAATGACACCAGTGACCGAATGATTTTAAACGTTTTCTGATGAATCTGCTGTGACGCTTCCCTGATGTTGAGTTTTTCCTGCCAGGTAGCGGGTTTTAAAGCGAGTAAAATGATCGCTTAACCCTTCTGCGGCTTGCGTATCTCCCGCCAGATCCAACAAGGCGATGGCCACCTCGGCTGTGCAATATTGCCCTTCGGCGTGAACGCCACGCAGGTGGTAAGCAGAAAGGCGTGATAAATCAACAGAGATCACCGGCAGGTTATCGAGGTACGGGCTTTTGCGGAACATTTTACGCGCCTCAGGCCAGGTGCCGTCGAGCATGATAAACAATGGGGGCTTACCGGCTGGTGGCGTGAAGATCACTTCACGCTCTTCACCCGCATAGGAGGCCGGGAATACAACCATCGGCTGGTAATCCGGATTTTTTACCAGTTCCAGCAGCGCCTGCGGCGGCTCGGTACGCGACCACTGAAAAGCCGTGGTATCGGGCAGAATATCAGCAATTAAACGCCCCGTGTTGCTGGGCTTCATCGGCTCGGTATCAAACATCACCAGACAAAAGCGACTTTTTGCCTCAGAGGGCGCCAGAGTTGCGCACAAGCAGAGCCTCTGCGGCAGCAGGCAGCGTTGACAGCGGCGAACGCGATTACCTCGGGCAAGGAAAGGACGCGTGGCGCGCGCGAGGCGCTCAGCGCGTAACTGAAGAACAGCGTTATCGGTCATGGGGAAACACGTTGAAAAACGCTATTGTCGCAGAGGTGAAAACGGGGCACAAGATGCGCCCCGTAGAGATTATAATGATTCGTTAAGCCAGCTATCAAACGGGGCTTTTGGTACAGCGCCGTTAAGCATGTCGACGATTTCACCTTTTCTGAAGATCATGATGGTCGGAATGCTGCGGATACCGAAACGGGCGCTGAGTTCACGCTCGGCTTCCGTATTCACTTTAACAAAACGCACTTTGCCGCTACGCTCTTCCGCGACATCTTCAAAAATCGGGGCGAAGTTACGACATGGACCACACCAGGGGGCCCAAAAGTCAACGACAACCGGGAGATCGTCTTTTAACAGTTTATCCAGTGTCTCACCGGTCGCATTGATCACCTCCCCATCAAACAGGTCGTGACCACAGCGTCCGCATTTAGCCGCTTCCTGGACACGATCGTCAGGGATGCGGTTGATAGCCTGGCAGCTGGTACAAACGGTATTCATAACTAACCTCTGGATGAGTGGAGTGGACTTCACGGCATAAACGCCAGTATGTTTCTATTATGTTACATATTATCGGAGAGTCTGTTCTAAACAACAATGCGTTTTATTCAATGAGTACAATAGTCCTTAGCTTTTAAATGAAATAATGGCTAACGACGTGCACATCGGGTAATCTGCGCGCTTCGCGCAGAGCAGGTGGAGAAAAACATGAGCGACGAACTGAAGAACAAAAACGGCAAGGTCAAAGTGATGTACGTCCGCAGTGACGATGACTCGGATAAACGCACCCAAAATCCACGTACTGGCAAAGGCGGCGGTCGCCCCGGTACTTCCCGAGCCGAAGGCGGTCGTCGCCCTGCCCGTGATGAACGAAAGGGTCCGAACAGCGAACGTGGTCGTGAACGCGGGCGTGACCGCGATGTAGAACGCGACCGCAGACGTGAAGATTCACCGTGGCGTACCGTTTCCCGCGCACCGAATGATGACGCAGCGGATAAAGCCGATCACGGCGGTATTAGCGGTAAGAGCTTTATCGATCCTGAAGTATTACGCCGTCAGCGCGCGGAAGAAACCCGCGTTTATGGTGAGAATGCCTGTCAGGCTCTGTTCCAGAGTCGTCCGGACGCTATCGTCCGCGCCTGGTTTGTTCAGAGCGTAACCCCGCGTTTTAAAGAAGCATTACGCTGGATGGCGGCAAACCGCAAAGCCTATCACGTGGTTGACGAAGCCGAGCTGGCGAAAGCCTCTGGCACTGAACACCACGGTGGCGTCTGTTTCCTGATCAAAAAACGTAACGGTACTACCGTTAAGCAGTGGGTCGGTCAGGCAGGGGCGCAGGATTGCGTGCTGGCACTGGAAGATATCGCTAACCCGCATAACCTGGGCGGTATGATGCGTAGCTGCGCGCACTTCGGTGTGAAAGGCGTGGTGGTTCAGGATGCGGCGCTGCTGGAATCGGGGGCGGCTATCCGTACCGCTGAAGGTGGAGCAGAGCATGTTCAGCCGATTACCGGTGACAGCATTGTTGATGTGTTGGACGATTTCCGTAATGCGGGTTACACGGTAGTGATGACCTCAAGCGTGAAAGGTAAACCGCTGTTTACTACCACGCTGCCGGAAAAAATGGTGCTGGTATTAGGGCGTGAGCGTGAAGCTCTGCCAGAAGCAGCATGTTCAGCCGACGACCTGTGTGTGGCGATTGACGGTACCGGCAAGGTAGAAACGCTCAATGTTTCTGTCGCGACCGGCGTGTTGCTCGCGGAGTGGTGGCGTCAGAACAAAGCCTGATAATAAAAATGCCAGCGAATCGCTGGCATTTTTTTACTCGCTCTCTGCGGGTAATACCGGCATCCAGTCAATTGGTTTTTCACCTCGTTGTTCCAGCCATTCATTAGCCAGTACAAAGTGATTGCAACCAAAGAAACCGCGATGCGCAGAGAGCGGTGATGGGTGTGGCGCTTTCAACACATGGTGACGCTGCGCATCAATAATCGCGCCTTTCTTCTGTGCGTGAGAACCCCAGAGCAGGAAAACCACGCCTTCCCGATGTTGGTTAATCAGGCTGATGACTTTATCGGTAAAGGTTTCCCATCCAAGGCTGGCGTGAGAATGTGCCTGACCGGCGCGAACGGTGAGTACGGTGTTGAGTAACAGTACGCCCTGGCGTGCCCAGCTTTCCAGATATCCGTGCGTGGGGCGTGTGAAGCCGGGAATTGTTGCTTCCAGCTCTTTGTACATGTTCAGCAACGAAGGCGGAGTGGCAATGCCGGGGCGGACAGAGAACGCGAGACCGTGTGCCTGGCCTGGGCCGTGGTAAGGATCCTGACCCAGGATGACAACTTTCACGTCACCAAGCTCGGTAAAACGAAACGCGTTAAACACATCTTTTTGCGGCGGATAAATTGTCATTCCTGACTGACGCTCGCCGGCAACAGTATGCAGTGTGTTAACAAAATAAGGCTGCTGTTTTTCTTCAGCCAGCACATCGTGCCAGGTTAATTCGGTGGCCATCTCGCTCTCCTGCGAATTTTCAATCCCCCTAGCTTAACTGCTTCTTTCGATGTCGCAAAATTCTGTACGTTTCTCAATGGTCTACCCCTTAAAGATAGTTGAAAATTTATGTAAAAAGTTTAGCTGTGTACATGGCGTAAGTTGATGTAAAACAATAAAATCTATCTATCACCACTTTTCATGTGTGGTTTTTGTTGATTTAAATCAAAGATTCAGGGGTGTGTGAGGGGTATATATACACTCAAGCAACAATGGTTTTACCAATTGGCCGGATGACGGCCAACCGAGATCAAATAATTTTGCCGGGGAGGCATCAAATGATTACAGGTATCCAGATTACTAAAGCTGCAAACGACGACCTGCTGAACTCTTTCTGGCTGCTGGACAGCGAAAAAGGCGAAGCACGCTGCATCGTTGCGAAAGCAGGTTTCAATGCTGATGAAGTCGTTGCTGTCAGCAAACTGGGCGAAATCGAATACCGTGAAGTACCGGTAGACGTACAGCCGGAAGTCCGCGTGGAAGGTGGTCAGCACCTGAACGTGAACGTTCTGCGTCGCGAAACGCTGGAAGATGCAGTTAAGCATCCGGAAAAATATCCGCAGTTGACCATCCGTGTTTCTGGTTATGCAGTGCGTTTCAACTCTCTGACCCCAGAACAGCAGCGCGACGTTATTGCTCGTACCTTTACTGAGAGCCTGTAAGGCTCACGGGGAATAGCCCCGTTTAGCAAAGAATCAAAAAGCGGAAGATGCCAGTGTGTCTTCCGCTTTTTTGCATCCGTTAGTAAAAGATCCTTACCGCGCAATACACCAACAGCAGCGCCAGAATGATATTCAACTGCCGGCCGTAACGGCGAAAAACGCGCTGAAAAAGATGGCCCGCCAGCGCCCAGCAGGCATTTCCGAAGGTGCCGATCAGCGCCAACAGAATACTCACCCCAATCAGCCAGTGCGCGTCCTGAGTGTACGGTAATACAAACGTGGATAACGCAGTAATGCCGTACAAAATGATTTTGACGTTAACAAACTGCAAGCCAAAACTCGCCCAGAAGCTAATCGGCTCTGACAGCAAACCATCGTTTGTAGCCGGGCTGGTGGCGATCTTCAGCGCCAGCCACAGGATATAAGCTGCCCCAGCCCAACTGAGCCAATGGATAATGGCAGGATCCATAACCGCCAGTGAAAATGAAATCCCGGCGCACATCAGCATGACGATTAAAAAGCCCAAACTCATTCCGGCCAGTACGCGCGTACTCTGACGAAAACCGTGTGATGTCGCGGCACTGAGCGCAAGGATGTTGTTTGGTCCGGGGGTTAGCGCGGTAATCAATGTATAGGTCCAGAATGCACTTAAAAGGGTGGGGGTCACTTGTTATCTCCTCTGTTTTGGTAGACAGTACCCGAGACAAAACATTTAAAAAAATGAATGTTTTTGCATTCTGAATTCGATATTTTCGATGGGTTAGTGCGAATGGATTTACGTCGGTTTATTACGTTAAAAACAGTGGTGGAAGAGGGCTCATTCCTGCGGGCATCACAAAAACTGTGTTGTACGCAATCAACAGTTACCTTTCATATTCAACAGCTTGAGCAAGAACTTTCGGTGCAGTTGTTTGAAAAAATTGGACGCCGGATGTGTCTCACCAGTGAGGGAAAACGGCTGATGCCGCATATCCATGACCTGACGCGCGTGATGGCATCGATTCGACAGTCAGCACATCAGGATGCGCAGCCGAGCGGCGAGCTACGTGTCGCGACGGGCGAAACGCTGCTGGCGTATAAAATGCCGCAGGTTTTACAGCGATTTAAACAACGTGCGCCCCATGTGCGGTTGTCTTTACAGTCACTCAATTGCTATGTCATTCGCGATGCGTTGCTCAGTGATGAGGTCGATCTGGGGGTGTTTTATCGGGTGGGTAATGACGATGCCCTTGAGTTGATGCCGCTAGGCGATCAGTCACTGGCATTAGTTGCTTCACCGCTGCTCCAGCACGTTGATTTTACTCAGTCTAACCAACACATTCCCTGCAGTTTTATCATTAATGAGCCGCAATGTATTTTCAGACAGCGCTTCGAGGGGCTACTGCGTAAACGACAGATTACGCTGGAAAATACCATTGAGCTATGGAGCATTGAAAGCATTAAGCAGTGCGTATCGGCAAATCTTGGGGTCAGCTTTTTGCCGCGTTTTGCCGTTGAGAAGGAGCTACGTTCTGGGGAATTGATTGAATTACCGTACAGTGAACAACCTGAGTTAATTACGGCATTGTGTGGTTATCATGCCGGAAAAGTCGTTAGTCCGGCGATGCGGATATTTCTTGAGTGTATTGAAGAGAGTTTTGCATCACGTGAAAAAATGCCGGGCTAAACGGCCCGGCATTCGGTTTACTCTTTGTCGGACTGCTGGGTAGCAGCTCCGCTCGGCTTACGACGTTTGCCGATATTTTTTGCATCGCGGTGACGTTTTTTCACCCGCGGCTTCTCTTTCTCTTTCGCTTTTTTCTCGGCGCGCTTCGCCAGCACTTTCTTGGATGGTTTACCGTTGGATTTCTCACTTGGCGCGCGCGTGGTTGGACGCAGTTCGTCGATGACGCGTGCTTTCAGCGGTTCGTCAATATAGCGGCTCGCTTTGCCGAGAAGTAGATGGTCGTGCGCTTCAACCAAAGAGATCGCAGTACCTTTACGACCTGCGCGACCGGTACGGCCAATGCGGTGCAGATAGGCATCGCCACTGCGCGGCATGTCGAAGTTAAACACATGGCTGACGTCAGGAATATCGATCCCGCGAGCGGCAACGTCGGTGGCTACCAGCACGTTCACGCGGCCATCGGTCAGGCGTTTGATCGCTTCATTGCGTTTGTTCTGCACCATCTCGCCTTCGAGATAGCAGTTGTTAATGCCCGCCTGGCGCAGCCAGCCTGCCAGCTCGTGCACACGCTCGCGTTTACGTACGAAGACAATCGAGCGGGTCGCTTCCGGCTGTTTTAACAGATGGATCAACAGCGCAGTTTTGTGCTCGATGTCATCGGCACGGTAGTAAAACTGATGGATCTTCTTGCGTTCGCGGGTGGACGGATCCGCTGAGACTTCGACCGGATCTTCCAACAGACGCTCGGCAAAATCTTTAATCGCATCGCCTTCCAGCGTGGCGGAGAACAGCATGGTTTGCTTACGCCAGCGGGTTTCACCGGCGATATGTTCGATGTCCTGGGCAAAACCCATGTCCAGCATACGATCTGCTTCATCGAGAATTAGCGTCTCAACCGCATGGCAGTCGAAGTTTTCTTCTTTAATGTATTGCAGCAGACGACCCGTGGTGGCAACCACGATGTCCTGGTTTTCGCTAAAGACTTCCATGTGGTTCATGTAAGCCACGCCGCCGGTAATGGTCGCGATATCCAGATGCGTATTTTTCGCCAGCTCACGGGCGTGTTCAGCAACCTGCATCGCCAGTTCGCGCGTTGGCGTCAGGATTAAAATGCGCGGCGGACCAGATTTCTTGCGTGGGAAGTCGAGCAGGTGCTGCAACGCTGGCAGCAAATATGCCGCCGTTTTACCGGTGCCTGTCGGCGCAGAACCGAGTACATCACGGCCATCGAGCGCAGGCGGAATGGCGGCAGCCTGAATGGCGGTCGGGCGAGTGAAACCTTTTTCCTGGAGGGCATCCAGAAGGCTTTCATCGAGTTCAAGTTCGGAAAAAGTCGTTACAGTCATGTTCTACCTCTGAGTGGGGCGCTGATTATAGACGTTACGGCTGCAATCTTCATCTGTTTGTATGGATATACCTTCTCAGGTATTGTTTTTATCCTATGTTATCGTTTTTTTTCCAGGAAGGTTGTTCTTCATGCCCCAGTCTACATCCGTACTGAAACGTAATGGATTTACTTTTAAGCAGTTTTTTGTGGCACACGATCGCTGTGCAATGAAAGTCGGAACGGACGGTATTTTATTGGGGGCCTGGGCCCCCGTTGCGGGCGTAAAGCGGATCCTGGATATTGGTACCGGGAGCGGCCTGTTGGCGCTGATGCTGGCCCAGCGCACTGATGAAAACGTCATCATTGACGCCGTGGAGCTTGATGTCGACGCCGCGCAGCAGGCGCAGGAGAACATCGCGCAATCTCCGTGGATGCATCGCGTGAGTGTTCATACAGAAGATGCGCAACAGTGGATACCGCGTCAGACCGTGCGTTTTGATTTGATAATCAGCAATCCTCCCTATTATGAACAGGGCGTGGAATGCGCTACACCGCAGCGCGAGCAGGCCCGCTATACCACCTCGCTCGATCACCAGGCGTTGCTTACGCTGGCGGCGGACAGCATTACGGAAGACGGCTTTTTTTGTGTGGTGCTACCGGAGCAGATTGGTAACGCATTTACTCAGCAGGCGCTTAGCATGGGCTGGCATCTGCGATTGCGCACGGATGTAGCAGAAACCGAGGCCCGTCTACCGCATCGGGTATTGCTGGCATTCTCCCCGCAGGCCGGGGAGTGCTTTAGCGACAGGCTGGTGATCCGTGGGCCAGACCAACGTTACTCTGAAGGTTATACGGCGCTGACCCAGGCGTTCTATCTGTTTATGTGATGACTGAGCGGCGAGAGAATTGACGGGCCCGCCTCTGGAAGCTGTTCTGGATAATCCAGCGTGTAGTGCAGGCCCCGACTCTCTTTGCGCATCATCGCGCAGCGGACAATCAGCTCGGCAACCTGCACCAGATTGCGCAGCTCCAGTAGGTTGTTCGACACACGGAAATGGGCGTAATACTCGTCGATTTCCTGTTGCAGCATGGTGATACGGCGCAGAGCGCGTTCCAGGCGCTTGGTCGTACGGACAATACCGACGTAATCCCACATGAACAGCCGCAGTTCATGCCAGTTATGCTGGATAACAACCAACTCATCCGGATTTTCTACCCGGCTTTCATCCCAGCCCGGGAGCGTGCTGACGCCGCGTGCATAAGGCATACGCCTGTCGATATCTTCAGCCGCGGACCAGCCGTAAACAAGACACTCCAGCAATGAGTTCGATGCCATCCGGTTGGCGCCATGCAGGCCGGTGTAACTCACTTCGCCGATCGCATACAGCCCATCGACATCGGTACGGCCAAAGTCATCAACCATCACGCCGCCGCAGGTATAGTGCGCGGCAGGCACGATGGGAACAGGCTCTTTGGTTAGATCAATGCCCAGTCCCAGCAACTTTTCATAAATCATCGGGAAATGCTGACGAACAAATTTTTCCGGTTTATGACTGATATCGAGGAACATGCAATCTGCACCCAGGCGCTTCATTTCATGATCAATGGCGCGGGCGACAATATCGCGGGGAGCCAGTTCGCCACGCTCGTCAAAATCGGGCATAAAGCGTGAACCGTCCGGGCGTTTCAGGTGCGCGCCTTCGCCGCGCAGCGCTTCGGTCAGCAGAAAATTGCGCGCCTGCGGATGATACAGCGCTGTTGGGTGAAACTGGTTAAACTCCAGGTTGGCGACGCGGCATCCCGCACGCCAGGCCATTGCAATTCCGTCACCCGAGGAAATATCCGGATTGGTGGTGTATTGATACACCTTTGACGCGCCGCCGGTTGCCAGCACTACCGACTTCGCATGGCAGGTTTCGACGGCTTCTTTATTACGATTCCAGATCCAGGCTCCGACAACCCGACGCGTTCCCGGCAGACCGATTTTATCGGAGACAATCAGGTCGACAGCATTACTGCGCTCGAGAACCCGGATGTTGGGGTGATTTTGTGCCTGGCTGACGAGGGTGGTTTCGACTTCTTTGCCGGTAGCATCCGCAGCGTGCAGGATACGTCGATGGCTGTGACCGCCTTCACGGGTCAGGTGATAGCTCTCTTCACCGTTAGGCTGAACCTGCGTATCAAATAAGACGCCCTGATCGATTAGCCATTGAACGCAGGTACGGGCATTGCTGGCGACAAATTCAACCGCATGGCGATCGCACAACCCGGCCCCGGCAATCAGCGTATCTTCAACGTGGGAGTCGATACTGTCGGTTTCATCGAAAACCGCGGCAATACCGCCCTGGGCATAAAATGTCGAGCCTTCGCTGACCGGCCCTTTGCTCAGGACAATAACCTGATGTTTTTCAGCCAGGCGCAGCGCCAGTGAGAGTCCGGCAGCCCCGCTGCCAATGATCAGCACGTCACAGGATAATTCAGGAGTCGTATTCATGATTTTTGTTTAATTTACTAAACAGTGTTTGGTCACCATAGCACCACATTGCGCGATACTGCACGTTTTATTTTTAAACGTGTTGCAATGACTAAACATGAAAGAAAAACATGATGAGGGTGAAATAGGCAAAAATATTTTGTGAAGCAGGCCGTTAGCATCAGATTATGTGATGAAATAAAGTGCCCGTTGGGTTACTCTGCAAGCGGTGAAATGGGCATTTCTGTACAGATAGTGCGTTGATCGGGTTATGTAGACTTATAATGAGAGATAAGACCTGTCTACAACATGACAAACAAAAAACAATGCGTAACGGAACTTTACGAAACTTGAGCACTCTAAGCATTTGCTTGCTCATAGTGAAGCTGATGGAGTGGCGTTTCGAAGGCGCGTGGAAATTTGGTTTGGGGAGACTTTACCTCGGATGAGCGAGCAGTTAACGGACCAGGTCCTGGTAGAACGGGTCCAGAAGGGAGATCAGAAAGCCTTTAACCTACTGGTAGTGCGCTATCAGCATAAGGTGGCGAGTCTGGTTTCTCGCTATGTACCGTCGGGTGATGTACCCGATGTAGTACAAGAAGCATTTATCAAAGCCTATCGTGCGCTGGACTCGTTCCGGGGGGATAGTGCTTTTTATACCTGGCTGTATCGTATTGCGGTCAATACAGCGAAGAATTACCTGGTCGCTCAGGGGCGTCGTCCACCTTCCAGTGATATAGATGCGATTGAAGCAGAAAATTACGAAAGTGGCGGTGCGCTGAAAGAAATTTCGAACCCTGAGAACTTAATGTTGTCAGAAGAACTGAGACAGATAGTTTTCCGAACTATTGAGTCCCTCCCGGAAGATTTACGCATGGCAATAACCTTGCGGGAGCTGGATGGCCTGAGCTATGAAGAGATAGCCGCTATCATGGATTGTCCGGTGGGTACGGTGCGTTCACGTATCTTCCGAGCGAGGGAAGCTATTGATAATAAAGTTCAACCGCTTATCAGGCGTTGACGATAGCGGGATACTGGAAAAGGTATTAGGCATGCAGAAAGAAAAACTTTCCGCTTTAATGGATGGCGAAACGCTGGATACTGAGTTGCTCAAAGAGCTGGCTCACGACCCGGAAATGCAAAAAACCTGGGAGAGTTATCACCTGATTCGCGATTCCATGCGAGGTGATACTGCCGACGTTCTCCATTTCGATATTTCCGCCCGCGTAATGGCCGCCATCCAGGATGAGCCGGTACGTCAGACGGCGCCATTGATTCCTGAGGCCCAGCCAGCACCGCACCAGTGGCAGAAAATGCCGTTCTGGAAGAAAATGCGTCCGTGGGCCGCGCAGCTTACTCAAATGGGTGTGGCCGCGTGTGTATCACTTGCAGTTATTGTTGGCGTCCAGCACTATAATGGGCAATCTGAAACGTCCCAGCAGCCCGAAACGCCGGTATTTAATACATTACCGATGATGGGTAAAGCCAGTCCGGTAAGCCTGGGTGTACCTTCTGATGCGACGGCCAGCGGCGGTCAACAACAGCAGGTACAGGAGCAGCGTCGTCGTATTAATGCCATGTTGCAGGATTACGAACTGCAACGTCGACTGCACTCTGAACAGCTTCAGTTTGAGCAGGCCCAGACACAGCAAGCCGCTGTGCAGGTGCCAGGAATTCAAACTTTAGGAACGCAATCGCAGTAATGAAGCAACTTTGGTTTGCCATGTCACTTGTGGCTGGTAGCCTGTTCTTCTCTGTCAACGCCTCGGCCAATCCTGCGTCCGGGGCGTTGTTGCAGCAGATGAATCTGGCCAGCCAGTCGCTCACCTATGAGCTGTCATTTGTCAGCATCAATAAGCAGGGTGTTGAATCCCTACGTTATCGCCATGCCCGCCAGGATAACCGTCCGCTCGCGCAACTGTTGCAAATGGATGGTCCGCGCCGGGAAGTGGTGCAACGTGGCAACGAAATCAGCTATTTTGAGCCAGGTCTCGAACCGTTCACGCTGAACGGCGACTATATCGTTGACTCACTGCCCTCCCTGATTTACACCGACTTCAAACGTCTTGCTCCCTACTATGATTTTATCTCAGTAGGCCGCACCCGTATTGCCGACAGGCTCTGTGAAGTGATCCGCGTTGTGGCGCGTGACGGCACCCGTTACAGCTATATCGTTTGGATGGACACGGAGACCAAGCTGCCAATGCGTGTTGATCTTCTTGACCGTGATGGCGAAACGCTGGAACAGTTCCGCGTCATCGCGTTTACTGTTAACAACGGTGTCAGCGACAGCATGCAGACGCTGGCGAAAGCCAATCTGCCGCCGTTGCTGTCAGTTCCTGCGGGTGAGAAAACCAACTTCAACTGGAGTCCGTCGTGGTTGCCGCAAGGCTTCAGCGAGGTGTCCAGCAGTCGACGTCCGCTGCCGACGATGGATAACATGCCGATCGAATCACGGCTTTATTCCGATGGTCTGTTCAGTTTCTCCGTGAACGTAAACCGCGCGACGCAAAACAGCGCCGATCAGCTGCTGCGCACTGGACGCCGCACGGTTAGCACCAGCGTGCGAGATAATGCCGAAATCACTATTGTCGGTGAGCTTCCGCCGCAAACGGCGAAGCGTATCGCGGACAATATTAAGTTCAGGGCAGCACAATGATTAAAGAGTGGGCGACGGTCGTCTCCTGGCAAAATGGTCTGGCGACGGTCAGCTGTGATGTTAAAGCATCATGTAGCAGCTGTGCTTCCCGGGCCGGATGCGGGAGCCGCGTGCTGAACAAACTGGGACCTCAGACCACACACACCATCGTGGTGCCCTGCGACGAACCCTTGACCCCTGGTCAAAAAGTTGAACTGGGCATTGCCGAAGGTAGCCTGCTCGGTTCGGCGATGCTGGTCTACATGTCTCCGTTGGCGGGACTGTTTCTTTTCGCGGCGCTATTCCAGGTGCTGTTTGGTTCCGATCTTGCGGCATTAAGCGGAGCAGTGCTGGGGGGCGTGGGCGGATTCCTGATTGCTCGTGGATACTCTCGTAAGCTTGCTGAACGCGAAGCCTGGCAGCCGGTCATTATGAACGTTGCTCTCCCACCCGATCTTATTCGCGTCGAAACCCAGCAGTGATATCTTTGCCTGATGGCACTGCGCTTATCAGGCCTACAGCGTCCTCAGATGCAGGCGTAGGCCGGATAAGGCGTTTATGTCGCCATCCGACAAAAGTTTCATCGACTTTGCAAAGTTGTTTCCAGTTCCCGCTATCCTTGCTCTATGAACATTTCCTCGCCTCAGCGTTGTAGTGTAGAATGCGGCGTTTCACTTAAACAGACGTTAAGCTCAGAACAGCGACTTCTCAGAGCCTGCTCAGGCGGGCGTAAGGCACAATAATTACACTATATGAAGAACATACGTAACTTTTCAATCATAGCTCACATCGACCACGGTAAATCGACGCTGTCTGACCGTATTATCCAGATCTGCGGTGGCCTGTCTGACCGTGAAATGGAAGCGCAGGTTCTCGACTCGATGGATCTTGAGCGTGAGCGCGGTATTACTATCAAAGCGCAGAGCGTGACGCTCGATTTCAAAGCATCTGATGGTGAAACCTATCAGCTTAACTTTATCGACACCCCGGGCCACGTTGACTTCTCGTATGAAGTTTCCCGTTCGCTTGCCGCCTGTGAAGGTGCACTGCTGGTGGTTGATGCCGGGCAGGGCGTAGAAGCACAGACCCTGGCTAACTGCTATACCGCCATGGAAATGGATCTGGAAGTGGTGCCGGTTCTGAACAAAATCGACCTACCGGCCGCCGATCCTGAACGCGTAGCGGAAGAGATCGAAGATATCGTCGGTATCGATGCGACAGATGCCGTTCGCTGCTCGGCGAAAACCGGCGTTGGCGTCACTGACGTTCTTGAACGTCTGGTACGCGACATTCCGCCGCCCGAAGGTGATCCGGAAGGCCCATTACAGGCGCTGATCATCGACTCCTGGTTCGACAACTACCTTGGCGTGGTGTCGCTGGTGCGTATTAAAAACGGCACCATGCGTAAAGGCGACAAAATTAAAGTAATGAGCACCGGTCAGGTCTATAACGCCGACCGCCTGGGGATCTTCACGCCAAAACAGGTTGACCGTACCGAGCTGAAATGCGGCGAGGTAGGTTGGTTGGTTTGTGCGATTAAAGACATACTCGGCGCGCCGGTTGGCGATACCCTGACGCAGGCGCGTAACCCGGCAGACAAACCGCTGCCAGGCTTTAAAAAAGTGAAGCCACAGGTTTACGCCGGTCTGTTCCCGGTGAGCTCTGACGACTATGAAAACTTCCGTGACGCGCTTGGCAAGCTGAGCCTGAACGACGCCTCCCTGTTCTACGAACCGGAAAGCTCTACCGCGCTGGGCTTCGGCTTCCGTTGTGGCTTCCTTGGTCTGCTGCACATGGAGATCATCCAGGAACGTCTGGAGCGTGAATACGATCTGGATCTGATCACTACCGCGCCGACCGTAGTCTACGAAGTCGAAACCACGGCGAAAGAGACTATCTACGTCGATAGCCCGTCCAAGCTGCCGCCGCTGAACAACATCTACGAACTGCGTGAGCCGATCGCTGAGTGTCACATGCTGCTGCCGCAGGCTTACCTTGGCAACGTCATCACCCTGTGTATCGAGAAGCGTGGCGTCCAGACCAACATGGTTTACCACGGTAACCAGGTGGCGCTGACCTATGAAATCCCGATGGCGGAAGTAGTACTCGATTTCTTCGACCGTCTGAAGTCGACCTCTCGCGGCTATGCGTCGCTGGACTATAACTTCAAACGCTTCCAGGCGTCTGACATGGTGCGCGTTGATGTCCTTATCAACAACGAACGTGTCGATGCGCTGGCGCTGATTACTCACCGCGACAACTCCCAGAGCCGTGGCCGCGAACTGGTTGAGAAGATGAAAGATCTAATCCCTCGCCAGCAGTTTGATATCGCGATCCAGGCGGCCATTGGTACGCACATCATCGCGCGTTCAACCGTGAAGCAGCTGCGTAAAAACGTTCTGGCGAAATGCTACGGCGGTGATATCAGCCGTAAGAAAAAGCTGCTGCAAAAACAGAAAGAGGGTAAAAAGCGCATGAAGCAGATCGGTAACGTCGAACTGCCGCAGGAAGCGTTCCTCGCCATTCTGCATGTCGGTAAAGACAGCAAATAATCTTAAGGAGTTGGCATGGCGAACATGTTTGCCCTGATTCTGGTGATTGCCACACTGGTGACGGGCATTTTATGGTGCGTAGATAAATTCATCTTCGCACCAAAACGCCGGGAGCGTCAGGCAGCAGCGCAAGCTGCTGCAGGTGATTCACTGGATAAAGCAACGCTGAAAAAAGTATCCCCTAAGCCGGGCTGGCTGGAAACCGGGGCATCCGTTTTCCCGGTACTGGCGATTGTGCTGGTGGTACGTTCATTTATTTATGAGCCGTTCCAGATCCCGTCAGGTTCGATGATGCCGACGCTGCTTATCGGTGACTTTATCCTGGTGGAGAAATTCGCCTACGGGATTAAAGATCCGATTTACCAGAAAACGCTGATCGAAACCGGTCATCCGAAACGCGGTGATATCGTGGTGTTTAAATACCCGGAAGATCCGCGCCTGGACTACATTAAACGTGCTGTCGGTTTACCGGGAGACAAAGTAACGTACGATCCAGTGGCGAAAGAGGTGACTATTCAGCCAGGATGCCGTTCCGGTCAGGCGTGTGAAAACGCGCTGCCGGTAACGTATTCGGATGTTCAGCCAAGTGATTTCGTGCAGACCTTTGCGCGCCGTAACGGCGGGGAAGCGACCAGTGGCTTCTTTGAAGTTCCGCTGAACGAAACGAAAGAGAACGGTATTCGTCTCTCTGAGCGTAAAGAAACGCTGGGTGAGGTCACGCACCGCATTCTGACCGTGCCAATCGCGCAGGATCAGGTGGGAATGTATTACCGCCAGCCTGGTCAGCAACTGGCAACCTGGATCGTCCCGCCAGGGCACTACTTCATGATGGGTGATAACCGTGACAACAGCGCGGACAGCCGTTACTGGGGATTTGTGCCGGAAGCGAATCTGGTGGGTAAAGCGACCGCTATCTGGATGAGTTTCGATAAGCAAGAAGGTGAATGGCCGACCGGTGTGCGTTTAAGCCGTATTGGTGGCATTCACTAATCACCGATAATCGTTCACGTTGTCGTCATTACGGCGGCAGCGTGAATTATTTCTCGGATAAATTCCCGCAGACTAACGACATCCCTTGTCGTTGTGTATAGAATATTCCCCCGAAGTTTTAGGTTGGCACCGACAGGTTGCCACGGCACACGAAACAGCGTTGGTTTGTATATAAAAGCATGCAGGCGAAGCCAGATGGCTCCGCAAAGTGCGTATATCAGGTCTGTTTCGTGTGCTGAATTGTTGACGCATTCATTTATTGGTATCGCATGAACCCCATCGTAATTAATCGGCTTCAACGGAAGCTGGGCTACACTTTTAATCATCAGGAGCTGTTGCAGCAGGCATTAACTCACCGGAGCGCCAGCAGCAAACATAACGAGCGTTTAGAATTTCTGGGCGACTCTATTTTGAGCTTTGTTATCGCTAATGCGCTGTATCACCGTTTCCCACGAGTGGACGAAGGTGACATGAGCCGCATGCGCGCAACGCTGGTTCGCGGCAATACGCTGGCTGAATTAGCCCGTGAGTTTGACCTCGGTGAATGTTTACGTTTGGGGCCTGGTGAGCTGAAAAGCGGCGGCTTCCGTCGTGAATCGATCCTGGCCGATACCGTTGAAGCCTTGATCGGTGGCGTCTTCCTCGACAGCGATATTCAAACCGTTGAGCAATTAATCCTGAACTGGTATCAAACTCGTCTGGATGAAATTAGCCCAGGTGACAAACAAAAAGATCCGAAAACGCGCCTGCAGGAATATTTGCAGGGTCGCCACCTGCCTCTGCCGTCTTATTTGGTGGTACAGGTCCGTGGTGAAGCACACGATCAAGAATTTACTATCCACTGCCAGGTCAGCGGCCTGAGTGAACCGGTGGTTGGCACAGGTTCGAGCCGTCGTAAGGCTGAGCAGGCTGCCGCCGAACAGGCGTTAAAAAAACTGGAGCTGGAATGAGCGAAGAGAAAACTTACTGCGGATTTATTGCCATCGTCGGTCGCCCGAACGTCGGCAAATCCACCCTGTTGAATAATCTGCTTGGGCAGAAGATTTCTATTACCTCACGTAAGGCTCAGACAACACGTCACCGTATTGTTGGCATCCATACTGAAGGCGCGTATCAGGCGATTTATGTTGATACCCCGGGCCTGCATATGGAAGAAAAACGAGCGATCAACCGCCTGATGAACAAAGCGGCGAGCAGCTCGATCGGTGATGTTGAACTGGTTATTTTCGTTGTGGAAGGCACCCGCTGGACGCCGGACGACGAAATGGTGCTCAACAAGCTGCGTGATGGCAAAGCCCCGGTTATTCTGGCTGTGAACAAAGTAGACAACGTTCAGGAAAAAGCCGATCTGCTGCCGCACCTGCAGTTCCTGGCAAGCCAGATGAACTTCCTTGATATCGTGCCGATTTCTGCCGAAACCGGCTTGAATGTCGATACCATCGCGGGCATCGTGCGTAAGCATTTGCCGGAAGCTATTCATCACTTCCCGGAAGATTACATCACCGACCGTTCTCAGCGCTTTATGGCCTCTGAAATCATCCGTGAAAAGCTGATGCGTTTTCTGGGGGCTGAACTGCCGTACTCCGTTACCGTGGAAATTGAGCGTTTTATCTCCAATGAGCGCGGTGGTTACGATATTAACGGTCTGATCCTCGTTGAACGTGAAGGGCAGAAGAAGATGGTTATTGGCAACAAAGGGGCCAAGATCAAAACCATCGGCATCGAAGCGCGTAAAGACATGCAGGAGATGTTCGAAGCGCCGGTTCACCTCGAACTGTGGGTGAAGGTGAAATCCGGCTGGGCCGATGACGAACGCGCGCTGCGTAGCCTCGGTTACGGCGACGACGTGTAAACCCATCTTCTGAAAAACGGCGAGTATATGGAAGGATGGCAACGAGCCTTTGTCTTGCATAGTCGCCCCTGGAGCGAAACCAGTCTCGTGCTGGACGTCTTCACGGAAGAGTCGGGTCGCGTGCGCCTGGTGGCTAAAGGCGCACGTTCCAAACGTTCTAATCTCAAAGGCGCGCTCCAGCCTTTTACCCCGTTGTTGCTTCGCTTTGGTGGGCGTGGAGAGGTCAAAACCCTACGTAGTGCTGAAGCCGTTTCTCTGGCACTCCCTCTTAGCGGTATCACGCTGTACAGCGGCTTGTATATCAACGAGCTTGTCTCGCGCGTACTCGAGTACGAAACCCGCTTTTCTGAACTCTTTTTCGATTACCTGAACTGTATTCAGGCGCTGGCTGGCGCTACGGGTTCGCCAGAACCTGCATTGCGTCGCTTTGAGCTGGCCTTACTTGGACATCTGGGGTACGGCATCGATTTTTCCCACTGTGCGGGCAGCGGCGAGCCGGTAGACGACACCATGACCTATCGTTACCGGGAAGAAAAAGGGTTTATTGCCAGCGTCGTTATTGATAACAACACCTTTACCGGACGCCATCTCAAAGCACTTGAGTCGCGTGAATTTCCTGATGTCGATACGTTACGCGCCGCTAAACGCTTTACCCGCATGGCGTTAAAGCCGTATCTTGGTGGTAAGCCGTTAAAAAGCCGGGAACTGTTCCGGCAATTTATGCCAAAACGCGCAGTAAAAACAAATAATGATTAACGAGGATTGTCATGGCTGAATTACTGTTAGGCGTCAATATTGACCACATTGCCACGTTACGTAATGCACGCGGTACCGCATATCCGGACCCGGTTCAGGCAGCGTTTATCGTTGAACAGGCGGGCGCGGACGGTATTACCGTACATCTGCGTGAAGACCGTCGCCATATCACCGACCGTGACGTGCGTATTTTGCGCCAGACGCTGGATACGCGCATGAATCTGGAAATGGCAGTCACCGAAGAGATGCTGGCGATTGCCGTTGAGACTAAGCCGCATTTTTGCTGCCTGGTGCCGGAAAAACGTCAGGAAGTTACCACTGAAGGTGGTCTGGACGTCGCCGGTCAGCGTGACAAGATGCGCGATGCCTGCAAACGCCTGGCGGACGCAGGCATTCTGGTTTCGCTGTTTATCGATGCCGACGAAGAACAGATTAAGGCCGCTGCGGAAGTTGGCGCGCCGTTTATTGAAATTCACACCGGCTGTTACGCCGATGCGAAAACTGACGCAGAGCAGGCCAGCGAACTGGCGCGTATCGCCAAAGCGGCGACCTATGCTGCAAGCCTTGGCCTAAAGGTGAATGCGGGTCACGGTCTGACGTATCACAACGTTAAAGCTATCGCACGGATCCCGGAAATGCATGAGCTGAACATTGGCCATGCCATTATCGGGCGCGCGGTGATGAGCGGTCTGAAAGATGCCGTAGTCGAAATGAAGCGCCTGATGCTGGAAGCGCGTGGCTAATGGCGATTTTGGGATTAGGTACGGATATCGTGGAGATTGCCCGCATCGAAGCGGTAATTTCCCGTTCCGGCGACCGCCTGGCAAGACGTGTGCTCAGCGACAACGAATGGGCAATCTGGGAAACGCATCAGCAGCCGGTGCGTTTTCTGGCGAAGCGTTTTGCAGTCAAAGAGGCGGCAGCAAAAGCCTTTGGCACGGGTATTCGCAATGGGCTGGCGTTTAATCAGTTTGAAGTCTTTAACGACGAACTCGGTAAGCCGCGTCTGCGGTTATGGGGAGAGGCGTTAAAACTGGCGGAAAAACTGGGTGTCGCGCATATGCATGTGACGCTGGCCGATGAGCGTCACTACGCCTGCGCCACGGTGATTATCGAGAGTTAGATTCTGCACGTTGCCGGATGGCGACGCGGTTAAAGTTTATCGGCGTGGTGCATCAGCACAAACTTATCCCACAACTGCTCTTCTGTTTCGACATGTGCCGGATCTTTCAAAATAGTATTGGGGATCGGGCACACCTTCTGGCAGGTTGGCGTGTCGTAATGGCCTACGCATTCCGTACACTTGTCGCTGTTAATCTCGTAAATGCTATCACCCATCGAAATCGCCTCATTCGGGCATTCGGGCTCGCACATATCGCAATTGATACACTTTTTAGTGATTAACAGGGCCATCAGGAAACTCTCAAAACATCACAAACCGGGCGGGCATTATACGCGCATTCTTTGCTCAGACCAGTTTTTTTACCAGAGCTTCGCTGTGACGAATGCGTTCCGGAGCATGCTCCAGATCCTGCTGCACCAGCGCCATAAACAGTAAATCAGTGAGCATCATTTGCGCATGAGTGGAGGAAATCGCTGCGCTGCGGGTGGCCTGCTCCTCGGCAATCGTGTACAGACAATGACTTGCCCGTTGCTGCAGGGCGTTCGGTGTAAATCCAGTGATGGCGAGGATTTTCGCGCCGGTGCGCAACGTTTCATCTGCAGCCAGGTTGAGCTCGCGGCGCTCTCCGGTATACGAAATGGCCAGCAGCAGATCGTTGGGCGAAAGGGCTTGCACCGTCGCCAGCAGGGCGTGCATATCGCGTTCCACCACCGCGTTAAAACCAATCTTCAGCAACTTCCAGGCAAAATTCTGTGCCACCAGACCCGATGCGCCAATCCCGGTCACGATAATGCGTCGGGCTGAACGCAGCATTGTGACGCTCTCCATCAGTTTCTCTTCGCTGTTGACGTCCAGCGTCGCATGCATCGCCGCCACGTTCTCCTGAATCAACTTTTCCCCCACCAGACGCATAGGATCGTCACCGCGAATCTGATTATGTACCGGAATGGAATGGGGGTTGGGATTGCTGGCCAGCGCTTCGCTGATCGCCAGTTTGAGTGCAGGAAATCCTTTAAAACCCATCTTTTGCGCGAACTTCACCACGCTGGACTGGCTGACGCCCGCCTCCGCGGCCAACTGCTGCGAACTGAGATGACGCGCAGTATCCGGCTGGGAAAGGAGATAATCCGCCAATTTTTTATCGCTTTGCGCGAGGTCCGGGTAACGCTGACGAATGCGAATTAAACAGTTCATGCTGTCTCCTGGCGAAAACGTGATGGCGATTACAAAACAAAATTTCATTCGCCTGGATGAATATAATATTCCATTATGGCAGATTATTATGAATTAAAAATTCCTAAGGAACAAAAAATGAATCTCGGTGCATTAGTTTCAGAAACCCGCAATCCACAGACCATGGACCTGGATGCGCTCTCCACGCTGGAGTTGGTTCATCGTTTTAATCAACAGGATACGCTGGTAGCCGAAGCAGTAAAAGCAACTCTGCCTCAAGTTGCGTGTGCGGTTGATGCGGCAGCTAACGCACTAAAAGCAGGTGGTCGCATTATTTACATGGGAGCGGGGACCAGCGGGCGTCTCGGGGTACTGGATGCGTCTGAATGCCCACCGACCTTCGGCGTCCCACACGGTCTGGTGGTTGGATTGATTGCCGGGGGGCCGGGCGCGCTGCTGAAGGCGGTTGAGGGTGCGGAAGATAACCCACAGTTAGGTGAAGACGATCTGTGTGCGCTCAATCTTACCGCGCAGGATCTGGTGGTGGGGCTGGCAGCATCTGGTCGCACGCCGTATGTAATTGGTGGGCTGAAATATGCGCGTTCGGTGGGCTGTACGACAGTGGCTATTTCTTGCAATCCGGATTCCCCTATCGCGCATGAAGCGGATATTGCCATTTCTCCTGTAGTGGGGCCAGAGGCGCTGACCGGGTCAACACGACTGAAATCCGGCACCGCGCAAAAGCTGGTGCTCAATATGATCTCCACCGGAGCGATGGTGAAGTTCGGTAAGGTTTATCAGAACCTGATGGTGGACATGCAGGCAACCAACGTCAAACTGGTCGATCGGGCGTGCCGTATGGTGGTTGAAGCCACGGGAATTGCGCGTGAACAGGCGCAAGCGCTGCTAAAGCAGACTGATTTTGACGTTAAGCCAGCTATTTTAATGGCGCTCACCGGTCTTGACGCCGCTGCCGCCCGCGAAAAGCTTGCCGCTCACCAGGGTTTTTTACGCGCGGCGTTAGAACACTAAGAGGTGTATATGGATAAGACGGTGGTGCTGGCCAGCGATATTCTATTGGGCGTTGGCGGAGAGAAAAATATTCTGCGCCTGGAAAACTGTATGACCCGTGTCAGGGTTGAAGTTCAGGATGATGGACAGCTCGATATCCCTCGTCTCAGGCAACTGCCCGGTGTCAGCGGCTACGTGAAGCAGGGCGCGCAGCACCAGATTATTGTCGGCCCCGGTAAAGCGGCCAAAGTGGTGGATGCCATGCGTTCCCTGATTGCCGATGGCGGCGAGCGAGTAGGTGCCAATGATATCGAGCGCACAAAGTCAGAGGCCAAAGCAAAGTACAAAGCGCCGATGAGCGATGCGCTGCGCAAGCTGGCGAACGTCTTTATCCCTCTTATTCCGGCGTTTATCGCCTCTGGTTTGATTACCGGCATTATTAACATCCTTAAGCGCCCGGACATCGTGGGGGATTTTGCGACCCACTATCCGAATATGCTGGGGTTGATGGGCATATTTGGCAGCGCCGTGTTTGCCATTATGAATATTCTGGTCGGGGTGAATACCGCCAAAGTTTTCGGTGGCTCCCTGGCGATGGGCGGGGTGATGGCCGGTATTCTCTCCAGTCCGCAACTGGCACAAATCACGCTGTTTGGCGAAGCGTTGCAGCCGGGACGCGGCGGGGTGATCGCGGTACTGCTGGTGGTGGCGTTGATGTGTTGGATCGAACGCAAATTCCGCGAGCTGTTGCCAGAATCACTGGAGCTTATCCTTAATCCGCTGCTGACTACCATCATTACCGGCGTAATCGCGATTGTGGCGCTGCAACCGCTTGGCGGCTGGATTTCTGAGTCTATTGCTCACGGCGCATCCTGGGCTATCGATCGCGGCGGTTTTCTGGTCGGTGCCGTGCTGGCAGGAACCTTCCTGCCGTTGGTGCTCACTGGACTTCATCAGGGATTGGTGCCCATCCACGTTGAGCTGGTTCAGGCACACGGTTATAACGCGCTCTTTCCGATCCTGGCGATGGCGGGCGTTGGGCAAATAGGTGCTGCAATCGCGGTTCTGATGAAAACCCGAAATGCGCGGTTAAAAAAAGTAATCAAAGGTGCACTGCCTGTCGGACTGCTGGGTATAGGCGAGCCGCTGATTTTTGGCGTAACGCTGCCGTTGGGTAAGCCGTTTATCGGTGCATGTCTTGGTGGCGCGGTAGGTGGAGCGCTGATTAGCTACTGGAAGGTGGCGACGGTCATCACATTTGGCATCTCCGGATTACCGCTGGCACTGACGATTGTTGCCGGAAAAGTGATGTTCTATCTGTTAGGCTATCTGGTAGCAGTTATCGCCGGGTTCCTGTTTACCTGGCTATTGGGATTCACTGATCCAGAGGAATAAGGTTTGACCAATCACCAGCGCCGCGTTGTCTTTTTTGATTTGGATGGCACGTTACACCAGCAGGATATGTTCGGTAGTTTTATTCGTTATCTGCTGCGTCGCCAGCCGCTGAACGCGTTGCTGGTGCTGCCTCTGCTACCGGTGATTGCGCTGGCATTGCTAATACAAGGGCGCGCCGCCCGCTGGCCAATGAGCCTGCTGTTATGGGGATGCACTTTTGGTCGCAGCGAGGCGCGTCTGAAAGCGCATCAGGCCGACTTTGTGCGTTGGTTTCGCAGTAACGTGACAGCATTTCCGCTCGTGCAGCAGCGGCTGACAACCTACCTGTTAAGCTCTGACGCTGATATTTGGCTTATTACCGGCTCTCCACAGTCGTTGGTCGAGCAGGTTTACTTTGATACTCCGTGGCTACCGCGAGTCAATCTGATCGCCAGCAAAATGGCGCGGGGATACGGCGGCTGGGTGCTGACTCTGCGCTGTCTGGGCCATGAGAAAGTGACGCAACTGGAGCGGCAGATTGGCGCACCGTTGTCTCTCTACAGCGGCTACAGCGACAGTAAGCAGGATAATCCGTTACTCTCTTTTTGCCAGCATCGCTGGCGCGTCACGCCGCGCGGAGAGCTGCAACAACTCGAATAGAGTAAACGATAGCGTCTGTGTATAATGCGCCCGCTTTTATTGGTGGAGTAACCCCTTTGTCAGATGTTGAATTTAGCCACGAATACTGGATGCGTCATGCTTTAACGCTGGCTAAGCGCGCCTGGGATGAGCGTGAAGTCCCGGTGGGTGCGGTATTGGTACATAACAACCGAGTGATTGGCGAAGGCTGGAACCGCCCGATAGGTCATCATGATCCGACTGCCCACGCTGAGATTATGGCGCTGCGTCAGGGCGGCCTGGTACTACAAAACTACCGTCTGTTAGATGCCACGCTGTACGTCACTCTGGAGCCGTGCGTGATGTGCGCAGGCGCGATGGTCCATAGTCGTATCGGCCGAGTGGTTTTTGGCGCACGCGATGCGAAAACGGGTGCTGCCGGGTCATTAATGGATGTGCTGCATCACCCAGGGATGAATCATCGGGTTGAAGTGACAGAGGGGGTACTGCGGGATGAATGTGCCACGTTGCTCAGTGATTTCTTTCGCATGCGTCGGCAGGAAATCAAGGCCCTGAAAAAATCCGCTAATCAGTAAATACCAATCAGACTACTGGTCCTCTTTCTTCTGTGCCGAAAATAGCAGGGAAGGGGAGTGCGACAGGTAGTTTGACGACGTCTGAGTCAGAAAGGCTGAAAGCGGAAATTTATCTTTACCCAGCAGCTCAGCTGGCGACACCGCCGGGTAATCCTGAGCCAGTTGCTGCGTTTCCTGCGCCTGTTTTTCTTTCTCCTGCAGATACCCCACCAGGCTAATCTGGTACTTACGGATATTTTCCACATAGGCGTAAGCTTCGTGGCCACGCGCATAGCCATAGGTCAGCTTGTTGTAATACGGCTTTTGGCTGAGCAGCGGTAGCCGCTGTTTTACGTCGGACCAACTGTTCGGATTGCCTTTGGTTTTCACCGTTAGCGCCCGCGCATCAAGCATGTGCGCATAACCCATGTTATAGGCTGCAAGGGCAAACCAGATGCGTTCTCCTTCGGGGACGGTATCCGGTACTTTACTCATCATATCCTGCAAGTATCGCGCGCCGCCGCTGATACTCTGTTCGGCATCGGTACGGTCGGTCAGCCCGAGACTCTGAGCAGTATTTTTGGTCAGCATCATCAGTCCGCGTACGCCGGTCGGGGATGTGGCCTGCGCGTCCCAGTGCGACTCCTGATAGGATATTGCGGCGAGCAGTCGCCAGTCTATCTCCTGCGCATACTTTTCAAACAGCGGCTTAAGGTCCGGCAACACGCTGTCTACGGCGCGCAAAAAGGTGCGGGTATCGACATAGTCAAAATCATCGCCATGCCCGAGATATTTCTCTTCCAGCCGTGCCAGAGAACCGTCTTCATTCATGGTGTTAAAGAAATCCAACAAGGCGGCAGACAGCGTGTTGTCATCGTCCAGACGACTAAACCAGGTCACCGGCTGTTCGTCAGAGACGTCCAGCGCCACGGCCAGCTCAGGATGCACGCGTTGGTATAAGCTGATGGCGACAGAATCTGCAATGGTGTAATCCAGCTTTCCGGCGATTACATCATCGAGCAATTCGGTGGTGCCCTTTTTGTCATCAACTTTCCAGCTCAGATCGGGAAATTTTTTCTCTTTTAGCTGCTGGAGGTCGTTAACCACCACATGCCCCGGGGCGATAGTCAGTTGGCTTTCGTTCACGGTGGCAAGCGTGCGCGGGCGATATTGCCCAACCCGGTACACCAGCTGTTGTGAAACCGAATAATAGGTCGGGCCTGGCTGGTAATTTTTCACCCGCTCGCTGTTATAGACCAGGCCTGCGGCTAACAGGTCGGCATTGCCGTTATCCAGGTCGTCAAAAAGCTGGCTGATGTTCTGGCGTACGGTAACTTTTAACTTCACGCCTAAGTAGTCGGCAAATTCCTGGGCCAGTTCATAATCCAGGCCGAATTTTTTGCCGTTGAGGGTCGCGTAAGTTAACGGCGAGTCGATGGTACTGACGCGCAGCTCTCCCCGCGACTGAATGGCGGCGATACGATTTTCGGCTTTACCGAACCAGGGAATAGATGGCCAAAGGGCCGCTGCCAACAACAGCGTCAATATGCCGATGAACAGATAATTAATCTTTAATTTTTTCAATTAGTTAATTCTCTGAACCGTACGTTTTCTCTGCCTGCTGTGGTGCTGATTAAGAAGTGAAGTCGTCATTAATGAACGGCATTTTGCTTAAACTTGCGTCAGTTGGCAACTTATTCAGAAATCTGACCGCATTTGATGATAAGTGACGGTCGTGATTTTATTTCGACGCAAACGGTTTCGTCGGCGCGGTAGATTCTTTATAATGACGCCCGTTTCCCCACTTGGGCACACCGAAAGCTTAGAAGACGAGAGACTTATGATGGAAATTCTGCGTGGTTCACCTGCACTGTCTGCATTCCGTATTAACAAACTGCTGGCACGTTTTCAGGCTGCCAACCTCCAGGTCCACAATATTTACGCCGAGTACGTCCATTTTGCCGATCTGAATGCACCGTTAAATGAAGATGAGCACGCGCAGCTTGCACGCCTGCTGAAATATGGTCCTGCTCTGCAAAGCCACGCCCCGGAAGGAAAACTGCTGCTGGTTACGCCTCGCCCTGGCACCATCTCCCCGTGGTCTTCTAAAGCGACTGATATTGCCCACAACTGCGGTCTGCACCAGATTAGCCGCCTGGAACGTGGCATTGCCTGGTATGTAGAAGCCTCTACACTGACCGCTGAGCAATGGCAGATGGTGGCCGATGAACTGCACGACCGCATGATGGAAACGGTTTTCTCTGCGCTGAACGATGCCGAAAAACTGTTTGTCCATCACCAACCGGCGCCGGTCTCCAGCGTTGATCTACTGGGTGAGGGACGTCAGGCGCTGATCGACGCTAACCTGCGTCTGGGTCTGGCGCTGGCGGAAGACGAAATTGACTATCTGCAGGATGCGTTCACCAAACTGGGGCGCAACCCGAACGACATTGAACTGTACATGTTTGCGCAGGCCAACTCCGAGCACTGCCGCCACAAGATTTTTAACGCCGACTGGGTTATCGACGGTAAACAACAGCCTAAGTCGCTGTTCAAGATGATCAAAAATACCTTCGAAACCACGCCGGACCACGTGTTGTCTGCCTATAAAGACAACGCCGCGGTAATGGAAGGTTCTGAAGTGGGCCGCTATTTTGCCGATCACAAAACCGGCCGCTACGATTTCCATCAGGAACCAGCCCACATCCTGATGAAGGTAGAAACTCATAACCACCCGACGGCTATCTCTCCGTGGCCAGGTGCGGCAACCGGCTCCGGCGGAGAAATCCGCGATGAGGGTGCAACCGGTCGTGGTGCAAAACCGAAAGCCGGGCTGGTAGGCTTCTCCGTCTCCAACCTGCGTATTCCTGGCTTTGAACAGCCTTGGGAAGAGGACTTTGGTAAGCCGGATCGTATTGTCACCGCGCTCGACATCATGACCGAAGGCCCGCTGGGCGGCGCGGCGTTTAACAACGAATTTGGTCGCCCGGCGCTGACCGGCTACTTCCGTACCTATGAAGAAAAGGTCAACAGCCATAACGGCGAAGAGCTGCGCGGTTACCATAAACCGATCATGCTGGCAGGCGGGATCGGTAACATCCGTGCCGATCACGTGCAGAAAGGCGAGATCGTCGTTGGCGCCAAGCTGATCGTCCTCGGCGGCCCGGCGATGAACATTGGCCTTGGCGGCGGGGCAGCCTCCTCTATGGCTTCCGGTCAGTCTGATGCCGATCTTGATTTCGCTTCTGTACAGCGTGATAACCCGGAAATGGAACGTCGTTGCCAGGAAGTTATCGACCGTTGCTGGCAGATGGGTGATGCGAACCCAATTCTGTTTATCCATGACGTTGGCGCGGGGGGTCTGTCTAACGCCATGCCGGAGCTGGTAAGCGATGGCGGTCGCGGTGGTAAGTTCCAGCTGCGCGATATCCTCAGCGATGAGCCGGGTATGAGCCCGCTGGAAATCTGGTGTAACGAGTCCCAGGAGCGCTACGTGCTGGCGGTTGCTGCCGATCAATTGCCGCTGTTTGACGAACTGTGTAAGCGCGAGCGCGCGCCGTACGCGGTCATCGGTGAAGCTACCGAAGAACAGCATCTGACCTTGAGCGACAGCCACTTCGACAACCAGCCGATCGACATGCCACTCGATGTGCTGCTGGGTAAAACACCGAAAATGACCCGCGATGTGCAGACGCTGAAAGCCAAAGGCGATGCCCTGAATCGTAGTGAAATCTCGATTGCAGATGCGGTTAACCGCGTGCTGCATCTGCCGACTGTCGCGGAGAAAACGTTCCTCGTGACTATCGGTGACCGTACCGTTACCGGTATGGTGGCGCGTGACCAGATGGTTGGTCCATGGCAGATCCCCGTCGCCAACTGCGCGGTCACTACCGCAAGCCTCGATAGCTACTACGGCGAAGCGATGTCTCTCGGCGAGCGCGCGCCAGTCGCATTGCTCGACTTCTCAGCCTCTGCGCGTCTGGCTGTAGGTGAGGCGCTGACCAACATTGCGGCAACGCAGATTGGCGATATCAAACGCATTAAACTGTCGGCCAACTGGATGGCGGCTGCGGGTCACCCTGGCGAAGACGCCGGACTGTACGAAGCGGTAAAAGCCGTTGGGGAAGAATTATGTCCGGCGCTTGGCCTGACCATTCCGGTGGGCAAAGACTCTATGTCTATGAAAACCCGCTGGCAGGAAGGTAACGAGCAGCGTGAAATGACCTCGCCGCTGTCGCTGGTGATCACCGCCTTTGCCCGCGTGGAAGATGTGCGCCACACCATTACCCCGCAGCTTTCTACTGAAGACAACGCCCTGTTGCTGATTGACCTTGGTCTGGGTCACAACGCGCTTGGTGCGACGGCGCTGGCGCAGGTTTACCGTCAACTGGGGGATAAGCCTGCCGATGTGCGTAACGTAGAGCAACTGAAAGGCTTCTACGACGCCATTCAGGCGCTGGTCGCACAGCGTAAGCTGCTGGCCTACCACGATCGCTCCGACGGTGGCTTGCTGGTGACGCTGGCGGAAATGGCCTTCACTGGTCACTGCGGTATTGAAGCTGATATCCACTCTCTTGGTGAAGATCGTCTGGCGGCGCTGTTTAACGAAGAGCTGGGCGCGGTGATACAGGTTCGCGCAGGTGATCGTGAAGCGGTTGAGGCGTTGCTGGCTCAACATGGCCTTGCCGATTGCGTGCACTATCTGGGGAAAGCCGTGCAGGGCGACCGCTTCGTGGTCGAAGCCGATGGACATTCGGTGTTCAGCGAAAGTCGCACCACGATGCGTATGTGGTGGGCAGAAACCACCTGGCAGATGCAGCGTCTGCGCGATAACCCGGAATGCGCCGATCAGGAACACGACGCTAAAACCAACGATGCCGATCCGGGTCTCAACGTCAAACTGACGTTCGATATTAACGACGATGTTGCCGCGCCGTATATCGCCACCGGTGCGCGTCCGAAAGTGGCCGTGCTGCGCGAGCAGGGCGTTAACTCCCACGTCGAAATGGCGGCAGCTTTCCACCGTGCGGGCTTTGACGCCATCGATGTACACATGAGCGATCTGCTGGGGGGACGCATCGGCTTGGGTAACTTCCAGGCGCTGGTAGCCTGCGGCGGCTTCTCTTACGGCGATGTACTCGGCGCAGGGGAAGGTTGGGCGAAGTCAATTTTGTTCAACAACCGCGTGCGTGATGAGTTCGAAACCTTCTTCCATCGCCCGCAAACCTTGGCGCTCGGGGTGTGTAACGGTTGCCAGATGATGTCTAACCTGCGTGAGCTAATCCCAGGAAGCGACCTGTGGCCGCGCTTTGTGCGTAACCACTCCGACCGCTTTGAAGCCCGCTTCAGCCTGGTCGAAGTGACGCAAAGCCCGTCTTTACTGCTTGCCGATATGGTGGGGTCGATGATGCCGATTGCCGTTTCTCACGGTGAAGGTCGTGTGGAAGTGCGTGACGGTGCGCATCTGGCTCAGCTTGAGAGCAAAGGTCTGGTGGCACTGCGCTACGTCGATAACTTCGGTAAGGTGACCGAGGCTTACCCGGCTAACCCGAACGGTTCGCCGAACGGTATTACTGCTGTGACCACTGAAAATGGTCGCGTCACCATTATGATGCCGCACCCGGAACGCGTGTTCCGTACCGTGAGCAACTCCTGGCACCCGGAAAATTGGGGCGAGGACAGCCCGTGGATGCGTATCTTCCGCAACGCGCGTAAACAGCTTGGATAATTAGCCTATGATCATCAAGCCCCTCTTGTGAGGGGCTTTTTTTTGTCTGCCGCCTGATAACGCTACGCTTATCAGGCTTACGGGGAAATGCGGTTGTAGGCCGGATAAGGCGTTCACGCCGCTATCCGGCAATAAACTCAGCGCTTGCACCTAAAAGTAAAGTGTCGGGAAATGCCGACATAGGTAAGGTTACATTGTCGCCAAAAAGAGACATTTAATTATTTGATTTAAAACGAGTTTATTTTTAAGTGTTACAGGTGTTGCTGATTGGCGACGGTGTGGATGAAAAATGGACAATATCATTTCTCATATAAATAATCATATTTTCTATATTTATCATTGTGTTAATAAAGTGTTTTGAATATTGGCACAGATGCTGCATAATATTAACCAGTGGCTCATTCACCTTCTTATGTCAGCCCCTTCGGGACGTGCTACATAAACTTCGAATGACGCACAACAAGGTGCCTGCCGTCCAACATCTGATATTAGCGAAGCTCATATCAACCTCCGGGCGAAACGTCGAGTTAGGCACCGCCTTATTCCGCAACAAAGCCGGGTTAATCCCGGCTTTGTTGTATCTGGCGTTCCCCTCAGTTAGCATCAACCTATTCCTGTCCATTGAGAGTAACGCCTTGAAGCGCTGGTCAGTTTTCCCCCGATCTTTACGTCAATTGGTGATGTTGGCATTTTTGCTGATCCTGTTGCCGTTGTTAGTTTTGGCCTGGCAGGCATGGCAAAGTCTGAATGCCCTGAGCGCGCAGGCTGCGCTGACGAACCGCACCACGCTGATTGACGCCAGACGCAGTGAAGCGATGACCAATGCTGCGCTGGAGATGGAGCGCAGCTATCGGCAATACTGTGTGCTTGATGACTCAACGTTGGCCAAGGTCTACCAAAGTCAGCGTAAACGCTACAGTGATATGCTGGATGCGCATGCGGGGGTGTTGCCAGATACCAAGCTCTACCAGGCGTTGCGTCAGGATCTTAACGATCTCGCGCAGTTGCAGTGTAAAAACAGCGGCCCTGACAGTGTGTCGGCTGCACGGCTAGAAGCGTTCGCTAATGCCAATACCGAGATGGTGCAAGCGACGCGTACCGTCGTCTTTTCTCGTGGCCAGCAGTTACAGCAGGAAATAGCCGAACGCGGGCAGTTTTTTGGCTGGCAGGCACTGGTGCTGTTTCTCCTTAGCCTGGCGATGGTGCTGTTGTTTACCCGTATGATTATCGGTCCGGTGAAGGGCATCGAACGGATGATCAATCGTCTGGGAGAAGGGCGCTCGCTGGGCGATAGCGTATTATTAACTGGGCCCCGTGAGCTGCGATCCGTGGGGCAGCGTATTATCTGGTTAAGCGAACGCCTCTCCTGGCTTGAGTCGCAGCGGCATCAGTTTTTACGCCATCTTTCGCATGAGCTGAAAACACCGCTGGCGAGTATGCGTGAAGGTACTGAATTGCTGGCCGATCAGGTAGTGGGCCCGTTAACACCGGAGCAAAAAGAGGTGGTCGGCATCCTCGATGACAGCAGCCGCAACTTGCAAAAACTGATTGAGCAGCTTCTCGATTACAACCGCAAGCTGGCGGATGACGAGGCTGAGCTTGAAAGTGTGGAAATCGCGCCGCTGGTGGAAAGCGTTGTTTCTGCGCATAGCCTGCCCGCTCGCGCCAAAATGATACATACTGATGTTGCGCTTGCGGTGAACGCCTGCCTGGCAGAACCGATGCTGTTGATGAGCGTGCTGGACAATCTTTATTCCAATGCGGTGCACTACGGCGCTGAATCCGGTAACATTTGGATCCGCAGCAGTTTGCATGGATCAATGGTATACATCGATGTAATGAATACCGGCACACCGATCCCAGAAGCAGAACAGACCATGATCTTCGAGCCTTTTTTCCAGGGTAGCCATCAGCGAAAAGGGGCGGTAAAAGGAAGCGGGTTGGGGCTAAGCATTGCCAGAGATTGCATTCGCCGTATGCGGGGCAAACTGTATCTGGTTGATGACCATGCGCAAAACGTTTGTTTTCGCATAGAACTGCCGCTAGCTGCTGCGAAAAATCACTAAAATAAACCTAAGTCTGGTGAGTATGCCATACGTTGTTGCCCGAATGCTTAAACGACATTTTCTTCATCGCGTCATCCTTGCAAGCCTGCCGTGCCTGGCACTGGTTGGTTGCGTCCCGAACGCGGTGAATCATATTATCGGCGATCCTTCGCAGGAGAAAATTCCGCCTAATCAACTGGCGGACTACCTTGCAACCGACTGTACGGATATCTGGTCGCTATCTGGCCAGTCCACAGAAACCAACCCGTTGTACTGGCTGCGGGCGATGGACTGTGCCGATCGCATGATGCCGGTACAGGCGCGCAGTGAAGCCAGTGCTCAGCTCACGGATACCTGGCAGGGCGCTTTCAAACGCGGGATCCTGCTTGATAACGCCCGCATTACCCCGCCTGAACGGCGAGAGGCAGTTACGCGTCTCGACGCGTTAAGCCCACAAATTCCGAGTCAGGTTCGACCGCTTTATCAGGCCTGGTTCCGTAATCAAATGTTGCAGTTACAGCTTGCCGAAGAGCGCCTGCGCTACAGTAAGCTCCAGCAGTCGTCAGACAGCGATCTCGATACGCTGCGTCAACAGCAACAGCATTTGCAGTCCCAGCTCGATCTCACGACCCGCAAGCTGGAGAATCTGACCGATATTGAGCGCCAGCTTTCAACGCGCAAACCCGCCGGTAACTACAATCCTGATGCGCCGCACGGGAACGATAAACTCACTATGCCTGATAACGAAGAAGGCGCAGCGCCGTCTGCCGATGAGGTTACGCCATGATAAGCCGTAAGCCCGCGCATCTGCTGTTGGTGGATGACGATCCGGGCCTGTTGAAATTACTTGGAATGCGACTAACCAGCGAAGGCTACAGCGTCGTGACCGCGGAAAGTGGGCAGGAAGGGTTACGGGTACTGAACCGTGAAAAAGTGGATCTGGTTATCAGCGATCTGCGCATGGATGAAATGGACGGCATGCAGCTGTTTACTGAAATCCAGAAAGTGCAGCCGGGCATGCCGGTGATTATCCTGACCGCTCACGGCTCCATCCCGGACGCCGTTGCGGCGACCCAGCAAGGGGTGTTCAGTTTTCTCACTAAGCCAGTCGACAAGGATGCGTTATATCACGCGATTGACGGGGCGCTGGAACAGTCTGCGCCTGCTACTGATGACAGTTGGCGTGAGTCCATTGTCACCCGCAGCCCGCTGATGCTACGTCTGCTGGAACAGGCGCGAATGGTGGCGCAATCGGATGTTAGTGTCTTGATCAACGGCCAAAGCGGAACCGGGAAAGAAGTTTTCGCCCAGGCTATTCACAACGCCAGCCCGCGCAGCCACAAGCCCTTTATTGCCATTAACTGTGGCGCGTTGCCGGAACAACTGCTGGAGTCTGAACTGTTTGGTCATGCGCGCGGCGCTTTTACCGGCGCGGTGAGTAATCGTGAAGGGTTGTTTCAGGCCGCGGAAGGCGGCACGCTTTTTCTCGATGAGATTGGCGATATGCCTGCACCGTTACAGGTGAAACTGCTGCGCGTATTGCAGGAACGAAAAGTCAGACCGTTGGGCAGTAACCGCGATATCGACATTGATGTGCGGATCGTTTCTGCGACCCACCGCGATTTACCCAAAGCGATGGCTCGGGGCGAATTTCGCGAGGATTTGTACTATCGCCTCAACGTGGTGAGCCTGAAGATCCCTGCGCTGGCCGAGCGTACGGAAGATATTCCGCTGCTGGCGAACCATCTGCTACGCCAGTCTGCTGAACGGCACAAACCGTTCGTACGCGCCTTTTCAACCGATGCCATGAAGCGGTTAATGACCGCCAGCTGGCCGGGCAACGTGCGTCAACTGGTCAACGTAATTGAGCAGTGCGTGGCGTTGACCTCTTCGCCAGTGATCAGCGACGCGCTGGTGGAGCAGGCGCTGGAAGGGGAAAACACCGCGCTGCCGACATTTGTTGAGGCGCGTAACCAGTTTGAGCTCAACTATCTGCGTAAGCTGCTGCAAATCACCAAGGGCAATGTGACTCACGCGGCAAGAATGGCGGGGCGCAACCGCACCGAATTCTATAAGTTGCTTTCTCGACACGAGCTGGATGCAAACGATTTCAAAGAATAAATCTGCGGATTATGTTAGCTTTATTCGATCAAAAGACAGGCGACCTTTTCAAGGAATAGCATGAAAAAGATTGATGCGATTATTAAACCCTTCAAGCTGGACGACGTCCGCGAAGCGCTGGCAGAAGTCGGTATCACCGGGATGACGGTAACGGAAGTGAAAGGCTTTGGCCGTCAGAAAGGCCATACCGAGCTGTACCGTGGCGCGGAATATATGGTGGATTTTCTGCCGAAGGTAAAAATTGAAATTGTGGTTACCGACGACATCGTCGATACCTGCGTCGACACCATTATCCGTACTGCCCAGACCGGCAAGATCGGCGACGGTAAGATTTTTGTTTTCGACGTGGCTCGCGTTATTCGTATTCGTACCGGTGAAGAAGACGACGCGGCAATCTAAGCCGCGCCGTTAATTTGTCGGCCTGATAAGCGTAGCGCATCAGGTCGAGTGATTGCCGGATGGCGGCGTAAGCGCCTTATCCGGCCTACTCGCATAATACATTACAAGACTTTATGCGGACCGAAGCATTCGTAATGAATGTTCTCGTTTTTCACGCCCAGGCCGACCAGCTGCTTCGCGGCGAACTGCATGAAACCAACCGGACCGCACAGATAAAACTGCATCGCCGGATCGCTGATTGCGCTTTCCAGCTTGTTCAAATCCATCAGACCTACGCTATCAAACGCACCTTTCGCGCGATCGGCTTCGGTTGGCTCACGATACCAGGTGTGCGCACTAAAGCGTGGCAGCGTTTTGCCGAGTTCATTTACTTCATCAGCGAAGGCATGTACATCGCCATTTTCTGCCGCGTGGAACCAGTTAACCTGCGCCGTATGCTTCGCTTTTGCCAACGTGTCCAGCATCGCCAGCATTGGGGTTTGTCCCACGCCCGCGGAGATCAGAGATACCGGGGTGTCGGTCGCGACGTCCATAAAGAAGTCGCCCGCAGGTGCGGCCAGGTGAACAACGTCGCCAACATTCGCATGGTTGTGCAGCCAGGTGGAAACCTGACCACCGTCTTCACGCTTAACGGCAATACGATAGCCTTTGCCATCAGGCTTACGGGTCAGTGAGTACTGACGAATTTCCTGATGCGGGAAACCTTCCGGCTTCAGCCAGACGCCCAGGTATTGTCCCGGATGATATTCAGCTACTGCGCCACCATCGACAGGTTCAAACTCAAAGCTGGTGATCAGTGCACTGCGTGGGGTTTTTGCCACGATGCGGAAAGGACGGGTACCTTCCCAGCCGCCATTTTTATTGGCATTTTCGCTATAGATTTGCGCTTCACGGTTGATGAACACGTTCGCCAGTACGCCATACGCTTTACCCCACGCATCCAGAACTTCCTGGCCTGGGCTGAACATTTCGTCCAGCGTTGCCAGCAAATGACCACCCACGATGTTGTACTGCTCTGGTTTAATCTGGAAACTGGTATGCTTTTGCGCGATTTTCTCAACCGCTGGCAACAGCGCCGCCAGGTTTTCGATATTGCTGGCATACGCGGCAATCGCGTTAAACAGCGCCTCGCGCTGATCGCCATTACGCTGGTTACTCATGTTGAAAATTTCTTTCAGCTCTGGGTTATGCGTAAACATGCGATCGTAGAAATGGGCGGTCAGCTTCGGACCTGTTTCAACCAGCAGGGGAATAGTGGCTTTCACTGTAGCGATGGTTTGTGCGTCAAGCATACGGTCTTCCTTTATCTGAGACTTTAATGATGTATGTCAAATACATCTTATAAAAAATACCCCTGCATTGTAAATGGTTCTTTGTAACTTTGCGTTGTAAAGGTTACATCGTGAAAAATCTGCATCACAAACCTGAAAAGAAATCCGTTGAAATTCAGCAGACCTTTGTTCTCCAAAGCCTTGCGTGCCGTGAAGGTAATCGTTTGCGTAAAATCCTTTGTCAAGACCTGTTATCGAAGAATGATTCGGTTATACTGTTGGCCGAAGTCCTAGGGACTGCCTTTTTAGGCCGAAATTCTATTGTTAGCTGAGTCAGGAGATGCGGATGTTAAAGCGTGAAATGAACATTGCCGATTATGATGCCGAACTGTGGCAGGCTATGGAGCAGGAAAAAGTACGTCAGGAAGAGCACATCGAACTGATCGCCTCCGAAAACTACACCAGCCCGCGTGTTATGCAGGCGCAGGGTTCTCAGCTGACCAACAAATATGCTGAAGGTTATCCGGGTAAGCGCTACTACGGCGGTTGCGAGTACGTTGATATCGTTGAGCAACTGGCTATCGATCGTGCAAAAGAGCTGTTTGGCGCTGACTACGCTAACGTACAGCCGCACTCTGGTTCTCAGGCTAACTTCGCTGTTTACACCGCTCTGCTGCAACCGGGCGATACCGTTCTGGGTATGAACCTGGCACAAGGCGGCCACCTGACTCACGGCTCCCCGGTTAACTTCTCCGGCAAACTGTACAACATCATCCCTTACGGTATTGATGAGTCCGGCAAAATTGACTACGAAGACATGGCGAAGCAGGCCAAAGAGCACAAACCGAAGATGATCATCGGTGGCTTCTCTGCTTACTCCGGCGTTGTTGACTGGGCAAAAATGCGTGAAATCGCTGACAGCATCGGTGCATACCTGTTCGTCGATATGGCGCACGTTGCGGGGCTGATTGCCGCAGGCGTTTATCCGAACCCGGTTCCACATGCACACGTTGTGACCACCACCACCCACAAAACCCTGGCGGGTCCACGCGGTGGCCTGATCCTGGCGAAAGGCGGTGACGAAGAGCTGTACAAAAAACTGAACTCTGCTGTGTTCCCAAGCGCGCAGGGCGGCCCGCTGATGCACGTGATCGCAGCGAAAGCCGTGGCGCTGAAAGAAGCGATGGAGCCTGAGTTCAAGGTTTACCAGCAGCAGGTTGCTAAAAACGCCAAAGCGATGGTGGAAGTGTTCCTGAACCGTGGATACAAAGTGGTTTCTGGCGGGACTGAAAACCACCTGTTCCTGCTGGATCTGGTTGATAAAAACCTGACCGGTAAAGAAGCTGACGCCGCACTGGGCCGCGCTAACATCACCGTTAACAAAAACAGCGTACCGAACGATCCGAAGAGCCCGTTTGTGACTTCCGGTATCCGTATCGGTTCTCCGGCAATCACTCGCCGTGGCTTCAAAGAAGCGGAAGCGAAAGAGCTGGCTGGCTGGATGTGTGATGTGCTGGACAACATCAATGACGAAGCCGTAATCGAGCGCGTCAAAGGTAAAGTTCTGGATATCTGCGCACGCTTCCCGGTTTACGCGTAAGCCATACTGATTGCTGGATGGCGGTGTAAACACCTTATCCGGCCTACAGGTAACTCACATGTAGGCCGGATAAACGAAGTGCCATCCGGCAGTTATATTGACTTAAGCAAGATTGTTTCATCGACTAAAGCCGCCATTGGTGGCTTTTTCTTTGCCTGAATCCATTTTCTCAATAAACGTATTTCTCGGCCCTGATTCAACGTTACTGCGCCGACAATCACGCCATCCTGCAGGTTAAACCATATTGCTTTATGCGCATCTGAATTGCCGCGTATGAACCAGCTTTCTCCCTGCATTTCGCCAACAAATTGTAGGTTGTCATTAAATTGGTCGGTCCAGAACCAGCCAGGTGTCTTCTCCGGCAACGGCAGATTTAGCATTGCGGCGGCGGCAATTTGTGCCTGAAAATTGGCGTTTTCCCAGCTTTCCATGCGTACTAACGAACCGTCGGGCTTGCGCGTTATCGCTACGTCACCGGCGGCGAAAATGTCCGGATCGGAGGTGGTGCAGGCGCTATCAACGATAATGCCGTTCGCCGTCTCCAGCCCCGCTTCGCGGGCCAGCGCATCATTGGCCACGATACCGATGCCGTAAACCATCGCATCGGCCAGCAGCGTCTCGCCGTTTTGCAGCGTCAGCGAGAGACACTCTCCCGCTTCGGCGTGTTCAATGGCGCTGTTGAGTAACACCCGCACGCCCGCCTGCTGGTGGCGGGCAAGCAGGTAGTCGCGCACCGGAGCAGGCGCGTTACGGCCCATGACCGTTGGTGCCAGCTCCACCACTGTCACCTGACAGCCTCGTTGAGTCGCGCTGGCCGCCAGTTCCAGACCAATGGTGCCCGCACCGACAATGACAATCGACTTACCCGGCAACAAAGTGTCGCGCAGGCGCTCGGCATCAGCGGCATGACGCAGAGTAAAGCATCGATCGCCCAGCTTATCCAACAGCGGAAGGGGGCGTGCCGCAGCGCCCGTCGCAATCAGTAGCCGATCCCACGGATAACTCTGCCCATCAGCCAGCACCAACTGATGCGTTTGGCGGCCGAGCGTCTGTACAGTAACACCCAGATGCAGCTGTACGTTGTGTTCCCGCCACCAGTCAGCGGGGAGTATCGGCTGAAGTTGCGGATTGTCGTCCAGCAGCATCGCTTTGGAGAGCGGTGGACGTTCATAGGGCTGATGCTGCTCATCGGAAAACAGGTGTAATTCGCCGTCAAATCCCTGCTGGCGCAGTGCGGCGGCAGCCATAGCTGCAGCCTGGCCGCCGCCGACGATAGCGATAGTTTTTGGGTTCATAACGCCTCCTCAGAGATCCAGTCCGGCGGCAACGTGACGAATACCGCGAATACCCAGACCGGCGTCGGCATTGATCATTACGCCACTTAATGTGCGGTTGTTGCGTTTTGATGCCAGCATCACATACGGGCCGGTAAAATCCGCAGGTTCAGGGAAGAACTGTAGCGGCAAAATAGCGGCGATTTTTTCCGGTGTCAGCGACTGCATAATCGATGTATCGTTTTGTCCCAACGCCTGCGGGCCGCGTAGATCTGTCGCCATACCGCACGGACCGACACCGTTAACACGTACCTTTGGCGCCAGCTCGTAGGCCAACTGGCGAATCAGCCCGGTAGCCGCATGTTTAGAGGCGGTATACAGAGGGCCGCCGCCGCCGGGATACCATGACGCATTGGACAAGGTAAAAATGATGCTGCCTTCGCTGGCGATAAGTGCGGGGGCACAAACTTTCGCCCCCAGCAGATAACCCAGCACGTTGACGTTAAACAGCTCATGAAAGCCGCTCTTCAGTGCGTCTGCAGGCGTATTGACCAGCGAGGCGTTGTGATCCCATATGCCCGCATTACCGATAAAACAGTCCAACGTACCGTAATTCATCAGGATTTGATCCACCGCGCGCTGATAGTCGGCGTAGCAGGTGACGTTGCCTTCCACAGCCAGCACATGTTCACCAAAGCGCTGACGCAGACTGGCAACTTTAGCTGGCGACAGTTCCAGCGTGGCGACCCGCGCACCTTCTTCGATGAAACGCTCGACCAGCGCCAGGCCAAGACCGGAGCCGCCGCCAGTGATAAAGACCACGTTATCGCGTAAATCGCTCATCTGGCGTCCTCCGGAATATCAACAAACACATCGCTACCGTCCACATATACTGCGTAGGTGGTTAGCGGATCGGTGGCGGGTAAACACAACGCCTTGCCGGTTTTCAGGCAGAAGCTGGCGGCATGCAGTGGGCATTCCACCGTAGCGTCGTCTTCCAGATAGCCTTCCGACATCGAGGCGTTACCGTGGCTACAGCGATCGTTAATGGCATAGAACTCGCCGCCAACATTGAACAGCGCGATGACGGGCGAGGTTTCCAGCCGGAGCGCTTCACCCTCCGGCAAATCCCCTACAGGGCAGGCAAATACACGGCTCATCAGAACAGTACACTCAGGTTATGGGAGGTGATCACCGCTTGATCCAGCACGATCTCACGCGCCAGTAAGCGCCACTCATCGCCGGGCAAATGACGGACTTTGTCCACGCGCGTGCCGACGTAAAAGGTTTCATCGCGCTCTTTTTGCGCGCGATACAGCAGATAGTTAAGGCGCACGGCGAACACGTCGGGCACGTCGGTTTCGCTGATTTGTAAGTTGCTAATCAGATGACGGGTACGCGACGGCGGCTCTTCCGCCCAGGCCATGCCGGTTTCCAGCCGCGCGATGCGACGTTCGAGCTGGTCTTTGTTGTCGTTGAAAATCCAGGTGGTCGGCGGCTGCACGCCTTTGCGACGGTCGCGCGTCTGGGCGTTCACCGTGGTACGCATGGTGTAGCGAATGTCGTCATCCAGCTGCGCCAGCCAGTCGCGAAACTGCCAGTCGTCGAGCATACGCGCTTCTTCATACAGAAACTGGCTGATGCGATGATACAGTTCAAGAGAAACTAAAGCGCTCATTTCATCACCTCCTGCTGGTAGGCGGCGGTTTTCTTGTGCACTTCCTGCCAGCTTTCGCTGCTGAGCAAATCGGCCCAGCGTTGGTACATGCCACGCGCGGCGGTTTCCGAAAAGATGTAGTTGGTGATCCCCGGAATGCCGTCTTCACGGCGTTTCTCCTGGCCAAGCCCCATTTCCAGACACAATTTCGTGTTGCGTGCGCGATGACCTTTCAGCAGTTTTTGAATTTCACACCAGTTTTCCGAGTCGTCCTGCTCCAGGAACCCGGCGGGGCCAAAAGCCCGCGTGGCGCTGTTTTCAAACGCGGCTTTCACTTCATCAGAGGCGGCTTTATCGGTAATACAGAACGCCCACACCTCAACCTGATCCGGCCCACGCGGGTGCCAGACGCGCAGCGTGGCGGTACCGTTGAGCCAGGAAAGCGTTGGGAAAATGTTGTTGTGACCGGCCAGACGCAGGGCGCGAACTTTACCCAGACGCTGCTCGGCTTCCGCGTAGGTGTCGCGGTAGTAGCTGGAGACCTCACCGTCGACCCAGACGTTGGCATCGGGATTCTCAGTAAAGAAAAATCCGCTGCCGTGCCCATCCTGACCGAACTGTAGCGCGTCTTTGGCGGTTTCCCACACCGGGCGGGCGGTCTGACCATCGCCGAGGCGCTTATCGCTACCGTCGTCTTTCGCTCCCAGCACCTGCACTGCAGAGGCATGGCTGAACAGCGCGTGATACTGGTCGCTGGCAAATTGTTCGGCGGGGAATTTCCAGTTACAATCGATGGTCCACTTTTGTACGCCACCGACGATTTCGGTGCCGCCTTCACGACGATCGAGTACGCCGTCGAGATACCAGGCGATGTCGCCGAGATAATCGCCAAGCGCAGGCGCGGAGGTATCCCAGTTACCGAAAATCAGTCCCTTGTAGCTCTCTACGCCAGGCACTTCGTTCAGCCCCCAGTGCGATTTGCATAAACCTTGCGGATAAGCGCGCGGCTCCAGCGGGACGTCGATCAGCTCGCCGTTAATACCGTAAGACCAGCCATGATACGGGCAGGTAAAGGCGCGGGTATTGCCGCAGTCGGCGTAGCTGACGCGCATCGCACGGTGGCGACACTGGTTGAGAAACGCTTTGATGCTGCCGTCTTTCTGGCGAACCACCACCACCGCATCCTCGCCCATGTAGGTGTTAAAAAAATCACCGGGTTTAGGGATTTGGCTTTCGTGGGCGAGAAATAGCCAGCAGCGTCCGAAGATGCGTTCCAGCTCCAGTTGGTAAATTTCAGGGTCGGTATAAATTCGTGGGGTTACGCGACCGTTTTGCGTGTCGATCAGTTGGTAGATGTCTAAATTTGAGGGTGTGGTCATATTTTTTAATCCTGAAAGCTAAGATGTATTGACCTTCTTTTTTTGTACCCTAAGGATGTTGCTGGTTAGTTATCAATCTGTGAAATAGTAAATTTCTACCAGTTGAGACATTTTTTCGATAACAAGGAGAAGGGCATGGAACTGAGGCACTTACGCTATTTCGTAGCAGTGGCGCAGGCGCTGAATTTCACCCGAGCGGCAGAAAAGCTGCATACCTCTCAGCCGTCATTAAGCAGCCAGATCCGCGATCTTGAAACCTGCGTGGGCGTTCCGTTGCTGGTGCGGGATAAACGAAAAGTTGCGCTGACGGCGGCCGGTGAGTGCTTTTTACAGGATGCGCTGGCGATCCTCGAACAGGCGGAAAACGCCAAAGTTCGTGCCCGTAGAACGGTGCAGGAAGATAATCATTTCTCTATTGGCTTTGTCCCTTCCGCAGAGGTCAATCTGTTGCCGAAGGTGCTGCCTTTGTTTCGTTTAAAACAACCGGATACGCACATTGAACTGGTGAGTCTGATCACCACCGAGCAGGAAGAGAAGATCCTCAGCGGAGAGCTGGACGTTGGCTTAATGCGCCACCCGGTGTACAGCCCGGATCTCGATTATCTGGAGCTGATTCATGAGCCGTTGGTAGTTGTGTTACCGGTGAATCATCCGTTAGCTGATGAGCAGGCAATCTCCGCAGAACAACTACACGGCGTGAATTTTGTCAGCACCGATCCGGCCTATTCCGGCGCGTTAGCGATGATTGTCAAAAACTGGTTTCAGCAGCAAAAAAGCCAGCCTAACATTGTGCAAGTGGCAACCAACATTCTGGTGACCATGAACCTGGTCGGCATGGGGTTGGGGGTGACTTTGATACCCGGTTATATGAATAATTTTAATACCGGACAGGTGGTTTTTCGGCCAATTATTGGTGATGTCCCAACCATCGCGTTGCTGATGGCGTGGAAAAAAGGATCGCTCAAACCGGCACTGACCGATTTTATCGCCACGGTACATGAACGTTTGGCCGTGAGTCTGACGGTGTAATGGTTACAACTCGCTGAGCTGTGACTCGACATACAGATAGCCAATTCCCATGAGTTGCTGGGCACGATTGAGCTGGCCGAAGCTTATCTGAGTCGCTCTGGCGCGCGGGTTATCACCGTGATCAAACGGGTTAAACCCAGTTTGCTGCACCAAGGTATTGAGCCAGCTATCGCCAAAAGCACAGCTACGACCGTACAACCATATCTGATTAATATTCAGTATATTCAGAAAGTTATATAAACTAAGCCCAATGGCGCTGGCGGCATGCTCGGCCCAGGCCTGAATACGAACATCACCGTTCTGCCAGGCAGTAATAAGCTGGTCGGTGGTGAGTGTTTCCGGATCGTAAAGGGACGTCGGCTGCGATTTCATCCACACGCGGGCCTGTTTTTTCAACGCGCTCAATGATGCCACCGTTTCCAGACAGCCATAGCGACCGCAGTCACAGGCAATTCCATCGGGATGAACGATGGTGTGTCCAATCTGGCCGCTGCCATACAGACTACCGCGCCAGATATTGTCGTTAATCACAAACGATGAGCCGATACCGTAATCAACGTTAATCACGCAAAAATCACCGTTAGCCGCTGGGTTTTGCCATTTTTCGGCCAGCGCCAGCATCACACAGTCATTGTCCAGGCGGACCTGTACGCCAAGCATCTCTTCCAGCAGATATTTTATTTCCACCGGTGTTTTCCACGGGGCCTGGGGCATGGTTTTTGATGCGCCGGTGATCGGATCAACCTGGCCGTGAACGCCGAGCGCCAGATTAATCGTGACCTCGGGAAATTGTCGACGGTATTCCCGCCAGTGTGCAGCCAGGGCTGACAGCAGCGCTTTGGGGGTTTCCGGCTTAATGACTTCATGACGCCAGTCGCCGATGGCAACCAGCCGTGCGTCCGCCAGTTGGCTGGTGATACTGGTAGGGGTGACGTTGATACATAGCGTCCATGCGCCTTTTTCTGGCAAATGATAGCTGCCGCTGCTCAAACCGCGCTGGCTTAAGGTTTTTCGCGAATGACTGATCCTCCCCTCATCCATTAGCTCTTCGAGGATATTGCTGACCGCCGGGATCGACAGGCTGGTGAGCTGCGCCAGCTGTGACTTGCTGAGCTGCTTTTCCCGCCACAGGTGCGACAAAAAGATCTGCTTATTCGCCTGACGAACCCTGGCGTTGTTGAACCCCGAACGCTGCATTCACTTAACTCCCTTAACTATATTGCGTGAGCATTGCGCATTTTAGCGCCACTTAACTGCCGCAGAATAGCATCAAGTTGAATTTTTACTTTTGCTTATTGAGTGGAGAGCGGCATGTACGGTTCAGTTAAAGTCTGGCAAGAAACGATAACCCTCCCAACGTGGACGGCGGGTGAAGAAGATGCCAACCCAATGTTTCTGGAAAAGCGGGTTTACCAGGGATCTTCTGGCGCGGTGTATCCGTATGGCGTGATTGATACGCTGACCGGCAAACGTGAAATGCGCGACTATCAGGCGGTGTGGATGGAGAATGACTTCATTCGCGTCATGCTGTTGCCGGAGTTAGGCGGGCGTATTCATCGAGCGTATGACAAAGTACAGCAACGCGATTTTGTCTACTACAACGAAGTGGTGAAGCCCGCTCTGGTTGGTTTGCTTGGACCGTGGATCTCTGGTGGCATTGAATTTAACTGGCCGCAGCATCATCGCCCAACCACTTTTATGCCAGTCGATTTTACGCAGCAGCAGGGTGAGCATGGCGAATATACCGTATGGATGGGTGAGGTAGAACCTATGCGCGGTTTACAGGTGATGACCGGATTTACGCTGTATCCGGATCGCACCCTGATCGAGATAACCGGGAAGGTGTTTAACGGTAACGCTACGCCACGCCATTTTTTATGGTGGGCGAATCCAGCGGTGAAGGGCGGCGACGATCACCAGAGCGTGTTTCCGCCGGATGTGACCGCAGTATTTGACCACGGTAAGCGTGATGTTTCTGCGTTTCCTATCGCCACCGGCACATACTATAAAGTGGACTACTCGGCTGGCGTGGATATCTCGCGCTACAAAAACGTGCCGGTACCGACCTCCTACATGGCTGAAAAATCAGATTATGATTTTGTTGGCGCATGGCATCACGGTGAGCGAGGCGGGCTGCTACATGTGGCTGACCACCACGTTTCGCCAGGGAAAAAACAGTGGACCTGGGGCTATGGCGACTTTGGCGTTGCCTGGGATCGTAACCTTACCGATGACAACGGTCCTTATATTGAACTGATGACCGGGGTCTTTACCGACAACCAGCCGGATTTCACCTGGCTTGCGCCGTACGAAGAGAAAGTCTTCGTACAAAACTTCCTGCCCTACAGCGAACTGGGCATGGTGCAAAACGCCAGTACGCAGTTGGCGCTTCGTCTGGTACGTGAGAGTAACCAGCTTTCTGTGGGCGTTTATGCGATTGCGCCGCTGCACGACGTGCAGATTACGCTTTCTGCCGATGGACAACCGTTCTATGAGCATACGCTGACCCTGGAGCCCGGACAAAGCTGGCTGGCTGATGTGTCTGACGATAACCATGCGCGGGTAACGATGACTGTCACTGGCGCCGATGGCACTACGCTTTTGCAGTACGAAGAGCACATCGCGCAAGAGTTACCACTGCCATCGGCGGCCGTCGCGCCAGCGCTGCCAGAAGCGCTTTCTAATACCGATGAACTCTATTTTATTGGTCAGCATCTGGAGCAGTACAACCATGCCAGCCGCTATGCCGAAGATTATTATCGCCGCGCGCTGGACGTTGATCCGCTGGACTACCGCAATAATGTGGCCCTGGGGACGCTGGCGCTAAACCGCGCCGACTGGGCGCTGGCGGCACAATGTGCCGGCAAGGCGCTGGAGCGGGCGCATAAGCTCAATAAAAATCCGCGTGATGGCGAGGCGAGTATGCTGCTGGCCGCCGCACAGGAACGTCAGGGCGATGATGACAGCGCGTGGGATAATTATTATAAGGCCAGCTGGAGCGGCAACTGCCGGGATGCGGCTTTCTGGTCGTTAGCGCGTCTGGCGATGAAGCGTCAGGACTACGCTGGCGCATTGGAAAAGGTGGAGCAGAGCCTGCGCTTTAACGGCAGTAATAACCTGGCGATGGGGCTGAAAGCGCTGGCGCTGGCAAAGCTTGATCGCAATGCGCAAGCGCTGGACTACATTCGCCAACAGCTGGTGGATTATCCGCTGAGCTATACCCTGCATTATGCACGCTGGGCAATCTGCCAGGACGAAGCGACAGCGCTTGCGCTGATCACGATTACCGGGCGTCGCGGGACCAACGCGTGTGAACTGGCAGGCTGGCTGACTTCTTTGGGGCAAAAGGATGCTGCCCGTGGCGTGCTGGAACTGCTCGACAGCCAGGAAACGCTGCCGATGCTGTGGCGCGCCTCGCTGAGCGATAATCCACAACCCTTCATTGAACGTGCTCGTGAGTGTCTGCAAAACCGCGTGCGTTTCCCCAATACGCTGGATGAAGTGCAGATGCTGCAAACTCTTGAGCAAAGCGCTTTTGCCCGCTATTTACTCGGCTGTTTCTGGTACAGCAAACGGCGTTATGCCGAGGCGGTTTCCTGCTGGCAGTTCACGCTTGCGCAGGAAGCGGATTTCGCTCCGGCGCATCGTTTACTGGGGATTTACGCCTGGAACAAACTGCACGATGCGCAGCAGGCGAAACAGTATCTGTCGCAAGCCGTGGCGCTGGAGCCGCAAAATGCCCGCTTCCTGTTTGAACTCGACTATCTCAACAAGCTGATGGCACAACCGGCTGAACAGCGCCTGCAGCGGCTGGAAGCCAGTAAAGAGATTGTCTTCCTGCGTGATGATCTGACGGTGGAACTGCTCAGCTTGTGGAATGGGTTGGGACGCTATGACGATGCCGCCGCAGTATTACGTGAGCGGGTGTTCCATCCGTGGGAAGGCGGTGAAGGTAAAGCCACCGGGCAATATCTGCTTAATCAATTACATCGTGCGCTGGCTGCCGTGCAGTCCGGCGACCCGCAAACTGCTATTACGCAACTGCAACAGGCGCTGCACTATCCGCAAAACCTCGGGGAAGGCCGTTTGCCAGGGCAAACGGATAACGACATCTGGTATTTGCTGGGGTATTGCGCGCAGCTGCAAGGCCATTTCGAAGAATCTCAGCGCTACTTCTCCCGTGCGACGCGCGGCGGAAGCTCACTGGATGCCGGACGTTACTATAACGACCAGCCAGTGGACTATCTCTTCTGGCAGGGTATGGCGCAGAGAAAACTTGGCGATGATGCAGAGGCGGACGCTCTGTTCAATAGCTTCCTGCAATGGGTTGAGTCTCATCACGACAACGTGCCGGATGTCGATTTCTTTGCCGTATCGCTACCCGACCTGGTGGTGCTGGATACCTCAGCAGAAGCAAAACACCAGCAACACTGCCTGTTTATCAATGCGCTCGGGCATCTGGGGCTAGGAAATAGCGCCGCCTGTCAGCGTGAACTTGATGAACTCCTGCAACTCAATCCGGCACATGACAAGGCATTACTGCTGCGTCACGCCATTAACGTAAGGCTTTTCCAGTAACACTCGAAACGGGTGGGGGATAGCCTCACCCGAAACCTACTGTACCCTGCGTTTCCCTGAAAGAGGAATCATAATGAATAACGCGCAGACACATTTAAAGATTGGTTACGTCTGGACTATCTGCCTGGTTGCGGCCTGCGGAGGTTTACTGTTTGGCTATGACTGGGTGGTGATCGGCGGGGCAAAACCCTTCTATGAAGCATATTTCTCGATTACCGATCCGGCGCAATCCGGCTGGGCGATGAGTTCCGCGCTGGTTGGTTGTATCTTTGGCGCACTGATTTCCGGCTGGTGCGCCGATAAATTTGGCCGAAAAATGCCGCTGATTCTTTCAGCGATCCTCTTTAGCGCTTCTGCTTGGGGAACTGCCGTCGCCAGCAATTTCGACATGTTTATTGTCTATCGCATTGTGGGTGGCGTGGGGATTGGTCTGGCGTCTGCGCTAAGTCCGCTGTATATCGCCGAGGTCAGCCCCGCTGAAAAGCGTGGTCGCTTTGTTGCCGTTAACCAGCTCACCATCGTCATTGGCGTGCTGGCGGCGCAGCTTATCAACCTGATGATTGCCGAACCTGTTGCCACAGGCGCTACGCAGCAGGCAATTGTTGAAAGTTGGAACGGTCAGACAGGCTGGCGCTGGATGTTTGGTGCTGAATTAGTGCCTGCGGTAATTTTCCTGGTGCTGATGTTCTTTGTACCTGAATCGCCGCGCTGGCTGGTGAAAGCGGGCAAAGCCGATCGTGCGCGTGCCATGCTGCAGCGCATTGGTTCGGCGGAATATGCCGGGCAAACGCTGAAAGAGATTGAACATACGCTGCAAAAAGATAATCACAAGGTCGCGTGGTCAACGCTGTTACAACCGCAGATCAAACCGATCGTGATTATTGGCATGGTGCTGGCAGTGTTCCAGCAGTGGTGTGGGATCAACGTTATTTTCAACTATGCGCAGGAGATCTTCGCCTCTGCCGGATTCGACATCAACGGTACGTTAAAATCGATCGTGGCGACAGGGATCATCAATCTGGTCTTTACCCTTGCCGCTCTGCCGTTAGTGGACAAAATTGGCCGTCGTAAACTGATGCTGTTCGGCGCGTCAGGATTGACGGTTATCTACGTACTGATTGCCGGGGCGTACGGGTTGGGCATTATGGGCTGGCCGGTTCTGGTTCTGGTGCTGGCGGCAATCGCGATTTATGCTCTGACGCTGGCGCCGGTGACCTGGGTGCTGCTATCAGAAATTTTTCCCAACCGCGTGCGCGGGCTGGCAATGTCGCTGGGGACGCTGGCGCTGTGGATTGCTTGTTTCCTGCTGACCTATACCTTCCCGCTGCTCAATGCGAGTCTGGGCGCGTCGGGAAGCTTCCTGCTGTATGGTGTGATTTGCGCGATGGGCTTCATCTATGTTCTGCGTAATGTACCGGAAACCAAAGGCGTGACGCTGGAAGCACTGGAAGAACAGCTGGCGGCGCAGCATACGAAAGTTGGTGCATCAACCCAACCGCGAAGCGCCCGCTAATGGATGGTCTGCTGACGCTACAAAACGCACATCTGCGGATGTGCGTCGATCCGCAGGGCGGTTCTCTATTAAGCCTGGTTTCGTTACAACATCAACAGGCCATTTTACGCGAAGGTCATGGTCAGCAGCCTGGTGATTGCGGTCTGTTCCCGATGCTGCCGGTCGCGAATCGGGTGGCGGGAAATCGTTTTATGCTGCGCGGTGAAGAGGTGGTTTTACCTCAGCATAGCGCAGACGACACTTTCTTCCTGCACGGTGACGGCTGGCTGCAACGCTGGCAGATTATTACCGCTACCCAAAGCGGCTGTTTGCTGCAGTTGCGCAGTTGGCACCCCTGCGGCTACGACTATACGGCGCGGCTTTGCTATCAACTGGAAACCTCAAGCCTGCACGCCTCGTTGACGCTCACTCATTGCGGTGAACAGCCAATGATTTACGGCTGTGGGTTCCATCCGTTTTTCGCCTTTGATAAGCGCAGCACGGCGCAGTTCACCGCCGGCGGTTACTGGCCGGAGGGGGAACAGCATCTGCCGCTGGAATGGCAACGCGATATCCCTTCAGCGGCGGATTTCATGCATGCGCAATACGGTGAGGATAGCTGGCTGAATGTCGGATATTCTGGCTGGAGCGGGCGGGCCGTTATTCAGCGGGATGTGATGAGAGTCACGATTTTAGCGCAAACTCCGTGGTTGATGCTGTTCAGAATGTCGGGTGAGGAGTTCCTGTGCCTGGAGCCGCAAACGCATCCGGTGAATGCCCACAACATGCAGGGGCAGCCGGGATTGCAGGTTTTAGCGCAGGGAGAACGCTGCCATTTTGCGATGCAAATTAGCGTCGAATAGGGCAAAAATCATGTTATCTGCCTGTTAATGCTCTCTTGCGCCAGCCTGCGTTTGTCGCCAGACTATCGCCTCCAAACGGGAGGGATTCATGGCTTTGCATTCCACGCGCTGGCTGGCGCTCGGTTATTTCACCTACTTCTTTAGCTACGGTATCTTTCTGCCTTTCTGGAGCGTCTGGCTCGAAGGGTTAGGGCTGACGCCGGAAACCATCGGTTTACTGCTGGGCGCGGGGCTGATTGCCCGTTTTCTTGGTAGCTTGCTGATTGCACCGCGTGTGAGCGATCCCTCTCGGCTGATCTCAGCGTTACGTATTCTGGCCTTATTGACGTTGGTGTTTGCGCTGGCCTTCTGGGCGGGGACCAACGTGGCGTGGCTGATGGTGGTGATGGTCGGCTTTAACCTGTTTTTCTCGCCGCTGGTGCCGCTGACCGACGCACTGGCCAACACCTGGCAAAAACAGATAACCATGGATTACGGTCGGGTGCGACTGTGGGGATCCGTGGCCTTTGTGATCGGCTCTGCGTTGACCGGCAAACTGGTGAGCCTGTTCGACTATCGGGTGATCCTGGTCCTGTTATCGCTTGGCGCCGCCTCAATGTTGCTGGGCATGATGATTCGCCCGAGCGTGCAGCCAGCGGGTGAAAACCGTCAGCAGGAGAGCGCAGGATGGCCCGCCTGGCGCGCGCTAATAACCCAAAGCTGGCGTTTTCTGGCCTGCGTGAGTCTGCTGCAGGGCGCGCATGCAGCTTATTACGGTTTCAGCGCCATTTACTGGCAGTCTGCCGGGTATTCCGCTTCGGCGGTGGGCTATTTATGGTCATTAGGCGTGGTGGCAGAAGTGATTATTTTTGCGCTCAGCCACAAGCTGTTCCGCCGTTTTAGCGCTCGCGATCTTCTGCTGCTTTCCGCCGTTTGCGGCGTGGCGCGTTGGGGGCTGATGGGCTGGAGCACAGAGCTGCCATGGCTGATTGTGGTGCAAATCCTGCATTGCGGAACGTTTACCGTCTGCCACCTGGCGGCGATGCGTTACATTGCTGCGCGACAGGGCAGTGAGGTGATTCGTCTCCAGGCGGTATATTCTGCGGTGGCGATGGGCGGCAGTATCGCCATTATGACCGTTTTCGCCGGCTATCTGTACCAGAACCTGGGCAGCGGCGTATTCTGGGTGATGGCGCTGGTGGCGCTACCAGCTATTGTTCTGCGCCCGAAAGTGGTGGCGCAGCCTGCGACGTTATGATTCAAGGATTTTGCGGATTTGCTGCTGCTGGTGAGACGTAAGCGCCAGATCCGCATGAATCAGCGGGGGAGAAAACAGCGGTAGCGGCGTGGTGTACGGTGTAATAATCAGCGTTACGCCACGCGGCGCTCCCTCTTTTTGAAAGTCCTGCATCGGCATATGTTTTACGTTGAGCGGCAGCAGCGTCAGTTCGCGCAGCTGTTGCTCTATATGCGCTTCAAGTTGTTCGTTACTACCGGTCAGCAGGATAATCTGCTTTTCGTGCAAATCCTTCTCCTGCATCAGCCAGGCGCCGAAAATAACGGCGACCAGGCCGATCTCTTCTTCTGAAAACTGGACATCGTATTCCGCTTCAAAGCCGTGAATCGCCTCGCGGGTAGTTCGAACCAGCCGGGGATAAAGTCGGCTGAACTCCTCCGGTAGCGTGTTATCAATGCCGATGGCAAATACGCTGCGGTTCAGTGCCTGGGCCAGGTGGATATACAACTGGTCATTCAGCCCTTGCTCGTCGCTGAAGCGCACGTTGCCATACTCGCGAAAACGCAACACCAGCCGCGCAATAGCAAGGCGCAGGCGGCGATCCTGCTGGTGATTATCGCGGATCGGGTCGGGGATGCGGATCATTGAGAATAACAACGCCATAAACAGCGATTCGCCCAGCGGCGCACTTTGCATGACGTGGCGCTGCCAGTGGCGGCCAATTTCCTCGGCGAGCGGATACTCCGCGCAGGATTGCGCCCACCGTTGCTGGAGTGGATTAAACTCCGGGGTGATCCCTGCGTGGTGCTGTAGCAGACAATATTGTAAATACAAGCGCAGGAACTGGATGTCACGACACTCAAACGGCTTCTGTAAGCGCCGGGAGCACAGATTGATGAGCGCATGCAGATTGGTGTCGTCATACAGAGTACGTGCGATACCTTGTTGTTTAAGAGCAATTTTTAAAGTGGGCGTGAAATGCTGAGCGATAAAAGTAGGGCAAATCCGCAGGCCACGGCGCAGCCACTGCAACAGACACAGACGCTGATTTAGCGGGGTTCCTTCGATCGCATAGCCACCATTCTGCGCGGTGGCTATCGTGAGCCGGTGATAGCGCTGGATTTCGAGCCCTGCGCCAATAATATCTTCCTGAACCGTGGCATCATCGACACCATTGAGGCTGCTGAAGGTTTGTGTAGTCGCGATTTGCCCCGGCAGGAAAAGCGTCAGCAGAACCTGGCAACGGCGCTGGGGAGCGGAAAGTACAGATGGCGGAGCAAGCGTTGACATCATCTGTAGGGTCTCCCGTAAGTATGTTTGATAAGAATAGCTAAAGTTTTCTCATAGATTTGAGGAATGGAATGCTTTCCACCAGGAATGCTGGAGAGCGTCACAGAATTTTTAACGTGCGGAACAGATAGCGGGAGTGGAACGCAGCGCGTTAATCCGTTTTTTCACTGTTTTATCTTTTGTTTAAATATAAAAAAACCGCCAGAGGTGGTAATGCCGGAGGAGGGAGGTATGAACATGCTATCGCAGAGAAGTGAAAAACCTAAAGTGAACGTAGCAATACGACGGAGGCAACAGATTCATTACCTCCGTAACAGCTGTTTGGCGTTACTTCTCACGACTCAGCGTTAATCCCACATCGCCGCCCGGATGTACCGCCAGCAGCGTTTCCTTTGAGTATCCGCTCTCGCTCATCAGACAGGCACAGGCGGCGTCAAAGATAGCCAGCACCAGTAAAATAGAGGTGGTAGCCAACATGTTCAGCGGATCGGCCTCGCGCTGTACACCGGTGGAAATCACCAGCCTCGAGGCTTTAGCAATGGCCGAATCCGCGTTTTCAGTCACGCTCAGGATGGGCACATTTCTCGCAACTAGTCCGGGCAGCAGCCGGGTGAGCTCGTCCGAATTACCCCCGCGCGACAGCATAATCACCAGGTCGTCGGCGCGTAAAAAACCGAGATCGCCATGCGCTGCGTCCGTCGCGTTGAGGTAAATCGCCGGACGTTCCACGCAGGCAAGCATATGCGCGACTTTACGCGCTGCAATGCCAGAGGTACCGACGCCGGTGACGACGATTTTTCCCTGACAACCGCGCAACTCCGCCATCAGCGACAGCCAGAGCGGTTCAGTCAGGTGCTGCCCCAACCCCGCCAGAGCTTCGCTGTAGAGCTGGAATACGCCGCTGGCCTGAGGCCATGAATCATTCATGCGTCCTCCTGCATCAACTGGCGGTATTTCATATGGTCCTGATACATCTCGTGGAATACCCGATATTTGCGATCGTAGTACTGCTTAATGCGATTGGTCTGCGGGGTGACCGTTTTACCAATCCGGCTCATCGCCGACATCGCTTCCGGGAAGGTATCGAACACGCCCGCGGCGATAGTTCCCATCATGGCACCACCCAGCAGCATGGCTTCGCTCTCTTCAGGCAGCAGCATCGCACAGCCGGTGGCGTTGGCATGCTCCTGCACGAAGATCGGGTTTTTCGTCCCGCCGCCGCTGGCCATAATGGTATCGATGGTGTAGCCGCTTTGATTCATCGTTTCAATGATATGACGGGTTCCCAGCGCAATGGCCTGGATGGTCGCGAGGTACTGTAACGCCATATCTTCCGGCGTGCGCGACAGCTTCAGTCCGGTGATAGCGCCTGTGAGCGTTGGGTTGGCGCGCGGTGAACGGTTGCCGTGGAAATAGGGCAGGATGTGCATGTCACGGGTTAAAAATGCGATATCTTCCGGCTCACCGGCCATTTTACGCAGCAGCGCATTCAGCACTTCATAAATGGTCTGCCCTTGAGATTTCGCCTGGGTCAACAAGGTTTCGTAACAAGGATGCGACTGAATAACGTGGTCGATTAACGCCCCGGTTGCCGACTGCCCACCTTCGTTAAGCCAGTATTCTGGCAGCACTGCTGAGTAGTAAGGACCCCAAACGCCGCCGATAAAACGCGGCTCTTTGGAAATCGCCATGTGTCCGGTAGAGGTGCCGCCAATCAGCGCGACGCGGCGATCGAAATCCGCCACCTCGCCGGAAACACCGCTCGCGCCGAGCGTGCCGAGCGTACCGGCGTGGGCATCGATGATCGAGACGCTGACAGCGGTCCCCGGAATCAGCCCCATTTCGCTGGCGGCCCGCGCAGAAAGACCATGACCGAGCGGTTCGCCCATAGTTTTCACGTAGCGACCAATTTTGGCGGCATCATGTTCCAGCAAGTCTTCCAGCCCAATCTGGCGGAAATAGCTGGCATCCCATTTGTCTTCATGGCCCATATAGGTCCATTTACACACCGTCGAGCACAGTGAGCGTGTGTCATCGCCCGTTGCGCGCCAGGTCAGGAAATCGGGCAGGTCAAAGTAGTATCCCGCATTGGCCCAGGTGTTGGGCATATGTTGCTTCAACCACAGCAGTTTGGGCGTTTGCATTTCCGGGGAGATAATACCGCCAACGTAGTCCAGCACCCGATGATGCAGGGCGTTAATGCGCTCAGCCTGAGTAATGGCGCGGTGATCCATCCACACAATGATATTCTGTTCGCTGCGCCCGGACGGGCTAATGGTCAGCGGTTTACCTTCTTTATCCAACACCACCAGTGAACAGGTCGCGTCAAAGCCCAGACCTTTCACCTGGATAGGGTTGATATCCGACTGGTTAATCGCATCGCGAACCGCGTTACACACTGCCTGCCAGATGTTATCGGAAGACTGCTCAACAAAATCGGCCTGCGGGCGGTAAATCTCGATGGCCCGACTGGCCTGGCCGACCATTCTGCCGTTGAGATCAAACACGCCAGCACGGGCGCTTCCGGTTCCGACATCCACACCAATAAAGTAACTTGCCATAATTTTTTCTCCTGAAATCAGGCTTTACGATTCTGTAATGCGATAAAGAGGATCAGCACCGCGCCCCACAGCGCCATCGTCAGATAGCTGCTGACCCCCAGCAAGTTAAGGCCGCTTTCCAGCATTTGCAGCACAATCAGCGCCAGTACCAGGCCGATAATGCGTCCGAAGCCGCCATCCGGATTGATGCCACCGAGTACGGAGGCAAGGATGGTGACCAGCAGGTAGGACTCACCGTATCCGGCTTTTGCCGAGTTGAATTTCGCCATCATCAGAATGGCGGCGACCCAGCCGAGCAGGGCTGAAATCACGTACACGGAAATTTGTACCCGTACGGTATTCACACCACTGTAGCGGGTAGCCTGTTCATTGGAGCCGACGAGATAAAGACTGCGCCCCAGCGTGGTGTGCTCCAGCAGTACCCATAGCAGGATTGCCACCAGGAAAAAGAGCAACAGCGCCACCGGAATACCCGCAATCGTGGCGTTGCCAAGGTACTGAATGGCGGTCGGGAAACCCGAAATCACCGTCCCGTTGGAGAGCAGAATATTCAGCCCGGAGATAAGTGTCATCGTGCCGAGGGTGGCGAGAATCGGTGAGACGCCGACCCAGGCAATCAGCGCGCCGTTGAGCGTACCGATAGCCACCGCAACGGCTGCGCCTGCCAGCAGCGCCAGCACCAGAAACAGCGGGTTATCCGGATGGGTAACGATAATCGCTGCCATTACCAGCGAGCAGGCGTTCGCCCCGGCAATAATTGACAGGTTAATGCCGCCGGTCAGCATGGTCATACCCATCCCGAGGGCCAGCATGCCGAGGATCGGTAACTGTGAGCCTATCGACTGGAAGTTAGCGACGCTAAAAAAACGGCTGCCGAGCAGGGCTGAGAAAACCAGGGCGACGACCACAATAATGACGCATTGCAGACGAATGATGGCATCACCGGGTAAAAATCTGGCGATTGTTTTCATCTCAAAGCTCCCTTGCCAGTTTGCGTTTTTCGTTCCAGGCCGTGGCACTGATGCTGACCAGGATAATGGCGCCGCTGAATACGGTGTGCCAGTAAGAGGAGACGCTGAGTAGCGTCAGACCATTTTGTAAGAAGGCGAGCAAGACAACGCCGAGCAGGGTTCCGGTCAACGTACCGCGCCCGCCGCTCATGCTGGTTCCGCCGAGCACGACCGCCGCCAGCACCGTCAGCTCAAAGCCGAGCAGCGAATTGGGTGCAACTGACTGGGTGATTTGCGCCTGAACCACGGCGGCAACACCTGCCAGAATGCCCATATAGCCATAGACGTAGAAATGCAGTTTCAGCAGATTCAGCCCCAGGCGTGAGGCCGCGTCGCGGTTGCCGCCCATGGCGTAAACCTGACGGCCAAGACGGGTATAGTTCATCAGCACTGCGGTAAAGACGATCACCGCCGCCAGGCACAGCAGGGGCAGGGTCAGGCCGTAGTCGTAGCCATCTGCCGCGGTGAAGGAGAACCAGTTAATGCCGTTCATAAACCAGTCAGGGAAACCGTACAGCCAGGTGCCTTTGGTGGCGTAAACCAGAAGGCCGTAGTAGACGTTCAGCGTGGCGATGGTAATGATGATTGCCGGAACGCGCAGCCAGTAGACCAGGAAGCCATTAATGAGCCCAAGCAGCAGGCCCACCGCAATCGCAATGGTTAACGCCAGAGCGAAGTTGCCGCCGTGGCCGATCACCCAACTGGCCATCGCATACTGGGCAATCGCGGTCATCGCCGGAAATGAGATATCGATCCCACCGGAAATCAGCACCACAAACAACCCGCAGGCGAGAATGCCGAGAATCGCGTAGCTGGTGGCCACATCTGTCAGATTGCCGAGCGAGAGGAACTCATCGGTGCTGACACTTAGCCCAACCGCCAGCGCCACGACCAGCAGGCCCAGCCAGAATTCATGTTGCCCGATTAAACGGGACAGATGCATCTTATTCATTGATTACCTCGACCACTTCAGCAATCTCCTCTTCACGGCAGTGATGAGGATTAAATTCCGCCACCAGTCTGCCGCGACGCATCACCAGCACGCGGTGGCTGTTGTAATATGCTTCCGGAATTTCATCGCAAATCATCAGCACCGCCATACCTTGTTCCGCCAAATCGCGGGCTATCTGGTAAATGCCCTCTTTGTTGGCGATATCCACGCCGACGGTAGGCGAGTCGAGGATCAGGATGCGGGGATTGGTCGCCACCCATTTGGCAATGGCGATACGCTGGGCATTGCCGCCGGAAAGCGTTTTGACCGGCAGGTGCGGATCGGACACTTTGATATTCAGTTCGCGGATTAAATCGGCGACCAGCTTTTGCGCTTTACGATGATCGAGCAAGCCGCTACCGGTGTGCAGTTGATCAAACACCGTGACGATGGTGTTGTCGTAAATCGACTGCTCCATGATCAGCCCCTGCGTCAGGCGATCTTCTGAGACGTAGCCGATCCCGTGCTTAATGGCGTCGTGGTTATTATGAAGCGTGACCGGCTGACCGTTAATACGCATCTCGCCGCTTTCCGGGTGCGTCATGCCAAACAGGCTCAAACAAAGCTCGGTACGCCCGGCGCCCAACAGGCCGACAATCGAGACAATCTCGCCGCCATGCAGCGACAGATTAATGTTCTGGTATTTGCCTCTGCGGCTGAGGTTGCGGAGCTCCAGCAGGGGGTCTCGATCGTCGAATGATTTCTCCGGCAGCGGGCTGTAGTGGAAGCGTTGTCCGGTCATCAGGAAAGCCAGCTCGTGACTGTCCAGTTCGCTGGCAGGATATGTACCCACCAGTTTGCCGTCGCGCATGACGCTGATACGGTCTGCCACTTCCATTACTTCATCCAGACGATGGCTGACAAACACCACGCAAATGCCGGCCGCTTTCAGTTCGTTAACCACCTTCAGCAGGCCATTGACCTCCTGGCGGGTTAGCGAGGCGGTGGGCTCGTCCATAATCACCAGACGCGCATCTGCGGCAATTGCCCGGCAAATAGCGACCAGTTGTCGGTCGGCAATCGAGAGTTTTTCTACTTTTTTATCGGGATCGATATTCACTCCGATACGTTTCATGGCTGCCAGCGCCTGCTGTTTCATAGCACCACGACGCACCCAGATATCACCGCCCGGCAGATAGCGGTTGACCGCGATATTTTCTGCGACGCTAAAGTTGGGGAACAACGACAGGTCCTGATAAATAACTTGAATGCCATAATGGGAGGAGAGCTGCGGCGTCAGGTGATGGAACAATTTTCCGTCGAGTAAAATCTGCGCGCCTTTTTCCGGGTGATAAACCCCGGAGATCACTTTAATAATGGTACTTTTACCACAGCCGTTTTGACCCGCCAGACAGTGAACTTCGCCTTTTCTCAGCGTCAGATTCACGTTATCCAGCGCCAGCACGCCCGGGAATTGTTTGCTGATATTCTCAAGAGTGATAAATGCGGTGGTGTCTGCCATGGACAATACCCCTGCGAGCGCCCTGACGGACGCTGAGTGTTAGTTTGGTTGATAGCGCCGACCAGACGGTCGGCGTTAAGGTTCCCTGGTGTTGGCTAAAGCCTTAGAAACCAAGTGATTGTGCGTTGTCTTTGGTGACTTCGAGGATCTTGTTAAAGCGGATCACTTTCTTCTCCGTGTCGATATCGGCTTTCCCTAAACCGTCGATACTCAGATCTGCATTGACTTCTTTGCCCTGCAACAGCTGATCGGCAACCGTTACCAGCGCATAGCCCGCATCTTTTGGATCCCACAGCAGCGCTTTTTTGATATCTCCACGCATCAGGTAAGGCGCAGCCTGCGCTGGCATGGCGATCCCGACAACGGCAATTTTATCTTTGGCGCGTTTTTTCTGCACAGCCTGACCAGCACCAATTGGACCCAGTGAGCCGAAGCCGATAATGCCCTTCATCTGCGGATAGGTTTTCATCAGATCCAGCGTTGTGGCGTAGGATTTATCAATGCTTTCCGCGACCGGCAGGCGTGAAGTGACCTCGAACATTTCCGGATATTTTTCTTTCTGGTACTTAATTGCATAATCAGCCCACGCGTTATGCAGTGGGACCGTCAGCGAACCAACATAGATTGCATACCCGCCTTTGCCGCCCATATTTTTCGCTAACTCATCGACGTTGGCTTGTGCGTATTTTTCACTATCGATGGTTTCGATATCCCACTGACCGATTTGCTCGTCCGGGGATTCGTGCGTCAGGACCACAATGCCTTTATCGCGCGCTTTTTTCAGTACTGGCTCAAGAACCTTGGCATCGTTTGGTACCACGATGATCGCGTTGACGTTTTTGGCGATCAGATCCTCAATCACTTTGACCTGCTGTGCCGGGTCCGGCGTAGACGGACCGGTCTGGTAAGCGTTCACATCCAGTTTTTTTGCTGCTTCGTTAACACCGGTTTCCATGCGGTTAAACCAGGGAATACCAGTGACTTTGGCAACCACAGCAATTTCATATTTTTCCGCCGCAAAGGACGTGCCGGACAACATGCATGCAGAAACCAGGGTTGCACTGAGTAATGCGAGTTTGAATTTCATAGTTGTACCTTTCGTAGGGGGCAGGACATGTCACGGCGTGAAGTTAACAACGAATGGAAGAGGGAATGAATCATAAGTTTGGAGAATGTGATATATGCCCATTATTGTTAATTTATAGAAATAAAGTAGTTAATAATTGGTTAAATTTACATGATTTTAGATTCAGGCATTCAAATTAAGTGTTAATAAAACATTAAAATGAAACTTTTAATTAACATTTTCTTATCATTTAACTTAAGATTTGACGCCGAAAAGGTGTTTGGGTGGAATTTCCCGAAGAAGAAATTATCGAAATTGAGAACTGAATCGATACCGGAAAAGGGTGCTCAACTTTTTTTCGTTCAATGGTATCCTCGGCACACTTGCGCCAAATACGGCATCATTATTTGTGGCGGTGTTGATTTTTATCGTGGAGGACTCATGCAAGGCGTTAAACGTATCATTATGACGTTGTTTCTCGCTGTCCTGTCTTTTGGCGCAGGTGCGCATCCCCACAGCTTTATTCATCTGAAAACCGAAGTTGTGAGCGAAAATGATCGGTTCGTCGCGCTAAAAATGCGCTGGACGATGGATGAAATCACGTCGGCGGATCTGCTTTACGACGCGGGGAATGCTAAACCTGGTGATGAAATTTGGAAAAAACTGGCGGCGGAAGTGATGGCCAACGTTCTCGGGCAGCACTATTTCACCGAAGTGTGGCACGATGGGAAAAAGGTAAAGTTTAAAAACAGACCGACGGAATATGGCATGGCGCGTGAAGAACACCAGGCGGTGCTGACGTTCGTTCTGCCGCTGGCCGAAGCTCAACCACTGAGCGGTCAAAAATATACTATTTCAACCTTCGATCCGACCTACTACGTCGATATGAGCTATGACAAAGACAGCGACGCCTGGCTTTCGCAGACCATAAGCCAGCAATGCCATATTTCAGTGCATACGCCAACGCCGAATGAACACATGTTGAGCTTTGCGCAGTCGCTGGATAAAGAAGACGCACCGCCGGAGGATATGGAGTTGGGTAAACAGTTTGCACAGACGGTGACGCTGCAATGTCAGTAGTTTATCAACAACGCGCAGCCAGACGCCGTTGGCTCACGCTATGGCCGCTGGCGGTCTTTTTGTTGCTGGCGACAGGCGGGGTGCTGTGGTTGTGGCAGGCCTGGCCTCAGGTAATGATGCACAGTGTCGTCTGGCAGCGTGACGTTAACCAGCAGATGAGCGGGTTGCTGAAAGCGGTTGCCGCGAACCCCACACGTGCGGGCGGATCTCTGCTGTTGTTTAGCTTTATATATGGGGTATTGCACGCATTGGGGCCGGGGCACGGCAAAATCGTCATCACGACCTGGCTGGCGACGCATCCGTCGAAGCTCAAGTCGAGCATTGGGCTGACGCTGGCGTCTTCCCTATTGCAGGGGCTGGTGGCAATAGGACTGGTGGTTGTAGTGCTCACGGTGCTGCAAATGCCTGCCCGACAGCTGCATATGAGCAGTTTCTGGCTGGAGAAAGGAAGTTATGCGCTGGTTGGCGTGTTGGGCGTTTTATTGTGTGTCCGTGCGCTGAAGAAATTGCGCCAGCTGCTGATGCGCCCGAAATTCACCGCCTTTACGCCGCGCCATGTGCATCACGAGGGCTGCGGCTGCGGGCATCAGCATTTGCCCAAGCCGGAACAACTGCAAAGCGGCGATGACTGGCGCGCCCGGTTGATGATTATTCTCTCTATGGGCATGCGTCCCTGCTCTGGCGCAATTATGGTGCTGCTGTTCAGTAAAGTGGTTGGCGTCTTTAGCTGGGGTATGGCGTCGGCGTTGGCGATGGCGGCAGGAACCTCTTTGACGATTACGTCACTGGCTTTGCTGGTACATAGCTTTCGCTCATTGGCGGTGAAAATTAGCGGGCATAAAGCGCCGGTGCTGTGGCGACAGATTGGCTGGACGACGCTGGCGTTAGCCGGTGGTGCGGTGCTTATTGTTGCTGCGGTAGTGATGTGGATGAGCGCGGTGCCGGTAGGGCGAGGGATAAGACCATTTTAGGTTAGTGAGCGGAATGGTATGACTTGTAGGCCGGATAAGACGCGAAAGCGTCGCATCCGGCACCACAGCAGATTAACGCTTCAGCGCATCGCTCAGTTCGTCACGCATGTTAGCCAGCATGGCTTTAACAACGCGCGGGTTACCTGCAACGATGTTGCCGGTTGCCAGGTAGTTATGACCACCGGTGAAGTCGCAAACCAGTGCGCCAGCTTCACGTGCAATCAGCTCACCTGCTGCGAAATCCCATGGTTTCAGACCGATTTCGAAGTAACCGTCAACGCGCGCAGCGGCAACGTAAGCCAGATCCAGCGCAGCAGAACCTGTGCGGCGGAAGTCAGCGCACTCGGTAAACATTTTGCCAAGAATTTTCATGTAAGAAGCGGCGTGCTGCTTCGCTTTGAACGGGAAACCGGTGGCGATGATGGTGCCGTCCAGATCGCGGGCGGTGCTGCCACGCAGACGATAGCCGTTCAGCTGTGCGCCCTGGCCGCGAGTGGCGGTGAACAGTTCGTTACGCATTGGATCGTAAACAACGGCGACTTCAGTACGGCCTTTAATGCGTACTGCGATAGATACCGCGAAGTGCGGCAGACGTTTTACGAAGTTGGTAGTGCCATCCAGTGGATCGATAACCCATTGAACATCCTGATCTTCACCTGCGTGCTCACCGCTTTCTTCGGTGATGATGGTGTGCTGTGGGTAAGATTTGCGAATAGTTTCGATAATAATCGCTTCGGCGGCTTTATCGACGTTAGTCACGAAATCATTGCTGCCTTTCTGGCTGGTTTCTACAGAGTCTGGGGTTTCGTAGTGTTTGGCAATTACATTACCCGCCTTGCGCGCTGCGCGCACGGCGATGGTCAGCATCGGATGCATCGGTCTCTCTCACTGGATGTTAAAGAACGGGAAAACGGCGCAGAGTATAGCAGCGAGTTCGGAATATGTCTTCGTTTTATGATAATATGCCCGAATAATCTTTAGCCGAAGAAATACAATGCTGCAAAATATTCGAATCGTGCTGGTGGAAACCTCTCACACTGGCAACATGGGCTCTGTAGCCCGCGCAATGAAAACCATGGGTTTAACTAATCTGTGGCTGGTAAATCCACTGGTTAAACCGGACTCTCAGGCCATCGCTTTGGCGGCAGGTGCCAGCGATGTGATCGGCAGCGCGCAGATCGTCGATACTCTTGATGAAGCGTTGGCAGGTTGCAGCCTGGTAGTTGGCACCAGCGCGCGCTCCCGTACGCTACCGTGGCCGATGCTGGATCCGCGTGAATGCGGTTTAAAAAGCGTCTCTGAAGCGACGAATTCGCCGGTGGCGCTGGTGTTTGGCCGTGAACGTGTTGGCCTGACGAATGAAGAACTGCAGAAGTGCCATTACCACGTCGCTATTGCCGCGAACCCGGAATACAGCTCGCTGAACCTGGCGATGGCGGTGCAGGTCATCTCTTATGAAGTGCGCATGGCCTGGCTGGCAACGCAGGAAAGCGAGAAGACCACAGAATACGAAGAAGCTGAGTACCCGCTGGTCGATGATTTAGAGCGTTTTTACGGTCATCTGGAACAAACGCTGCTGTCGACCGGGTTTATCCGTGAAGGGCATCCGGGACAGGTGATGAATAAGCTGCGCCGTCTGTTTACGCGCGCGCGTCCTGAGAGCCAGGAGCTGAACATTTTGCGCGGAATTTTAGCTTCAATTGAGCAACAGAATAAAGGCAAGTAAACGTAACGCCTCCGGCAAGTAAAAATGGCACTGAAGGTTAAATACCTGACTAAATTAGTCAAGTAAATAGTTGACTGATTTAGTCGGGAATGTCAGACTTGCCCCTGCTATGCAATACCCCCATTTTACAATAAAAAACCCCGGGCAGGGGCGAGTTTGAGGCTAAGTAAGACATGAGACTGACATCAAAAGGGCGTTATGCCGTGACCGCAATGTTGGACGTTGCGCTCAACTCCGAAACGGGCCCGGTACCGTTGGCTGATATTTCTGAACGTCAGGGAATTTCCCTGTCATATCTGGAGCAGCTGTTTTCCCGTTTGCGTAAAAACGGTCTGGTTTCCAGCGTACGTGGACCAGGCGGCGGGTATCTGCTGGGTAAAGATGCCGGCAGCATCGCAGTAGGTGAAGTAATCAGCGCTGTGGACGAGTCTGTAGATGCGACCCGTTGCCAGGGCAAAGGCGGTTGTCAGGGCGGCGATAAATGCCTGACCCACGCGCTGTGGCGCGATCTGAGCGATCGTCTGACCGGTTTCCTCAACAACATTACGTTGGGCGAACTGGTAAATAATCAGGAAGTTCTGGATGTGTCTGGTCGCCAGCATACCCATGACGCTCCACGCACTAATCGTGCTCAAGACGCGATCGACGTTAAGTTACGCGCATAATAAAAGTATTTTAGAATCAGGCCGGGGTGTTACACACCCCGTTAACACGGTCGTACATCCAGCCGGTTGCCTGATTCCTTGCATTGAAGCGATGTACGGAGTTTATAGAGCAATGAAATTACCGATCTATCTCGACTACTCCGCAACCACGCCGGTGGACCCGCGTGTTGCCGAGAAAATGATGCAGTGTCTGACCCTGGACGGAAACTTTGGTAACCCAGCGTCTCGTTCACACCGTTTCGGCTGGCAGGCTGAAGAGGCGGTAGATATCGCCCGTAACCAGATTGCTGACCTCGTGGGCGCTGACCCGCGTGAAATCGTCTTTACTTCCGGTGCGACTGAATCCGATAACCTGGCGATTAAAGGTGCAGCCAACTTTTATCAGAAAAAAGGCAAGCACATCATCACCAGCAAAACCGAACACAAAGCCGTGCTGGACACCTGTCGTCAGCTGGAGCGCGAAGGGTTTGAAGTCACCTACCTCGCCCCGCAGCGTAACGGCATTATCGACCTGAAAGAACTTGAAGCGGCAATGCGTGACGACACTATTCTCGTGTCCATCATGCACGTGAATAACGAAATCGGCGTGGTGCAGGATATCGCGACTATCGGCGAAATGTGCCGTGCGCGCGGCATCATCTATCACGTTGATGCGACCCAGAGCGTGGGCAAGCTGCCTATCGATCTGAGCCAACTGAAAGTTGATCTGATGTCCTTCTCCGGCCACAAAATCTACGGTCCGAAAGGTATCGGTGCGCTGTACGTGCGTCGTAAACCGCGTATTCGTATTGAAGCGCAGATGCATGGCGGCGGTCACGAGCGCGGTATGCGTTCCGGTACGCTGCCTGTGCACCAGATCGTCGGCATGGGTGAAGCTTACCGTATCGCTAAAGAAGAGATGGAAACCGAGATGGCGCGCCTGCGCAGTCTGCGTAACCGTCTGTGGGACGGCGTGAAAGATATGGAAGAAGTGTATCTTAACGGCGATCTCGAGCAGGGCGCACCGAACATTCTCAACGTTAGCTTCAACTATGTTGAAGGCGAATCGCTGATTATGGCGCTGAAAGATCTGGCTGTATCCTCCGGTTCTGCATGTACTTCTGCAAGCCTGGAGCCATCCTACGTGCTGCGCGCGTTGGGGATGACCGACGAGCTGGCACATAGCTCAATTCGTTTCTCTTTAGGTCGTTTCACTACCGAAGAAGAGATTGACTACGCCATTAATCTGGTTCGCAACTCCATCGGCCGCCTGCGTGACCTTTCTCCGCTGTGGGAAATGTTCAAACAGGGCGTGGATCTGAACAGCATTGAATGGTCACATCACTAATCGGTACCGATAAGGAGAATTCAGCATGGCTTACAGCGAAAAAGTAATCGATCATTACGAGAATCCACGTAACGTGGGTTCTTTTGACAACAGCGACGAGAACGTGGGCAGCGGCATGGTGGGTGCACCAGCCTGTGGCGACGTGATGAAGTTGCAGATTAAAGTCAACAATGAAGGTATCATTGAAGACGCGCGTTTCAAGACTTATGGCTGCGGTTCCGCTATTGCTTCCAGCTCTCTGGTTACCGAATGGGTAAAAGGGAAATCTCTGGACGAAGCACAGGCGATTAAAAACACCGATATCGCCGACGAGCTTGAACTGCCACCGGTGAAAATTCACTGCTCTATTCTGGCTGAAGACGCGATTAAAGCCGCGATTGCGGATTACAAAAGCAAACGTGAAGCAAAATAATTAAGAGTTGAGGTTTTATTATGTCGATTACCTTAAGCGACAGTGCAGCAGCGCGTGTAAATACCTTCCTGGCAAACCGCGGTAAAGGGTTTGGTCTGCGTCTGGGCGTGAGAACCTCCGGCTGCTCAGGTATGGCCTATGTACTGGAATTTGTTGACGAGCCGGCGGCTGAAGATACCGTGTTTGAAGACAAAGGCGTTAAAGTTGTGGTCGACGGTAAGAGCCTGCAATTCCTCGACGGTACGCAGTTAGACTTCGTCAAAGAAGGTCTGAACGAAGGGTTTAAGTTTACTAACCCGAACGTGAAAGACGAATGTGGATGCGGCGAAAGCTTCCACGTGTAACGCGCTTACCGATAACCCCACCGTGGTCGCCTGCGCGTGGGGTTTGTTTTACCTGACTCTCTGGTTTTGCTCCCGTGAACAACAGAGAATCGATGCCCTGAGAATGTTATGGACTACTTCACCCTCTTTGGCTTACCGGCCCGTTATCAGCTCGATACTCAGGCGCTGAGCCTACGTTTTCAGGATCTACAACGTCAGTATCATCCTGATAAATTTGCCAGCAGTTCCCAGGCGGAACAACTTGCTGCGGTTTCGCAGTCCGCCACTATCAACCAGGCCTGGCAAACGCTGCGTCATCCTTTGATGCGCGCCGAATACTTATTGTCTTTACACGGCTTTGACATCCGTAGCGAGCAGCACACGGTGCGCGATACCGCGTTTCTGATGGAACAACTGGAGCTGCGGGAAGAGCTGGACGAAATTGAACAGGCAAAAGACAGTCAACGTTTAGATGCGTTTATGCAACGCGTCAGCGAAATGTATAACGTTCGTCATCAACTGATGGTGGAACAGCTGGATAGCGAGACGTGGGACGCAGCGGCAGATACCGTGCGTAAGCTGCGTTTTCTCGATAAACTGCGAAGCAGTGCAGAACAACTCGAAGAAAAACTGCTCGATTTTTAATTTCCGGAAGCGAAAATGGCCTTATTACAAATTAGTGAGCCTGGTCTGAGCGCCGCGCCGCACCAGCGTCGTCTGGCGGTAGGTATCGATTTAGGCACCACCAACTCCCTGGTTGCGACCGTACGCAGCGGCCAGGCCGAAACGTTGGCAGACCATGAAGGTCGCCACCTGTTGCCGTCAGTGGTTCACTATCAGCAGCAGGGTTATTCTGTCGGTTACGATGCCCGCGCCAATGCTGCGCTGGATACGGCAAACACCGTCAGTTCGGTAAAACGCATGATGGGCCGCTCTCTGGCGGATATCCAGGCGCGTTACCCGCATCTGCCATATACGTTCCAGGCAAGCGAAAACGGCTTGCCGATGATTGAAACCGCTGCCGGATTGCTTAATCCGGTGCGTGTCTCCGCGGATATTCTGAAAGCGCTGGCCGCGCGGGCAACCGAATCACTGTCCGGCGAACTGGACGGCGTGGTAATCACCGTTCCGGCTTACTTTGACGATGCACAGCGTCAGGGGACCAAAGACGCCGCGCGTCTGGCGGGCCTGCACGTATTACGTCTGCTGAACGAACCGACCGCAGCAGCGATAGCCTATGGCCTGGACTCCGGTCAGGAAGGCGTGATCGCGGTCTACGATCTTGGCGGCGGTACTTTTGATATTTCTATTCTGCGCCTGAGCCGCGGCGTGTTTGAAGTGCTGGCGACCGGCGGTGATTCCGCGCTCGGCGGCGACGATTTTGACCATCTGCTGGCCGATTATATTCGCGAGCAGGCTGGCGTGGCCGATCGTAGTGATAACCGCGTACAGCGTGAACTGCTGGATGCCGCGATTGCCGCGAAAATCGCGCTTAGCGACGCTGATTCTGTAACGGTTAACGTGGCGGGATGGCAGGGTGAAATCACCCGTGAAACCTTTAATGAACTCATTTCCGCACTGGTCAAGCGTACGCTGCTGGCCTGCCGTCGCGCGCTGAAAGATGCGGGCGTGGAGCCGCAGGATGTGCTGGAAGTGGTGATGGTCGGTGGTTCAACTCGCGTGCCATTGGTGCGTGAACGCGTCGGTGAATTTTTTGGCCGTACGCCGCTGACTTCTATTGACCCGGACAAAGTGGTCGCTATTGGTGCGGCAATCCAGGCAGATATTCTGGTCGGAAATAAACCGGACAGCGAAATGCTGCTGCTGGACGTTATCCCGCTGTCCCTGGGACTGGAAACCATGGGCGGTCTGGTGGAGAAAGTGATCCCACGTAACACCACGATTCCGGTGGCGCGCGCGCAGGACTTTACCACCTTTAAAGATGGCCAAACCGCGATGTCCATTCACGTAATGCAAGGCGAGCGTGAGCTGGTGCAGGACTGCCGTTCACTGGCGCGTTTTGCGCTGCGCGGCATCCCGGCATTGCCAGCTGGCGGCGCGCATATCCGCGTGACCTTCCAGGTGGATGCCGATGGCCTGCTGAGCGTCACCGCCATGGAAAAATCCACCGGCGTTGAGTCCTCAATTCAGGTCAAACCGTCCTACGGTCTGACCGACAGTGAAATCGCCTCCATGATTCAGGATTCGATGAGTTTTGCCGAGCAGGACGTTAAAGCCCGTATGCTGGCAGAACAGAAAGTCGAAGCGGCACGCGTACTGGAAAGTTTATCCGGTGCGTTGAACGCTGATGCCGCGCTGTTAAGCGCCGCAGAACGTCAGGCTATCGACACCGCCGCCGCGCATTTGAGCGAGGTTGCACAGGGTGACGATGTTGACGCGATAGAACAAGCCATTAAAAACGTAGACAAACAAACCCAGGAATTCGCCGCTCGCCGCATGGACAAGTCCGTCCGTAGCGCGCTGAAAGGCCATTCCGTGGACGAGGTTTAATATGCCAAAGATTGTTATTTTGCCTCATCAGGATCTCTGTCCCGATGGCGCAGTTCTGGAAGCTGAGACCGGCGAAACCATTCTTGACGTTGCCCTGCGTAACGGTATCGAGATTGAACACGCCTGTGAAAAATCCTGTGCCTGCACAACCTGCCACTGCATCGTACGTGAAGGTTTTGATTCTTTGCCGGAAAGCACAGAAGAAGAAGACGACATGCTGGATAAAGCCTGGGGACTGGAGCCGGAGAGCCGTTTAAGCTGTCAGGCACGTGTCACCGAGGACGATTTAGTGGTCGAAATCCCACGTTACACAATCAATCATGCACGTGAGCATTAACAGAGGGTAGTATGGGACTGAAGTGGACCGATAGCCGTGAAATCGGCGAGGCGCTGTACGACGCGTTCCCCGATCTCGACCCCAAGACCGTTCGTTTCACCGATCTGCACCAGTGGATCTGTGACCTGGAAGAGTTCGATGATGATCCACAGGCATCGAACGAAAAAATCCTTGAGGCCATTTTGCTGGTCTGGCTGGACGAAGCCGAATAAGTCAACGGGCTGCCCACGGGTGGCCCGTTTTCCTGTATGCGCGAAAATAAGGATAAATAAAATGACAGAAGCCATGAAAATTACGCTTTCCACGCAACCCGCTGATGCCCGCTGGGGTGAAAAGGCGACATACAGCATTAATAATGATGGCATTACCCTGCACCTGAACGGAAAAGATGACCTCGGCCTTATCCAGCGCGCCGCCCGTAAAATTGACGGCCTGGGTATTAAACATGTCCAACTGGATGGTGAAGGCTGGGATACTGAACGTAGCTGGGCGTTCTGGCAGGGCTACAAAGGACCAAAAGGCACCCGCAAAGTTGAGTGGGCCGCTCTGGATGAGGCGCAGCGCAAAGAGCTGGATAACCGCCTGAAAATTATTGACTGGGTGCGCGATACCATTAACGCTCCGGCAGAAGAGCTGGGCCCGGAACAGCTGGCGCAACGCGCAGTAGACCTGCTGTGCTCGGTTGCCTGCGATAACGTCTCTTACCGCATCACTAAAGGCGAAGATCTGCGCGAGCAGAACTACATGGGACTGCATACCGTAGGTCGTGGCTCCGAACGTCCTCCGGTACTGCTGGCGCTGGATTACAATCCAACTGGCGATAAAGAAGCCCCGGTTTATGCCTGCCTGGTGGGTAAGGGAATTACTTTTGACTCCGGCGGTTACAGCATCAAGCAAAGCGCATTTATGGACTCGATGAAGTCTGATATGGGCGGCGCGGCAACGGTGACCGGCGCGCTGGCGTTCGCCATCACCCGTGGTCTGAACAAGCGCGTGAAGCTGTATCTGTGCTGTGCGGATAACCTGATCAGCGGCAACGCCTTTAAACTCGGCGATATCATTCACTATCGCAACGGTAAAAAAGTTGAAGTAATGAATACCGATGCCGAAGGACGACTGGTACTGGCCGATGGCCTGATCGACGCCAGCGCGCAAAAACCAGAATTGATCATTGATGCCGCCACGCTGACCGGCGCGGCGAAAACTGCGCTGGGCAACGATTACCATGCGCTGTTTAGCTTTGACGATCAACTGGCTGCCCGTCTGCTGGCAAGCGCGGCGCAAGAAAACGAGCCGTTCTGGCGTCTGCCGTTGGCAGAGTTCCACCGTAGCCAGCTGCCGTCTAACTTTGCCGAGCTGAATAATACCGGCAGTGCGGCCTATCCGGCGGGTGCTAGCACCGCGGCGGGTTTCCTGTCCCATTTCGTGGAAAACTATCAGCAAGGCTGGCTGCACATCGACTGCTCTGCAACCTATCGCAAAGCGCCAGTTGAGCAGTGGTCTGCGGGCGCAACTGGTCTGGGTGTGCGCACGATTGCAAATCTGCTGACCGCGTAATTTATGACTGTATGGCCGGATAGCGTTTTGCGCATTCGGCCTACACGTACTCATCCAATTTGTGGTTCTTATGTCTGAAACAAAAAACGAATTAGAAACCCTGCTTGAGCAAGCGGCGACAGAGCCTGCGCATCGTCCGGCATTTTTCCGTACTTTACTGGAGTCTACCGTCTGGGTGCCGGGTACTGCCGCAGAAGGCGAGGCGGTGGTTGAAGACAGCGCCCTCGATCTTCAGCACTGGGAAAAAGAAGACGGCACCACCGTGATCCCGTTCTTCACCTCCCTGGAAGCTTTGCAGCAGGCGGTTGAAGATGAGCAGGCATTTGTCGTCATGCCGGTGCGTACATTGTTTGAAATGACGCTCGGCGAAACGCTGTTTCTCAACGCGAAACTGCCGACCGGCAAAGAATTTATGCCGCGTGAAATCAGCCTGCTGATGGGGGAAGAGGGGAATCCGCTCAGCACCCAGGAAGTACTGGAAGGCGGTGAATCGCTGATCCTCTCTGAAGTCGCTGAACCTCCGGCGCAGATGATTGACTCGCTGACTACGCTGTTTAAAACCATTAAGCCGGTAAAACGCGCGTTTCTCTGCTCGATCAAAGAAAGTCCGGATGCCCAACCCAACCTGCTGATTGGCATTGAAGCCGATGGCGATATTGAAGAGATTATTCATGCCACGGGGAGTGTTGCAACGGATACGTTACCGGGTGATGAACCGATTGACATCTGCCAGGTGAGGAAAGGTGAGAAGGGCGTGAGCCACTTTATCACTGAGCATATCGCACCGTTCTACGAACGTCGCTGGGGCGGTTTCCTGCGCGACTTTAAACAGAATCGGATTATCTGAGTGAAGGAAAGCCGCCCCGAAAGGCGGCTACCTGGCTTACTTGCTCTGGGCTCTGAACGTCACGCGTGCAGAATTACCTGAGTAACTCCGATCACCGTGAAGACACAATGCACCAGATACAACAAGCACGATACAGAAGTATCGTATCTTCATTGCGCGGTCCATGCGAAGACCGCATCACGACAGCACCACTGGCGATAATGCCGTGATAGCAAGCACTGATGTACGCTTGCATATACGGCCATGGGACATCCTTTCCTGAAACCAGTGCCCGCTTGCGAGGCGGCGAAAAGGGCCGGAAAAGATAATACCTCAAATAGTGAATAGTTTCGCCGCTAATTAACTTGACATTCACTCCCTTAAAAGGGACTATTTGCCCACTGATGTACGCTTGCATTGCTATGGTGACATAGCCTGCTGGAAAGGCCGCGAACCGGACCAGCACAAAAAAACCGCTCATTTGAGCGGTTTTTTTGTGGACGAAAAAGATGAATAAATCAGATTTTATTTAGCCTCAGATGGTTCTACCGGTAAATCGTTACGCGCTCCCCACTCGCTCCATGCGCCGTCATACAATGCGACGTTAGAAACGCCCAGCGTGGCAAGTGCCAGCACCACGACGGCAGCCGTTACGCCGGAGCCGCAACTGGCAATAATAGGACGGTCAAAGCTCACGCCGTGGCTGAAGAAAATAGCATCCAGTTCATCGGTGGTTTTCAGTTCGCCGTCACGAACCAGCTCTGTCCAGGGTACGTTAAGCGCACCCGGCACATGACCACGTTTCAGACCTGGACGCGGCTCATCAACTTCGCCATTAAAACGCGCAGCCGGACGGGCATCGACGATCTGCGCCGTTTTTTCATGACTGGCCAGCAGTACATCGGTAACGCGCACTACTGCGTCAGGCGTATAGGCCACGTTAAATTCACCTTCAGGTAAATCCTCATCGCCTTCCTTGAGCATTAGATCATCGCGCTTCCAGCCTGCCAGACCGCCCGCCAGAATGGAGACATTTTCGACGCCAAATGTCCGCAGCATCCACCATGCGCGTGGCGCGGAAAACAGATTACCGTCATCGTAGATAACCAGATGCTTATCTTGATCAACGCCCAGTTCGCGCATCGCAACGGCAAAAGCTTCCGGGCGCGGCATCATATGCGGTAGCGGTGAGGTATGATCGGAAAGCGCTTCAATATCAAAAAAGACTGCGCCAGGAATATGGCCCGCACGATACTCCTCGCCAACATCGCGATCTTCCTGTCCTGGAGGTGCCATCCGGGCATCAAGAATTTGTATTTCCGGGTCGTCAATGTGTTCGGCAAGCCAGTCGGCAGCGACAAAGAAGGCGGTGGTCATAGGCATCTCCATTTTTACCAGGTTTTGGCAAATTGTCGGATGTTTACCGTAAAGCGACAAGTAAAACAGGCTGATTTGTCAGGTGAATCCACATTAATCACTAAAATTAAGACAACGTTGTTCAGTTACTGACTTCCACCGCCGGAAATCTGACGCATAATAGTTGTTCTACGTAGCTAACGGGCCACTACGGCCAGGGATGAAAAATGAAACATTTACGCGTAGCGGCCTGCATGCTGATGCTGGCACTGGTCGGGTGCGATAATAATAACGAAAAATCACCGACGGCTGCGAAGCCTGATGCGCCTGCGCCACAGACAGCGCCAGCAAAAGATAAGGCTCAATTACAAAAACTGATGCAGCAAAGCCAGGGCAAGTCGCTAACGTTGCTGGATGCCTCAGAGGTCCAGCTCGACGGTGCGGCAACGCTCGTGTTGACATTCTCCATTCCCCTCGATCCGGAACAAGATTTTTCCCGCGTCGTGCATGTTGTTGATAAAAAAAGCGGCAAAGTGGATGGTGCCTGGGAGCTGGCGCCAAATCTGAAAGAGCTACGCTTACGCCATCTGGAACCTAACCGGGAACTGGTCGTTACCATTGAGCGTGATTTGCTGGCGCTGAATAAAGCGACGTTCGCTATTGATTATGAAAAAAACATTACCACTCGCGACGTCCAGCCAAGCGTAGGGTTTGCCAGTCGCGGCTCGCTGCTGCCGGGAAAAGTGATTGAAGGGCTGCCGGTGATGGCCCTTAACGTTAATAGCGTAGATGTGAACTTCTTTCGCGTGAAGCCTGAGTCGCTCGGTGCGTTTGTCAGCCAGTGGGAATACCGCAATTCGTTGACTAACTGGGAGTCTGACAATCTGCTGAAAATGGCGGAACTGGTGTATACCGGACGCTTTGACCTCAATCCTGCGCGCAACACCCGTGAGAAGCTGCTGTTGCCGCTGAGCGATATCAAGCCGTTGCAGCAAGCAGGTGTTTACATCGCGGTGATGAATCAGGCTGGACAATACAACTACAGTAATGCCGCTACGCTGTTCACGCTCAGCGATATTGGTGTGTCTGTACACCGTTACCATAATCAACTGGATGTCTTTACGCAGAGTCTGGAAAACGGCGCCGCGCAGCAGGGGATTGAGGTCACGTTACTCAATGAAAAAGGACAGACGTTGGCGCAGGCTACCAGCGACGCTCAGGGTCATGTCAAACTGGAGACTGATAAAGACGCGGCTTTATTGCTGGCCCGCAAAGACGGGCAAACCACGCTGCTGGATCTGAAGCTCCCGGCGTTGGATCTGGCGGAATTTGATATTGCCGGTGCGCCGGGATACAGCAAGCAGTTCTTTATGTTCGGCCCACGCGATCTCTATCGTCCTGGCGAAACGGTGATTCTCAACGGATTACTGCGTGACAGCGATGGCAAAACGTTGCCCGACCAGCCGGTGAAGCTGGAGGTCGTGAAGCCCGACGGACAAGTGTTACGCTCGGTGGTTAGCCAACCGGAAAACGGCTTGTACCGCTTTAGCTGGCCGCTGGACACCAACGCGCCAACGGGTATGTGGCATATTCGTGCTAATACGGGCGACAACCAGTCACGGATGTGGGATTTCCACGTCGAAGATTTTATGCCGGAGCGAATGGCGCTCAATCTCTCCGCCAATAAGATCCCGGTGGCACCAACTGATGACGTGAAGTTTTCGGTAGTGGGCTACTACCTGTACGGCGCGCCCGCTAACGGCAATGCTCTGCAAGGGCAGCTTTTCCTGCGCCCGCTGCGCGAAGCGGTGCAGGCATTGCCGGGGTTCCAGTTTGGTAATATTGCCGAAGAAAATCTTTCCCGCAGCCTCGATGAAGTTCAGCTCACGCTGGATGACCACGGACGCGGCGAAGTGACCACCAACAGCCAGTGGCAGGAGACGCATTCCCCGTTACAGGTGGTTTTGCAAGCCAGTCTGCTGGAGTCGGGGGGCCGTCCGGTGACGCGTCGGGTTGAGCAAGCCATCTGGCCTGCGGATACGCTGCCGGGCATTCGTCCGCAGTTTGCAGCGAAAGCCGTCTATGACTACCGCACCGATACCACCGTGAATCAGCCTATCGTTGATGAAAACAGCAACGCCGCTTTCGACATTGTGTATGCCGATGCGCAAGGCGAGAAAAAAGCGGTGTCCGGTTTGCAGGTGCGTTTGATCCGCGAGCGACGAGATTATTACTGGAACTGGTCTGAAGGCGAGGGCTGGCAATCACAGTTCGATCAAAAGGATTTGGTTGAAGGTGAGCAGACTCTGGATCTTAAGGCCGATGAAACCGGTAAAGTCAGCTTCCCGGTTGAGTGGGGCGCCTATCGTCTGGAAGTGAAAGCTCCGAATGATGCGGTGAGCAGCGTACGCTTCTGGGCCGGTTATAGCTGGCAGGATAACAGCGACGGCAGTGGGGCTGTGCGTCCCGATCGCGTGACGCTGAAACTGGACAAACCCAGCTATCGTCCCGGTGATACCATGAATCTGCACGTTGCCGCTCCCGCTGCTGGCAAAGGTTATGCGATGGTGGAATCCAGCGAAGGCCCGCTGTGGTGGCAAGAAATAGACGTACCGGCGGATGGTCTTGATATCTCCATCCCAATCGATAAAACCTGGAATCGCCACGATTTGTATCTTAGTGCGCTGGTGGTTCGTCCTGGCGACAAGTCCCGTTCGGCAACGCCAAAACGGGCGGTCGGTTTACTGCATTTGCCGTTAGGTGACGAAAACCGTCGTCTGGCGCTGGCGCTGGAAAACCCGGCGAAAATACGTCCAAACCAGCCGTTGACCGTCAAGATTAAATCCAGCGTCAAAAATGGCGACGTACCAAAACAGGTTAACGTGCTGGTCTCTGCCGTTGATAGCGGGGTGCTGAACATTACCGATTACGCCACGCCGGATCCGTGGCAGGCGTTTTTCGGGCAAAAACGCTATGGCGCGGATATTTATGATATTTACGGCCAGGTGATCGAAGGGCAAGGACGCCTGGCGGCGCTGCGCTTTGGTGGTGATGGCGATGAATTAAAACGCGGCGGTAAGCCACCGGTTAATCACGTCAATATCGTGGCGCAACAGGCGCTGCCGGTCACGCTTAACGAGCAGGGCGAAGGTACGGTGACGTTACCTATCGGTGATTTCAACGGCGAGCTGCGGGTAATGGCGCAGGCCTGGACGACGGATGACTTTGGCAGCAGCGAAAGCAAAGTGATTGTCGCCGCGCCAGTAATTGCTGAACTGAATATGCCGCGTTTTCTTGCGGGAGGCGATACCTCGCGCCTGACGCTGGACGTGACCAACCTGACTGACAAACCGCAAACGCTGAATATTAAACTCGCGGCCAATGGTTTACTGGAGCTGATGGGGCAAGATCCCGCGCCGGTAAATCTGGCGCCAGGCGTAAGGACTACGCTGTTTATTCCGGTGCGCGCGCGGGAGGGTTTTGGCGATGGCGAAATTCAGGCAGAAATTAGCGGTCTGACTTTACCGGGTGAAACGCTGCCTGTTCAGCATAAACAGTGGAAGATTGGCGTGCGTCCGGCGTTCCCGGCGCAAACCGTTAATAACGGTGTCGCACTTCAGCCGGGCGCGACCTGGCAGCTTCCGGGCGAAGAACTGACCAATTTCTCCCCTGTGACGATGCAGGGGCAACTGCTGTTCAGCGGTAAGCCGCCGCTAAACCTGGCGCGCTATATCCGCGAGCTGAAAGCGTACCCTTACGGTTGTCTGGAGCAAACGGCGAGCGGGTTGTTCCCATCCTTATACACCAACGCTGCGCAATTGAAGGCGTTAGGTATTGTGGGCGACAGCGATGAAAAACGTCGCGCGGCAGTTGATATTGGGATTTCCCGTTTAGTGCAGATGCAGCGTGATAACGGCGGTTTTGCGCTGTGGGATAAAAACGGGTCGGAAGAGTACTGGCTGACCGCGTATGTCATGGATTTCCTCGTCCGGGCAAATGAACAGGGCTACAGTGTCCCGGTAGAGGTGATTAACCGGGGCAACGAGCGGCTACTGCGCTATTTGCAGGATCCGGGCATGATGTCGATTCGCTATACCGACGACTCTTCAGCAAGCCGGTTTGCCGTACAAGCCTACGCCGCGTTGGTTCTGGCACATCAGCAAAAAGCTCCGCTTGGCGCATTGCGTGAGATCTGGGAGCGTCGTGCGCAAGCAGCCTCTGGTTTACCGCTGTTACAACTGGGGATCGCGCTGAAAAATATGGGCGATGCCAACCGCAGTGAACAGGCGTTGACGCTGGCCCTGAATACACCGCGCCGCGATACGCAACAGTGGATGGCGGATTACGGCAGTGCCTTACGGGATAACGCGTTGATGCTAGCCTTGCTCGAAGAGAACAAGATCAAACCTGACGTGCAGAATACGCTGCTGAACACGTTGTCAGAACAGGCCTTTGGACAGCGCTGGCTCTCGACTCAGGAAAATAATGCGCTGTTCCTTGCCGCGCGTACGTTACAGGATTTGCCTGGTACGTGGCAGGCGCAAACGTCACTCTCGGAACAATCATTAGCAGGGGATAAATCGCTAACCCGCAATCTGGATGCCGATGCGCTGTCTACGCTGAGCGTCACCAATACCGGTAATCTACCGCTGTGGTTGCGTCTGGATGTGAGTGGTTATCCACAAACCGCACCGACGCCTGCCAGCAACGTTCTGCATATTGAGCGGCAAATCCTGGGAATTGACGGAAATAGCAAATCGCTGGATTCGCTGCGTAGCGGCGAACTGGTGCTGGTCTGGCTGGAGGTAAAAGCCAGCCAGAACGTACCGGATGCGCTGGTGGTCGATTTACTGCCAGCAGGACTGGAACTGGAAAACCAGAATCTGGCCAACGGCAGCGCCAGCCTGCAGGATAGCGGCAGCGAAGTGGCGAATCTGCTTAATCAGATGCAGCAGGCAGATATCCAGCACGTTGAGTTCCGTGACGATCGCTTTGTCGCCGCGGTGGCGGTCAACGAAGGACAGCCAGTTACGCTGGTGTATCTGGCGCGGGCGGTAACGCCGGGGACCTACCAGGTTCCTGTCCCGCAGGTGGAATCAATGTATGTTCCGCAGTGGCGCGCGACCGGTGCGACAGAGGGACTTTTGATTGTCAGACCGTAAATGATACGCGAGTTGGGTAAACGCGGCTGCTGGCTCTGGCTGGCAGCCGTTGCACTATTGTTTGTGGCGGCGGTTTGGGCAGCAGATAAAATCTGGCCGCTGCCGCTGCACGAAGTCGATCCGGCGCGGGTCGTGGTGGCGCATGATGGTACGCCGCTGTGGCGCTTCGCCGATGCGGATGGTATCTGGCGGTATCCGGTAACGATTGATGAGGTGTCGCCCCGCTACCTTGAGGCGTTAATTAACTACGAAGACCGCTGGTTCTGGAAGCATCCCGGCGTCAATCCGTTTTCAGTACTGCGCGCGGCATGGCAAGACCTCTCCTCTGGGCGTGTGGTTTCTGGCGGCAGTACGCTCACCATGCAGGTCGCACGATTACTCGATCCCCATCCGCGAACCTTTGGCGGCAAGTTTCGCCAACTCTGGCGCGCATTGCAGCTGGAATGGCATCTCTCCAAACGCGACATCCTGACACTGTATCTCAACCGCGCGCCGTTTGGCGGTACGCTGCAGGGCGTGGGGGCGGCAAGCTGGGCTTATCTTGGTAAATCACCCGCGCAATTGAGTTACTCCGATGCCTCGCTGCTGGCTGTTTTGCCACAGGCGCCGAGCCGTCTGCGTCCGGACCGCTGGCCGGACCGTGCTGAAGCGGCGCGTAATAAAGTGCTCGAACGTATGGCGACCCAGGGCATTTGGCCTGCCAGACAGGTGCAGGAGTCGCGTGAAGAACCGGTCTGGCTGGCGCCCCGGCAAATGCCGCAGTTAGCACCGTTATTCTCGCGCATGATGCTGGGAAAAAGCCGAAGCGATAAAATCGTGACTACCCTTGATGCCGGATTGCAGCGTCAACTGGAAGAGCTGGCACAAAACTGGAAGGGGCGCTTACCTGCGCGCAGTTCGCTGGCGATGATCGTGGTCGATCACACCGATATGAGCGTGCGTGGCTGGGTGGGGTCGGTAGATATGAATGACGACTCTCGTTTTGGTCATGTGGATATGGTGAATGCGATCCGTTCGCCTGGCTCGGTGCTGAAGCCGTTTGTTTATGGCCTGGCGCTGGATGACGGACTCATTCATCCCGCTTCGTTATTGCAGGATGTCCCGCGGCGAACCGGGGACTATCGACCGGGGAATTTTGACAGCGGTTTTCATGGCCCGGTGAGCATGAGCGAAGCGCTGGTGCGCTCGCTGAATTTACCCGCCGTGCAGGTACTCGAAGCCTATGGCCCGAAGCGTTTTGCCGCATCGTTACGTAACGTCGGCTTACCGCTGTATCTGCCCGCAGGGGCTGCGCCGAATCTGTCGCTGATTTTAGGTGGCGCGGGGGCAAGGCTGGAAGATATGGCCGCAGCGTACAGCGCCTTTGCCCGCCAGGGAAAAGCGGGAAAACTGCGTCTGCAGCCGGGTGATCCACTACTGGAACGTCCGTTGATGTCGGCGGGCGCGGCGTGGATTATTCGCCGCATTATGGCTGACGAAGCGCAACCGCTGCCGGATAACGCGCTGAGCAGAGTGGTCCCTCTGGCGTGGAAAACGGGCACCAGCTATGGCTATCGCGATGCCTGGGCGATTGGCGTTAATGCGCGTTATGTGATCGGTATCTGGACCGGCAGGCCCGATGGTACGCCAGTGGTGGGTCAGTTTGGTTTCGCCAGTGCCGTGCCGTTGCTCAATCAGGTCAACAATCTTTTGCTCTCTCGCGGGACAAATCAGCCGGAAGATCCACGCCCTGAATCCGTGAGTCGTGGTGTGGTGTGCTGGCCGGGCGGGCAATCTCTTGCCCCCGGTGACAGCAACTGCCGTCGCCGTCTGGCAACCTGGTTACTGGATGGCAGTCAGCCGCCAACGTTATTATTGCCCGAGCAGGAAGGGGTTAATGGCATTCGTTTTCCTGTCTGGCTGGATGATGATGGCAAACGTGTGGCGGCGGATTGCCCGCAGGCGCACGAGCAAACGTTAATCGTTTGGCCGTTGCCGCTGGAGCCATGGCTACCGGAATCAGAACGTCGTGGGGCGAGATTACCGCCAGTTTCTGCCACATGTCCGCCGCTGGGACAAGACGCTTCGCAGCCGTTGCAGTTGACAGGCATTCGTGATGGCGCGATTGTGAAGCGTTTACCCGGTTCTGCTCAGGCCTCATTGCCGGTGCAAACCAGCGGTGGGAGCGGTGAACGCTGGTGGTTTCTTAACGGTGAAAGGCTGGATGAACGCGGACGTCGTCTTACGCTACTGCTGGCGACTAAAGGGGATTATCAACTGCTGGTGATGGATGATGCAGGCCAGGTAGCGACGGTGAGATTTTCGATGCAGTAGACCAGTTGGTGACTGTTTGTTGCTAAAATTCATCTTATTTTAAAGAAATGTTACCTTCATCAATAGTCAATTGCCGGGATGCTCTTTATAATCCGCGCCAGGTCGTACATCTATATAGACAACAACAGAACACATTACAGAGGTTATCATGGCTATTGAACGTACTTTTTCCATCATCAAACCAAACGCGGTGGCAAAAAACGTTATTGGGAGCATCTTTGCGCGCTTTGAAGCAGCAGGGTTCAAAATCGTCGGGACTAAAATGCTGCACCTGACCGTTGAGCAGGCGCGTGGTTTCTATGCTGAGCACGATGGCAAACCGTTCTTTGACGGTCTGGTTGAATTCATGACCTCCGGTCCGATCGTTGTTTCTGTTCTGGAAAGCGAAAATGCCGTACAGCGTCATCGCGATCTGCTGGGCGCAACCAACCCGGCGAATGCGCTGGCCGGTACTCTGCGTGCAGACTATGCTGACAGCTTCACCGAGAACGGTACTCACGGTTCCGACTCCGTTGAGTCAGCGGCGCGCGAAATCGCCTATTTCTTTGGTGAAGGTGAGGTTTGCCCGCGCACTCGCTAATCTCCCGCGTCTTTCACGTCGCAGATGCGTTGGCTGCATTCGTTTACCCCGGTCACATAGTTTTCTATGCTCCCGGGGATGCTTGAACTTGCCGCCTTCCTGCGACGCGAAATCCTTTGGAGATGAATTAGCGATTTACATATTATTTTCGCTAATGCTTCGTGCAAACGTGGCATCCCTGCGCCAGACTTTGTACAATGCAACGCCCCGGAAGAGCAGATCGCTTGCCGGGGCGTTTCTTTTTAACCCTCCACGGGCCACAACGTGTAACAACGAGGCCGGAAAAAATTATGTCTGAATTAGTTAACACCTCTGAAGTCGTCATTCCTGCGGTTCCAAATAAAAATGGAAAAATTAACCTGCTGGATCTGAACCGTCAGCAAATGCGCGAATTCTTCAAAGAGATGGGCGAAAAACCGTTTCGTGCCGATCAGGTCATGAAGTGGATGTACCACTATTGCAGCGACAACTTTGATGACATGACTGACATCAATAAGGTGCTGCGTAACAAGCTGAAAGAAGTGGCTGAAATTCGCGCCCCGGAAGTGGTGGAAGAGCAGCGTTCTTCTGACGGTACGATCAAATGGGCTATCGCTGTTGGCGATCAGCGCGTTGAAACGGTGTATATCCCGGAAGACGATCGTGCGACCCTGTGTGTTTCTTCACAGGTCGGTTGCGCATTAGAGTGTAAATTCTGCTCTACGGCGCAACAGGGCTTTAACCGTAACCTGCGGGTATCGGAGATCATTGGTCAGGTCTGGCGCGCGGCGAAAATCGTCGGCGCGGTCAAAGCAACGGGCGTGCGTCCTATCACCAACGTGGTGATGATGGGGATGGGTGAGCCGCTGCTCAACCTGACCAACGTAGTGCCGGCGATGGAAATCATGCTGGATGACTTCGGTTTAGGGTTGTCCAAGCGTCGCGTCACGCTCTCCACCTCGGGCGTTGTCCCTGCGCTGGATAAGCTGGGTGATATGATTGACGTCGCGCTGGCGATTTCTCTGCATGCGCCGAACGATGAAATTCGTGACGAAATTGTACCGATCAACAAAAAGTACAATATCGAAACATTCCTTGGCGCGGTTCGTCGTTATCTGGAGAAATCCAACGCTAACCAGGGCCGTGTGACCATTGAGTATGTGATGTTAGATCACATCAATGATGGCACTGAACACGCGCATCAGCTGGCAGAACTGCTGAAAGATACGCCGTGTAAGATCAACCTGATCCCGTGGAACCCGTTCCCGGGCGCGCCGTATGGCCGTAGTTCTAACAGCCGTATCGATCGTTTCTCCAAAGTGTTGATGAGCTATGGTTTCACCACCATTGTGCGTAAAACACGTGGCGATGACATCGATGCAGCCTGTGGTCAGTTGGCGGGCGACGTTATCGACCGTACCAAGCGTACTTTGCGTAAGCGTATGCAGGGCGACGCTATCGACATTAAGACCGTTTGATGTTGGCGCACTACGGTATAATTCTTGTACCGTAGTGCAACGTAAGCCATATGAGGTTTTTTGTTGTCGTCGTCAGGTCAATAATAACGGTGCGTTTTTGTCGACTTTAAGGCAGTATGTAACGGCGTAACAAGTGTTTAGCCCTCAGGTTTACGCCGTTTTGTCATTGATAGTCTGACCGTTTTATACTGTCTGACGAAGGTTAACTGACCAGATGTTTCGCGGTGTGGGTGAGCATTGTGGCTCGCCGGCATCAGAACCCAAATATTACGCAGCTGTAGCGAATGAATACTGAAGCCACGCACGACAAAAATGAAACACTATCCACCGGCATTCGTCTGCGCAATGCCCGTGAACAACTCGGATTCAGCCAGCAGGCAGTCGCGGAGCGACTTTGCCTGAAGGTCTCCACGGTACGCGATATTGAAGAAGATAAGGCGCCAGCCGATCTCGCTTCAACATTCCTGCGCGGGTATATCCGTTCTTATGCGCGTCTGGTGCATATTCCTGAAGAAGAACTGTTGCCAGGGCTGGAAAAACAGGCTCCGATTCGTCCTGCCAAAGTCGCACCGATGCAGAGCTTCTCGCTCGGTAAGCGTCGTAAGAAACGCGACGGCTGGTTAATGACCTTTACCTGGCTGGTACTGTTTGTCGTTGTCGGACTGACTGGGGCCTGGTGGTGGCAGAACCATAAAGCGCAGCAGGAAGAGATCACCACCATGGCCGATCAATCCTCCGCTGAGTTGAATGCCGGTAAAGAGGGTGCGCAGAATGTACCGTTAGATACCAGCGCTGCAGCAAGCCCGGATACCACGTCGGCTGCTGAAAATGGCGCGGTAACGGATTCAGCGCCAGTGCAACAAGATACCGCAGCGGCTCAGGCCCCGGCTGCTGATGCGCAACAAAACGCCGTCGTTGCCCCTTCTCAGGCTAACGTCGATACTGCAACCGCAGCGCCAGCTACCGCGGCACCGCTGCCGACCGATCAGGCAGGTGTGACTACACCTGCAGCCGATCCTAACGCGCTGGTGATGAACTTTACCGCCGATTGCTGGCTGGAAGTCACCGATGCGACCGGTAAAAAACTGTTCAGCGGGATGCAGCGTAAAGATGGCAATCTGAATTTGACCGGTCAGGCACCGTACAAACTGAAGATTGGTGCTCCGGCGGCAGTGCAGATTCAGTTCCAGGGTAAACCTGTCGATCTGAGTCGTTTTATCAGAACTAACCAGGTTGCGCGTCTGACCGTTAATGCCGAACAATCACCGGCTCAGTAACAGACGGCAATGCGGGAGATTTTTTAATGCATAACCAGGCTCCAATTCAACGTAGAAAATCGACACGCATTTACGTTGGGAACGTGCCGATCGGCGATGGTGCGCCCATCGCCGTACAGTCTATGACTAATACGCGTACCACGGACGTGGAAGCGACGGTTAATCAGATTAAAGCGCTGGAACGCGTAGGCGCTGACATTGTTCGTGTCTCTGTACCGACAATGGATGCTGCAGAAGCGTTCAAGCTTATCAAACAGCAGGTTAACGTCCCGCTGGTTGCCGATATACACTTCGACTATCGTATCGCACTGAAGGTGGCGGAATACGGCGTTGATTGCCTGCGTATTAACCCAGGTAATATCGGCAGTGAAGAGCGTATTCGCATGGTGGTGGATTGCGCTCGTGATAAAAATATTCCTATCCGTATCGGCGTCAACGCCGGATCGCTGGAAAAAGATCTGCAGGAAAAATACGGTGAACCGACGCCTCAAGCGCTGCTGGAATCCGCTATGCGCCACGTGGATCACCTCGATCGTCTGAACTTCGATCAATTCAAAGTTAGTGTTAAAGCGTCTGACGTTTTCCTCGCCGTAGAATCCTATCGCCTGCTGGCGAAACAGATCGATCAACCGCTGCATCTGGGGATCACCGAAGCTGGTGGCCTGCGTAGTGGTTCGGTGAAGTCCGCGATCGGCCTTGGCCTGCTGTTATCTGAAGGGATCGGCGATACGCTGCGTGTTTCTCTGGCGGCCGATCCGGTGGAAGAGATCAAAGTTGGATTCGATATCCTGAAATCGTTGCGCATTCGCGCGCGCGGGATCAACTTCATCGCTTGCCCAACCTGTTCGCGTCAGGAGTTTGACGTTATCGGTACGGTTAACGCGCTGGAGCAACGCCTGGAGGATATCATTACGCCAATGGACGTTTCGATCATCGGCTGCGTAGTAAACGGCCCTGGTGAAGCGCTGGTTTCTACGCTGGGCGTGACGGGTGGTAACAAGAAAAGCGGCCTGTATGAAGACGGCGTGCGTAAGGACAGACTCGATAACGACGACATGATTACGCAGCTTGAAGCCCGCATTCGTGCCAAAGCAAGTATTCTGGACGAAGCGCGTCGTATCGACGTGCAGCAGCTTGAAAAATAACAACGTGATGGGAAGCGGCATGCTTCCCGTGTATGATTGAACCCGCATGGCGCCCGCATTGTTCGGGTTAGCGCTGAGGGTTCATTTTTATATTCATAAAGAGAATAAACGTGGCAAAAAACATTCAAGCCATTCGCGGCATGAACGATTATCTGCCTGGCGAAACCGCCATCTGGCAGCGCATTGAAGGCACTCTTAAAAACGTGCTCGGCAGCTACGGTTACAGTGAAATCCGCTTGCCGATTGTAGAGCAGACCCCGTTATTCAAACGCGCGATCGGTGAAGTCACCGACGTGGTTGAAAAAGAGATGTATACCTTTGAGGACCGTAATGGCGACAGTCTGACGTTGCGTCCTGAAGGGACTGCGGGCTGCGTACGCGCCGGCATCGAACATGGTCTCCTGTACAATCAGGAACAGCGTCTGTGGTATATCGGGCCGATGTTCCGCCACGAACGTCCGCAGAAAGGACGCTACCGTCAATTCCATCAGTTGGGTGTCGAAGTGTTTGGCCTGCAAGGCCCTGACATCGATGCGGAACTGATTATGCTGACCGCTCGCTGGTGGCGCGCGCTGGGTATTTCTCAGCATGTCAGCCTGGAGCTGAACTCAATCGGTTCGCTTGAAGCCCGCGCTAACTACCGTGATGCGCTGGTTGCCTACCTGGAACTGCACAAAGAGAAACTGGACGAAGACTGCAAGCGCCGTATGTACACCAACCCGCTGCGCGTTCTCGACTCCAAAAACCCGGAAGTACAGGCGCTGCTCAACGACGCGCCTGCACTGGGCGACTATCTGGATGACGACTCGCGCGAGCACTTCGCGGGTTTGTGCAAACTGCTGGAGTCCGCAGGCATTGCCTACACCGTCAATCAGCGTCTGGTTCGTGGTCTTGATTACTACAACCGCACCGTATTTGAGTGGGTCACCAGCAGCCTGGGCTCTCAGGGTACCGTGTGTGCCGGTGGTCGTTACGACGGTCTGGTAGAGCAACTTGGCGGTCGTGCAACGCCTGCCGTGGGCTTTGCTATGGGTCTGGAACGACTTGTTTTGTTAGTTCAGGCAGTTAATCCGGAATTTAACGCAGATCCTGTTGTCGATATATACCTGGTCGCTTCAGGGGCGGACACGCAGTCGGCAGCAATGACGCTTGCAGAACGTCTGCGCGATGAAGTTCCTGGTGTGAAACTGATGACAAACCACGGTGGCGGCAACTTTAAGAAACAGTTTGCCCGTGCCGATAAGTGGGGCGCCCGCGTTGCACTGGTACTGGGCGAGTCCGAAGTGGCTGACGGTACTGTTGTAGTGAAGGATTTGCGCTCTGGTGAGCAAACGGCAGTAGCGCAGGATAGCGTTGCCGCGCATTTGCGCACTTTACTGGGCTAAGGAGAAGGACAGCGTGGAAATTTACGAGAACGAACACGACCAGGTTGATGCGGTAAAACGCTTCTTTGCTGAAAACGGCAAGGCGCTGGCTGTTGGGATCATTTTAGGGGTTGGCGCGCTGGTTGGTTGGCGTTACTGGACCAGCCATCAGACGGAGTCCGCACGCTCTGCTTCTCTGGCGTATCAAAATACGGTGACTGCGGTTAGCGCGGGTAAACCGGACAGCATTCCTGCCGCTGAGAAATTTGCTGCAGAGAATAAAAATACCTATGGCGCGCTGGCTTCACTGGAACTGGCGCAGCAGTTTGTTGACCAAAATGAACTTGAGAAAGCCGCAAGCCAGCTGCAACAAGGCTTGGCTGCGACCAGCGATGAAAATCTCAAAGCAGTGATAAACCTGCGTCTGGCTCGTGTTCAGGTTCAGCTTAAACAGGCTGATACCGCGCTGAAAACACTCGAAACCATTAAAGGTGAAGGGTGGGCGGCCATTGTTGCCGATCTGCGTGGTGAAGCGTTGCTGAGTAAAGGCGACAAACAAGGTGCGCGTAGCGCATGGGAAGCGGGTGTGAAAAGCGATGCCTCTCCTGCTCTGAGCGAAATGATGCAGATGAAAATCAATAATTTGTCCATCTGAGAGGGACCCGATGCAATTGCGTAAATTACTTCTGCCAGGGCTGCTTTCCGTTACCCTATTGAGCGGCTGTTCACTGTTTAGTGGCGAAGAAGATGTCGTTAAGATGTCCCCATTACCGGTGGTTGAAAACCAGTTTACTCCGTCTACGGAATGGAGCACCTCTGTAGGAAACGGTATTGGTGATTTCTATTCCAATCTTCATCCTGCGCTGGCGGATAACGTTGTCTATGCTGCCTCTCGCGCCGGTGTAGTGAAAGCGTTGAACGCAGGCGACGGCAAAGAAGTCTGGTCTGTGAATCTGGGAGAGAAAGACGGCTGGTTCTCCCGTGCATCTGCACAGCTTTCTGGCGGTGTCACCGTGTCCGGCGGTCATGTTTATATCGGCAGTGAAAAAGCACAGGTTTATGCGCTGAACACCAGTGACGGTACTACCGCATGGCAGACGAAAGTCGCTGGTGAAGCGCTGTCTCGTCCTGTTGTGAGCGATGGCGTGGTATTGATCCACACCAGCAACGGTCAGTTGCAGGCCTTAAACGAAGCCGACGGCGCCATCAAATGGACCGTTAACCTCGACATGCCTTCTCTGTCTCTGCGTGGCGAATCCGCTCCGGCAACCGCCTTTGGCGCAGCTATTGTTGGCGGTGATAACGGTCGCGTAAGCGCCGTGCTGATGCAACAGGGCCAGATGATTTGGCAGCAGCGTATCTCTCAGGCGACAGGCCCAACGGAAATCGATCGTCTGAGCGACGTTGATACCACGCCGGTTATCGTCAATGGCGTTGTTTACGCGCTGGCTTATAATGGTAACCTGACGGCGTTGGATCTGCGCAGTGGTCAGATCATGTGGAAACGCGAACTGGGCTCGGTGAATGATTTCATCGTCGACGGTAACCGTATCTACCTGGTTGACCAGAATGACCGCGTGCTGGCACTGACCACCGATGGCGGCGTGACGCTGTGGACGCAAAGCGATCTGCTGCACCGTCTGCTGACATCCCCGGTATTGTATAACGGCAATCTGGTCGTCGGTGATAGCGAAGGCTACCTGCACTGGATTAACGTTGACGATGGCCGTTTTGTTGCCCAGCAGAAAGTTGACAGCTCAGGTTTCCTGACCGAGCCGGTCTCTGCTGATGGTAAACTGCTGATCCAGGCGAAAGACGGTACGCTGTACTCTATTACGCGTTAATCGTCGCGGCCGCTCGCTTTGAAAAACGGCTCCTGGTGCAGGGGCCGTTTTACTGTTTTTAACAACGGAGCAAAAATGTGCCCGTTGTCTGATGATTTTTTAAATGAGGCTTTAAACATGGTACCTGTGGTCGCGCTTGTCGGGCGCCCTAACGTTGGCAAATCCACGTTATTTAACCGTCTAACTCGCACCCGAGATGCGCTGGTTGCGGATTTCCCGGGTCTGACTCGTGACCGTAAGTACGGTCGTGCGGAAATTGAAGGCCGCGAGTTTATCTGTATTGATACCGGCGGTATTGATGGCACCGAAGACGGTGTTGAAACCCGTATGGCGGAACAGTCGCTGTTGGCTATCGAAGAAGCGGACGTTGTACTGTTCATGGTGGACGCGCGTGCTGGCCTGATGCCAGCGGATGCAGCTATTGCGAAACATCTGCGCTCGCGCCAGAAACCGACGTTCCTGGTAGCCAACAAAACTGACGGACTCGATCCTGACCAGGCGGTTGTTGATTTCTACTCTCTGGGTCTGGGTGAAATTTATCCGATCGCGGCGTCCCATGGCCGTGGCGTTCTCAGCCTGCTGGAGCATGTTCTGCTGCCGTGGATGGATGACGTTGCTCCGCAGGAAGAAGTGGACGAAGACGCGGAATACTGGGCGCAGCTGGAAGCCAAAGAAAATGGCGAAGAAGAGCCTGAAGATGATTTCAATCCGCAGGATTTGCCGATCAAACTGGCGATCGTGGGTCGCCCGAACGTAGGTAAGTCCACACTTACTAACCGTATTCTTGGCGAAGATCGTGTGGTGGTTTACGACATGCCGGGGACCACGCGTGACAGTATTTATATTCCGATGCAGCGCGATGAGCGCGAATATGTGCTTATCGATACCGCGGGCGTGCGTAAGCGCGGCAAAATTACCGAAGCGGTAGAAAAATTCTCAGTTATCAAAACGCTGCAGGCGATTGAAGATGCCAACGTGGTGATGTTGGTGATTGACGCACGCGAAGGGATTTCCGATCAGGACCTGTCGCTGCTGGGCTTTATCCTCAACAGTGGGCGCTCACTTGTTATCGTTGTGAACAAGTGGGATGGTCTGACGCAGGAAGTAAAAGAGCAGGTCAAAGAGACGCTGGACTTCCGTCTGGGCTTTATTGATTTTGCACGCGTACACTTTATCTCTGCGCTGCACGGCAGCGGTGTGGGTAATCTGTTTGAATCGGTCCGTGAAGCGTATGACAGCTCCACCCGTCGCGTGAGCACCGCGATGCTGACGCGCATTATGACCATGGCAGTAGAAGATCATCAGCCGCCACTGGTGCGTGGTCGTCGTGTGAAGCTGAAATACGCCCACGCGGGCGGTTATAACCCGCCAATCGTGGTGATTCACGGCAACCAGGTCAAAGACCTGCCGGATTCCTACAAGCGTTATCTGATGAACTATTTCCGCAAATCTCTGGACGTAATGGGGACGCCGATCCGTATTCAGTTCAAAGAAGGGGAAAACCCGTTTGCCAACAAACGCAATACGCTGACTCCGACTCAGATGCGTAAACGTAAGCGTTTGATTAAACACATTAAAAAAAGCAAGTAATCGTTGCTGATGCAGATGAAAACCCGCGCTTGTCGCGGGTTTTTTTTCGTTATTCCAACGCCAACCTCAGCCCGTGCAATGTCAATCACTATTCGTTTTTTACCAAGTATAAATCTAAGAAAGTAGACAATTGTCGAGTTTTCATCTTAAAGTCCCCCAGTTGGTACTAGACAAAACTACTGCCAGGTTATCAAATGGTTAAATAAATCTTCGCCGCATGTAAAAAATCGACCAGCTACGTAACTGGTCGGCGTACATCGCGGTGTTTACACGCACGACGACATAACTTTCGGGAGAATTATGCAATCCTCTGTTAATCAAAAAGAAAGCCGAACTTTCTTCGGTCATCCTTATCCGCTCGGCTCATTGTTCTTTACTGAGATGTGGGAGCGTTTTTCGTTTTATGGCATTCGTCCGTTACTGATCCTGTTTATGGCGGCTACCGTTTATGACGGTGGCATGGGACTGGCGCGTGAAAATGCCTCGGCGATTGTCGGTATCTTTGCCGGTACCATGTATCTTGCTGCGCTGCCAGGTGGCTGGCTGGCGGATAACTGGCTTGGTCAACAAAAAGCGGTATGGTATGGCTCCATCCTGATAGCACTTGGTCACCTGTCGATTGCACTCTCGGCCATCATGGGTGACAACCTGTTTTTTATCGGCCTGATGTTCATTGTGCTCGGTTCTGGCCTGTTCAAAACCTGTATCTCGGTGATGGTGGGTACGCTGTATAAAAAAGGCGATGCGCGCCGTGACGGCGGTTTCTCGCTGTTCTACATGGGGATCAACCTGGGTTCCTTCATCGCGCCATTGATCTCCGGCTGGCTGATTAAAACTCACGGCTGGCACTGGGGTTTCGGTATCGGTGGTATCGGAATGTTGGTGGCGTTGCTCATCTTCCGTATCTTTGCCGTTCCGGCGATGAAACGCTACGATAGCGAAGTGGGCCTGGACTCGACCTGGAACAGCCCGGTTGTGAAACGTAATGGTGTGGGCGCGTGGCTGCTGGCGCTGGCAGTTGGTGTAGCAATTGTTGTTACCCTGATTGCGCAGGGAGTGATTGTGATTAACCCGGTCGCGGTTGCCAGCATGCTGGTGTACGTAATTGCCGCGTCAGTTGCGCTTTACTTTATCTATCTGTTCGTCTTTGCGGGGCTGAACCGTAAAGAACGCGCCAGGCTGCTGGTTTGCTTTATCCTGCTGGTGTCCGCTGCGTTCTTCTGGTCAGCCTTTGAGCAGAAACCTACCTCGTTCAACCTGTTCGCCAACGACTACACTAACCGTATGATCGGCGATTTTGAAATCCCGGCAGTATGGTTCCAGTCGATTAACGCTTTGTTCATCATTCTGCTGGCCCCGGTATTCAGCTGGGCGTGGCCAAAACTGGCGAGCATGAATATTCGCCCAAGCAGTATCACCAAGTTTGTCATCGGCATTCTCTGCGCAGCGGCGGGTTTTGGCGTGATGATGCTGGCGGCGCAAGACGTGCTGGCAAATGGCGGCGCGGGTGTTTCCCCATTCTGGCTGGTAGGCAGTATCCTGATGCTTACGCTCGGCGAGCTGTGTCTGAGCCCAATTGGTCTGGCGACTATGACGCTGTTGGCACCGGAAAGAATGCGTGGACAGATGATGGGTCTGTGGTTCTGCGCCAGTGCGCTGGGTAACCTGGCCGCGGGTCTGATTGGTGGTCATGTGAAGGCCGACCAGCTTGATATGCTGCCAGATCTCTTCGCGCGCTGCTCGATTGCGCTGCTTATCTGCGCCGCGGTACTGATCGTTCTCATTGTTCCGATTCGTCGCATGCTGGAGAATACACAGACTAAACCGGCAACTAGCGCCTGATAGCACCTCGATGATGCCGGGGCAGACGTTATGCCCCGGTAATTCAACTTTTGAGGTGAGAACATGCTGTTAGGGTTTGTTGGGCTGGGCGCAGTCGTTGAAACGGCATACTTGCCCGCATTACGTAGCCTCTTCGGTGATTCATTACGCTGTGTGGGGTTTGATGTTCAACCCACAAAACAGCCAGCAGGCGTGACGCGTTGTACGTCGCTCGAAGAGCTGCTTACTCAGCCTCTTGATACCCTGTTCATCACGACCGCATCCTTGCATCACCTTGAGGTGCTTGAACAAGCCCTGGCCTCTCCCATCGCACGTATCGTGGTTGAAAAACCTATTGTCGCCACGCTCTCCCAAATTGAAAAACTGAAAATGCTGCTGGCTCAACCAGGCGCTGCCGATCGTGTACTGGCACTCGACCACTGGATGGCGCGCATCGAAACGGTGAAACGAGGGTTGGTCAGCACTTTTGCCGAGATTGTGAAAATCGAAGGTTTTTTGCAGGAGCCAAGTGGAGTTAACGCCGCAGGGGAGCCAATAGCACTTAACTTTGCCACCGGTGAACCGGACACGCGTAAACTTCGCCACCCGGATGGCGTGATTCTGGATATCGGTACGCACGTGTTAGCAATGTTGCGGGAAACGGTACGGTATCTGGGAGGGAATAATGAGATGGTGCTGCGGTTAGTGAGTGCTAAAGACCGTCTGGGACGTGATATCCCCCAGAGTGATCTGACCACGGCAGAAGGCGAGGCGCATCTTCAGGGGCAGATTAGCGGCATTCCACTGGATATCTGGCTCAACAAATATGCGGGGCCAACTGGTGGGCAAAAAGGTCTGCGGCTTTATCTGCGTGACGGACGTATTATCAGCCATGACCGATGCGGTACAGAAGATGTACTGGAAGTGATTGACGGCGAGGCGGTACAACGGTGGAGCATTACCGGTACGATTTACGCCCATTGTCTCGCTGAGCAAATTCTGGGAGCGCAAAGTTTGTTTGAACGTTGTCCGCAGGAGGTGAGACAAACGACACAGCGCAGGCTGGAAGAAGTGGAGTGCCTGTTAACATTGCAGCAGCAGTTACGTGGGCCACATTAAGCGCATGGTGTTAAAATAAAATCAGCAATACATTTTCTGTATAAGGACACGATATGTCGATTACCTGCCCGGATTGTCATGCAGAGCTGGAGCCGCAAAATGGTGTGGCGCACTGCGAAAATTGTCACAAAGATATTCAACTGGAAGCGCGTTGTCCGGAATGCCATCTGCCACTGCAAGTATTAAAAGCCTGCGGAGCGGTGGATTATTTCTGTCAGAACGGCCATGGCCTTATTTCGAAGAAACGCGTTGAATATAATGTCATAATATAAATTACATTATGAATAACTTTTGCTGATTAATATTTATTATGAATGCTAATCAGCTTTAATCATTATTATTACAAATATTTCATCTTACTTTGATAATCTAGCTGATTTTTTAGGATTATATTTAGGTTATAAAGGCATTCATTAGGGTGAATCATAAATATAATGTTCCTGTTGTACAGCAACTTTGTTAATACAGGAACATGTTATGGCCCGAAGGGCGCGCTTTGTTATCTTGCTTGTGCTATTCGTTTCTGGCGCAGTTATTGCCGGGGACAATATTGTTGCGCCTGCAGCAACCAATAACATAAGCGAGTCTACGTTGCCCGATCTCGGCAGTGAGTCGGTACAAAAAGAACAGCATAATAACGAAGAACAATCCATTAAAGAGAAAGGTGCCGACTATTTTATTAACTCTGCGACACAAGGCTTTGAAAACCTGACGCCTGACGCGTTGAAATCGCAGGCGCAAAGCTATTTGCAAAATCAAATTACCTCCTCCACGCAATCGTATATAGAAGGGTTAATGTCACCGTACGGAAAAGTACGGACCAGTTTATCTGTTGGCGAAGGGGGCGATCTTGATGGTAGCTCTCTCGACTATTTTGTTCCCTTATACGACAACCAATATTCATTGATTTTTAGCCAAATCTCCGCGCAGCGTAAAGAGGACAGGACCATTGGAAATATCGGTTTTGGCTTGCGTCAAAATGTGGGGGATTGGTTACTCGGCGGCAACGCTTTTTATGACTACGATTTTACCCGTGGGCACCGTCGCTTAGGTTTGGGCACTGAGGCATGGACAGATTATCTGAAGCTCTCTGGCAACTATTACCATCCACTTTCTGACTGGAAAGAGTCTGAGGATTTCGAGTTTTATGAAGAGCGCCCCGCCCGGGGATGGGATATTCGGGCGGAAAGCTGGCTGTCATTTTATCCACAGATCGGTGGGAAATTAGTCTACGAGCAGTACTATGGCGATGAAGTGGCGTTATTTGGCACCGACAATTTACAAAAAAATCCCCATGCGGTAACTGTTGGTCTCAATTACATGCCTGTGCCAATGGTCACGTTGGGTGCAGATTACAAAGCCGGCACTGGAGAAAACGCCGACCTTAGCATCAACGCAACCGTCACTTATCAGTTAGGTACGCCCCTGGCGGCTCAACTTGATCCGGAAAACGTAAAAATTCAGCGCTCTTTAATGGGCAGTCGAACCGATTTTGTCGAGCGTAATAATTTTATCGTTCTTGAATACCGTGAAAAGGATCCCCTTGATGTTGCGTTATGGCTCAAAGCCGATGCGACCAATGTCCATCCTGAATGCGTAATTGAAGACACGCCTGAGTCTGCGGTGGGACTGGAGAAATGTAAGTGGACGATCAATGCGCTTTTCTCTCATCACTACAAAATCATCTCCGCCTCCTGGCAGGCAAAAAATAATGCCAATCGCACATTAGTTATGCCAGTGGTAAAAGCTGATGCCCTCACTGAAGGGAATAATAATCGCTGGAATCTGGTCCTCCCTGCGTGGGTCAATGCGGATACAGAAGCACAGCGTACAGAGTTAAATACCTGGAAAGTGCGCATGACCCTGGAAGATGAAAAGGGGAATAAGCAAAACTCGGGTGCTGTGGAAATTACCGTCCAGCAGGATCGTAAAATCGAATTGATTGTCGATAACGTCGCCGACGCCGATCGTACCGATCATAGCCATGAGGCCAGCGCTTTGGCGGATGGCGTCGATGGTGTTGTGATGGACCTGGTGCTGACCGATTCATTTGGGGATACGACCGATCGTAACGGTAAAGCGCTGGTGGATGAGGCTATGACGCCTGAACTCTATGACAGCAATGACAAAAAGGTGTCGCTTTCCTCCACCACTTGTACCGCCGAATTGCCCTGCGTCTTCATTGCCAGCCGTGACAAAAAGGCGGGAACCGTCACGCTCTCCAGTACGCTTCCTGGTACGTTTCGCTGGAAAGCGAAGGAAGACGCCTACGGCGACAGTAACTATGTTGACGTGACGTTTACCGGTGATGCGCTTGATGCGTTGAATGCGCTCATTTATCAAATGAACACATCTTCTCCCGTTAATTTGAGCGGCAAACAAGATAGGCATCCTGTCGTCAATAATACCTATCGATTTGTACTGTGGCGAGATGCCAATAAAGACGGCGTTTTCCAGATGTCAGAACAACTGACAGAAGATGAAATGGCGCTTTATGACTATCAATGGGAATTTACCGGGCAAAGCGTGACGGGAAATACCGGAGCACAAGCCAATACCCGCAATGAAGATCTGGTGTTGCCAGCAACAAATAGAGAGGCTGCGCAAAAATTCGCTGCTCATGAGCAGGATGGTATTCAGGGCTATGGCATACGCGTGGTGTATAGCCAGAAATAGTGTCAGCGTAGTGGCTGACCAGCCAGTCGCTGAATGTTGAAGAAAAAGGAGAGTCTTGATGCAATTAGTATTAAAACGGCAGCTGACGAAGGTCGCACTGGCGTTGGCTGTGGCAGGGTATTGTGCTGTGCCTGCAGTCGCGGCTAATGGGAATCTGAAAGCCGGTCAGTGGCAAAGCGCGACAGAAAGTACCGGTACTATTCAAGGGACTATCCCGTGGATTACACGGGCTGCAGATAAAACGGCGGAAACGGATAAAGCACATGTCACGGTGACGATTGACCGTGGTAGTCGAACCGTGGCAACTGAAGGTGACCGGCAGTTTCACGCGGGCGACAAAGTGACGGTCGACTGGGCTATCGGCGATACGGAAGGTGACCTGGATGCGGATAACACGGCGACCAAAGCGACTGTGCAGTGGATGAGCTATAGCGATCAGAATGGCGGCGATGCACAAGAGATAGGTACAAAAGGCAGCGACACCTATGAAATTCAGGCTGCGGATGCCGATCGCTACATCGGTATTAAAATCACGCCTACCACAACTACCGGCGATCCGAATGTTGCCACAGAATTGCTGCTAAACGATCTGTCGACCAATGCAGGCGGTGGTTCTGACGACGATGACATTCCGGAAGGTCCGGTGGTCGATGAAAATGTCCACGTTGTCATTTACGAAGCGGGTACAACAACCAATCTGTTGGGCACGAGCACCAAACTTAAAACCAACACCACCTATAAAGTGTTGCTGTGGAAAGATACGAACGCCAACGGTACTTATGATGCCGGCGAGGATGTTACCAGCAAGTATAACTACCGCTGGAAATTCACCGGTACCAGCCTGCAGCTGGGCGCTGCTGGCGGGATTGTCAACGCTACCTACAACAACAGCGATCTGGTTATTCCGCTTACCAACGCCGAAGCGAAGGCTGCCTTCGATAATGCCGATGGCGTTACCCTCGGCAACGATGGCGTCCAGGGATATGGCTTGTCTATCGACTACCAACGTAAATAAAACCGTGCAAGACCGCTTCCTTGGGGAGCGGTTTTTCCGCGCCCTTTGTTTAGCTCGGGGTTAAGCAAAGTGTGTTGAAACGCGAACACAGAATAAATGGGTAGTGACTGCTCAAGGATGGGGGATCTGGCAGGTGAATAAAGTTAATCGCTCTTTACTGGCGTTAGCTCTGTTAATGGGTGCAGTGCCGGTACTTTCTGCACTAAAAAGTGGGGCATGGCAGGAGCTGCGCACAGCTACGGATGCGATAAACGGCACCCCGCCGACGGCGGACAGCGCGTTCGTTCCGGTTTATCAGGGCAGCGTTGTGCTCTCTCCCGGTGAAGCGCACGCTGTGGCCTTCAGCGCGATGCCCCGCGACTTCAGCATTGACGATTCAGCCAGCGCACTGCAGCTGGCTAATCCGCTCGATACCGAGGGCGATCTGTTCGCCATACCCCCGCTGCGCTGGGAAAGCGAACAGGCGCCCGCTATCAGTTTAGTCTGGGCAGATGCGGCCACACCGGATGAACCGCTTAACCCGCAGCCGGTCGCCAATAAAACGTTCTGTGCGCAGAATATGGCCGGCGGGCATTACGTGGTCTGGCCGCAGCTGGAAGATAGCAGTGCGCTACCCGCGCTTTACCTCATTACGTCGACGGGAACACCGAACAGCAATACGGTTGCTTTAACCGAACAAAAAGTGGCGATTGACGTAGCTGCCGCCGTGGGCGAGCCACTGTCACTCAGCGCCGTGCCGATGGACGACACGTTAAAAGCAGCCAAGGTCAAAGCAGGGGAAAGTATCACGCTGACCGTTACCACCCGCGATTGCGCCGGTAACGTGGTGGGCAATACCGCATTTATTATTACCCGCAGCGATGCGCTTAACCGCCAGAACATCGTCAACAATAATGCACCGGTACACGTTGGTGATACGGAACTGACCACCACGGCGACGGAATACCACGGTGTTACGGGCGCTGACGGCAAAGCGACAGTAACCGTCACCCAGGCAAACGGCCCTGGCGTAAAAACTACCCTGACGGTGATGCCGGCAAACAATACGGCGCTAAAAGACAGCGTCGATGTTATTTTCACCACCCTGACCAGCCCGGACAGCGACAAAGCGGCGATGTGGGGGCATATGGAAGAAAGCGCTACGGCAAACGTCGATGGCGTCACCTATACCTTCACGCGTCCAAAACTGGCGGCAGAAACCAGTGGCACTAGTGCTACTTTTGCTGCCAACAATGAAAGCTGGGCGCAGTTTACCTGGGATAGCGCGGATAACCACTGTGCCATTTTGCCGGATGCCGAACAGCTGGTGGCGCTGCGGGCCGCCCACAGCACCGCGGCGGCCTATCCCGGTTGGCCAATTGATACCTACTGGTCGTCCACGAAAGATCAGCTCGATATTTATCACTACGCCACCAGTATGGGGAGCGGGGCGGTGATACGAGAAAGCAACAGTACGGCTTTACTGGTGAGCTGCGTGGATAAAGCGCTGCCTTTAGCGTATCCACAAATCACGCTTTCTCCCGATGCGCCATACAAGGCGGAAGTCGGCGAGACGATGGATGTGATAGCCAGCGTGGTTGACCGGAATACCAATAAACCGTTGCCTTATCGTTATCTTGAACTGTTTGTCGACCCCGCCTCTAACCGTAAAGGGGAGCATAAAGATGAGTGGGATAATCTGCGGGTCGTTGTCCGTAGTGATGATATGCGTGCATCGTCCCCGGAACACTATACCGGGGTAACGGACGCGAACGGGCAGGTGCATCTGTCATTCAGTCACGACAGCGGGATGGGGGTGGAAACACCGATCCGTATCGTGATGATGGATGACGAAGGCGCAAGCGTCACATTGCCGTTTAACGTGATTTTTACGGTGATAACCAGCCCGGACGTCGACAGCGCCAGGATGTATGGTCATATGGCGCGGGGCATCGTGGAGTCCGGTAACCTCTATAAGCGCCCGCTGCTGGCGTCAGAAACCAGTCATAAAACCGGTCAGCAAACTGAAAACAACGAAGAGTGGGCCACCTTCGACGCGTTGATCTCCGCCACCGCGCAGTGCGGAGCAGGGCAGGTACCTGATACGGGTTCTCTTGAAACGCTCTACAGTGCACATCCTGATAATAAAATCCTGACAGAACACGGCTGGCCGACGGCGTCTGATGCTTATATGGCCGATGATGCCATGCAGATGGCGTATTTCAATCTGGGCGATGGCAGTAAAGGTATCGGCGGAGTGGCCCATTATCTGACCTGTTCAGCCAATGAAATGGTTGCTCAACTGAGCGTCTACTTCAATGACGATGTCTCGTTACGCCTGCCCGTCGCCAAAGTTGGCGAGCAAATCAAAATGAACGTCCATTCACAAAATGCGTTGAACGGAGCAACGATAGCGAATGTGAAGTTTTCAGTCACCATGGGGCTCGGCAAAAATCGCAGCGGGATGACCACCGGCTTTACTGACCCAAGCCAGGGGGAATTGCTGTTTGACAGCGTTGCCTATGGCGCGGGTACATCTTCAATGACGTATGAGGGGATGACGGATGCAAACGGTGACGCGCAAATTATTCTTGAGCAGCCACGCGGCGTGGGGTTAATCACACCGCTAAGCGTAGTACCGATTGATTCACTGCTGAACTCGCCTATCTCGCGTAGCGTGAAGTTTACCGTTCCGACAAGCCCGGATACGCCAAAAGCCCATATGTGGGGGCATATGGCGGACGCCGTAACAGTGGATAATCTCACGTTTGAACGCCCGAAACTGGCGGCAGAGTCAGGGGCAACCCGAACCCAGGATGAAGCGAATGAAACCTGGGCTCGCCTCACACATGCCGATGCGCTGGGAAATACCGCAGCCGGGGGATGTGCACTTAATCGTCTGCCGCGTATCGACCAGCTTACCACTTTGTACAATGCCAACAATGGCGGAGAGATACATACGGTTGCCGGATGGCCTGTGGGGCTTGACTACTGGTCCGTCACGTACGCCAGCCAGTCCAGCTGGCAGCAGATATCGTTGTCGGGTGGTGAGGTGACGGCGGGGGACGATGTTTCGGATTACGTCAGTTGCCTGACCAGCGATAACCCGGCGGCGGCGTCCATCACCATTGAACCGGTGGATGCGTCGCAGTGGTATGACAACAACGTTAATAGCGTACATGCGGTAAGAGTGAAGAAAGGCGAGACGCTACAACTGAAGGTCACGGTGAAAGACGCCAATGGAAACCCTGTGCCGCAAGCACCTTTTGTCATGAGCCGTGGTGATGGTTTTACCCGACAGAATGTTAAACATGCCGCTGGCAGCGGTGACAGTATTGTGTCGCCGGTGGTCATTGACGGCGAATCTGTTAACGACACGGCGACGAAAATCGGCGGCCTGACGGGCGTGGACGGCAGCAAAATCGTCAATGTGACCCGCCCGGATACGCACGGCACTAAAGTGGCGATAACGGCGGCGCTGTACGGCAATGCCAGTGTGAGTGCCAGCCTCGACACCATCTTTACGGTGGTCACCAGCCCCGACTCGGACAAGGCGACGCTGTGGGGACATATGACGGACACGCTGACGGCGGCAGACGGTACGAGCTACCACCGGCCGCTGCTGTACGCGGAGCTGAGTAATACCCTCAATGTGATGAGCTATACGGAAGATAACGAGGCGTGGTCCCGTTTTTACGGCCCTGATGGCCGCAAGAACAATGCAGAGATGTGCGCGGCCGGGTATTACCCTGCCATCGACGCTCTGGACGCGCTTTATCGCCAGTACCCGGACAGAAGCATCAAGACGGCACAGGGCTGGCCGATAGACTACTCCTACTGGAGTGGCAGCTATGTGAGTAAGTTTTCTTCTGAAGCGCCCATCGATTTTTATGTCGTCGATCTGGATGATGGCAGTCATCATTCGGTGTCGGCGACGGATACCAGCGCCATGCAGTACCAGATTTGTACGAGTACGGGGGCTGCACAGGCCACGACGATCGCGCTGACCTCGACGGTGGCAATAGACGAAACCGCGCAAGCGGTGAAAGTGAAAACGGGTGAAAGAGTGCCGTTAACGGTCACCACCACGGATGCTGCCGGTAACCCGGTAGGGAACGTTGCGTTTACCCTGACGCGAGACCGAGGTTCGATACGTGGCAGCAGTGCGCTTACTTCCTGGACCATACCAACCATGGAGCTGGTGCTGACCGGACAGGCGCCGCAGACCTGGCTTTATAACGGCACCTATTATGGGGTCACCGGCCCGGACGGCACGCTGTCTCTTGATGTAGGTGAAGATACTGGGCCGGGGTTGAAAACGGTGTTGAACGCCAGCTTGTATAAAACCCCTGCGGCAACCTCGTCGCTGTCGACAGTGTTTACCGTACTCACCAGTCCAGACAGCAGTAAAGCCCAGATGTGGGGGCATATGCCGGAGACTTTCACCGCCAGCAACGGCGCGGAATTTATGCGCCCAAGGCTAAGGAATGAGCTGAATTCAACCACGGATACGGAGTCGGTCATACAAAACAATGAAATGTGGTACACGGTGAAAAATGTGAATAGCGGACGCGGGGCCTGCACGATGAGCCAAATGCCGACGGCGGCCGATTTAACGTCGCTGTATAACGATCACCCAGATGGCGCATTAACCGCTGATTACGGTCTTCCGATGATCGCCTCATATGGGTGGTGGGCGGGTGATAAGACGCTAAGCGGGCAAACGTCATTATATCAATACATTAATTTTCGTAATGGTGTCATGAAAACAACGACATCTTCGTCCCCGACCAACGTAACGCAGTTGTGTCTGACGGCAAAACGTGAGTATGTCATTACGCTTGACTCTTCCACGCCATGGAATGAGGCGTACGCAAGCTTCATGGGTAAGAAAGGCGAAACGTTACCGCTAACGGTTAGCGTAAAAAATGCTGCCGGCATCCCACAGGCCAATACCGTGGTGGTGCTGGGGCGTTCTTCATCGACCACGCGAGCCAGTACGGTGATATCAAACAACCAGGCTTACATGACCTTGACGCCCGTTACGCCTGAGGGGAGTGCGACGAGTTTCAATTCCGGTTCGTCGAAATGGTATGGAATGACGGATGCTGATGGTAAAGCGCAATTGGCGTTAGCGCAGGACAATTCGAGCGGCCTGAAAACGACGGTAACCGCCACGGTGGAGGGAGACAGTTTAGCCACGGTGAGTAAAAACGTAATCTTTTCCGTTCTCACCAGCCCGGACAGCGATAAGGCCGCCATGTGGGGCCATATGCCGGAAACGGTGACTAACAGCGCTGGCGTTACATTCCATCGCCCTTATCTTGCTGCGGAGACGTCGGGTTACGCTTCCAGCGTCAACAGCGGCAATGAACGCTGGCCGTTGAGGTTGCAATCCACCACGCTGACGGCCGGGAAGTCCGACTGTGATGAGGCGTATCAGCCTTTATTAAGCGATCTACAAACATTGTATGCAGATAATCCCAGCGGCGCATTGTTTGAACGTTATGGTTGGCCGGTGAATGAAAAATGGTTCTGGTTTGCGGTAGATCGCGCGGCGAATACCGGGAACTATCAGTCTATGCGGCTGGATGTGGGGAACGTATCGTCAAGCAGTTCTGCGAGTAATACAGGGGCGCAGGTTTGCCTGGTCGACCCGCATTCGCCGGTACCTGCGACGATTGAACTGACTTCCAGTATTGCCCTCGATACGGTAAGCGATGCGGTGAAAGTCAAAAAAGGAGAAGAGATCCCGCTCACCGTCACCATGAAAGACAGCAGCGGCAATCCGTCTGCGAATGCGGCATTTACGATTTCGCGTAGTCAAGGTCTGTCTCGCCGGGGGGAAGCGAAAACTACCGGGAACGGCGGCGTGACGGACGATCTTTTTCTGCAGGAACTGACGCCAGTGGCGACAACGGTGCTACTGGATGATCATATTGATGTCTATCACGGCGTGACGGGGGCGGGCGGTAAGGCGACGTTTAGCCTGCGTCAGGACACTGCGATGGGGCTGAAAACGGCGATTTCGGCGAAGATGGACGATTATCCTAATTTGACCTCTTCGCTTAACGTGATCTTTACCGTAATTTCCAGCCCCGATAGTGACAAGGCTCAATACTGGGGGCATATGCCGGAAACGGTGGCCAGCAGCGATGGCGTAGTCTTTAAGCGACCACTGTTGATGAATGAAGCGCCGTCGCATGATAACACCTTTGGTTCTTACAGCATTGGCAATGAAATTTGGTCATTGTTTAACCATGGTGGCGCAGGGTTGGCAAGTAAATCTGGCTGTTCCGATGATCATCAGCCGACGCTGAAAGAAATGCAAAGACTTTACAGTGATTACCCGGGCGGTCAATTAGGTGAACGTTTTGGCTGGCCGATCGATCGCTCAAATATTGCCTGGTGGGTATTCGACAGAGTGGGCCAGAACTACCAGACCATCGATCTTACCAGCGGCTATGTGAATGCAACGAAAACGGCAAACGATAATCAGGCACTGGTTTACCTGATGAATCCACACGCTCAGAGTGTCTCAACTTTACGTGATAAGCATAAGCGGCAATAAGAGAGAGTAAAAGAACGCGCGTACTAGCGGGTTTTCAGTGCGCGCGTTTTTTTCTGGGGAGTGACTGCCATCACTTCACTCTCCACCCAGCCGTCTTCGAGTCGGGTCGTTATTTGTTGACCCTTTTTCACCTGTTTTACTTTCTTCAGCACCTCTCCATTCTGTGCGGTGGAGACGCTATAGCCGCGCGCTAACGTTGCCAGCGGGCTGACGGCTTCCAGATGCGTGACCGCTTTGCCGAAACGCTCGCGCTGCTCGCTTAGCCGCGCGCGGATATTTTCCGCCAGTCGATATTCCAGTTGCTGCACCCGTGACTGCGCGCGATGAATGCGCGGCTGCGGATTCTGCTGGTTCAGCCGCTGCAGCATGCGCTGCTGACGCTGATTGGCCTGTTTAATTTTATTCTCAAGTGCGAAGTTCATTCTCTGACGCAGTCGTTCCAGCACGGTCTGCTGGCGGGCCAGACGCAGCTGCGGATGCTGCTGTTGCAAGCGGTGATTAAGCTGGGTAAATCGGCGAGTTCGGTTGGCGAGATAGTAATCCATCGCCATTTCCAGACGTTGCTGACCATGCTGAATTTGACGCAGCAGTTCGAGCTGATTGCGGCTGACAATTTCTGCGGCCGCCGACGGCGTTGGCGCGCGCAGGTCGCCGACAAAATCGGCAATGGTCACATCGGTTTCATGGCCGACGGCACTCACCACCGGAATACGGCTGGCAAATATCGCCCGTGCTACGCGCTCGTCGTTAAAGCTCCACAAATCTTCCAGCGAGCCGCCGCCGCGCCCGACGATTAATACGTCACACTCGCCGCGGGCGTTTGCCAGCTCAATAGCGCGCACAATCTGCCCCGGCGCATCGTCGCCCTGGACAGCGGTTGGATAGATAATAACGGGCAGGGAAGGGTCACGACGCTTCAGCACGTGGAGAATATCGTGTAGCGCTGCCCCGGTTTTCGAGGTGATCACCCCGACGCAGTGGGCCGGTGAGGGCAGCGTTTTTTTGAACTGCTGATCGAACAGCCCTTCAGCCTGCAGTTTGGCCTTCAGTTGCTCATACTTCTGTTGCAACAGACCTTCACCCGCAGGCTGCATGCTCTCAACAATTATCTGGTAGTCCCCACGCGGTTCATACAATGTAATGTTGGCGCGCACCAGCACCTGTTGCCCGTGCTGCGGGCGGAACGTTACCCGGCGGTTGCTGTTGCGAAACATCGCGCAGCGAACCTGAGCGGTGTCATCTTTGAGCGTGAAGTACCAATGACCCGAGGACGGCTGAGTGAAATTGGAGATTTCACCGCTGATCCACACTTGCCCCATTTCCTGCTCAAGCAGCAAACGAACCGTCTGATTCAGGCGGCTTACGGTAAAAATTGAGGTGGTCTGAGAGGATAACATGTGAGCGGGATCAAATTCTAAATCAGCAGGTTATTCAGTCGAAAGTAACATGCTCACAGAGGAGCGCAAGGTTTTTTTGCAAAAAAGTGTGGATGCAATCGGTTACGCTCTGTATAATGCCGCGGCAATATTTAATAACCTCCCAGGTGAGATATTGCCCATGCTACGTATCGCAAAAGAAGCCCTGACGTTTGACGACGTCCTCCTCGTTCCCGCTCATTCTACCGTTCTGCCGAATACTGCTGACCTCAGCACCCAGTTGACGAAAACCATTCGCCTGAACATTCCTATGCTCTCCGCAGCAATGGACACCGTGACGGAAGCGCGCCTGGCAATTGCCCTGGCCCAGGAAGGCGGCATCGGTTTTATCCACAAAAACATGTCCATCGAGCGCCAGGCTGAAGAAGTTCGCCGCGTGAAGAAACACGAATCTGGCGTGGTAACTGACCCACAGACCGTACTGCCAACCACTACTCTGCGCGAAGTGAAAGAACTGACCGAGCGTAACGGCTTTGCAGGCTACCCGGTGGTGACTGAAGATAACGAACTGGTCGGTATCATCACCGGCCGTGACGTGCGTTTTGTGACTGACCTGAACCAGCCGGTTAGCGTATATATGACGCCAAAAGAGCGTCTGGTGACCGTTCGTGAAGGCGAAGCGCGCGATGTCGTTTTTGCCAAAATGCACGAAAAACGCGTTGAGAAAGCGCTGGTTGTTGATGACAGCTTCCATCTGCTCGGTATGATCACCGTAAAAGATTTCCAGAAAGCTGAACGTAAACCTAACGCCTGTAAAGACGAGCATGGTCGTCTGCGCGTTGGTGCAGCTGTAGGCGCAGGTGCTGGTAACGAAGAGCGTGTTGACGCGCTGGTTGCCGCGGGCGTTGATGTACTGCTGATTGACTCCTCTCACGGCCACTCTGAAGGCGTACTGCAGCGTATTCGTGAAACTCGCGCTAAATATCCTGATCTGCAGATTATCGGCGGTAACGTTGCTACGGGCGCAGGTGCTCGCGCGTTGGCTGAAGCTGGCTGCAGCGCTGTTAAAGTGGGTATCGGCCCTGGCTCCATCTGTACTACCCGTATCGTGACCGGCGTCGGTGTTCCGCAGATCACCGCCGTTTCTGATGCCGTTGAAGCGTTGGAAGGCACCGGTATTCCAGTTATCGCCGATGGCGGTATTCGTTTCTCCGGCGACATCGCTAAAGCGATTGCCGCTGGTGCTGCCGCAGTGATGGTTGGTTCCATGCTGGCGGGTACTGAAGAATCCCCGGGCGAAATCGAACTGTACCAGGGCCGTTCTTACAAATCTTACCGCGGTATGGGTTCTCTGGGCGCGATGTCCAAAGGGTCTTCTGACCGTTACTTCCAGAGCGATAACGCCGCTGACAAACTGGTCCCGGAAGGTATCGAAGGCCGCGTAGCCTATAAAGGCCGCCTGAAAGAGATCATTCACCAGCAGATGGGCGGCCTGCGCTCCTGTATGGGGCTGACCGGCTGTGGTACTATCGACGCGCTGCGAACGAAAGCAGAGTTTGTACGCATCAGCGGTGCGGGTATTCAGGAAAGTCACGTTCACGATGTGACCATCACCAAAGAGTCCCCTAACTACCGCATGGGCTCCTGATAAGTTTCCGCGCCCGGCTATATGCCGGGCGAATTTGTTTCACTTGCCTCGGAATTAGCGTCAATGACAGACAATATTCATAAACATCGCATTCTCATCCTCGATTTCGGCTCGCAGTACACTCAGTTGGTTGCACGTCGCGTACGTGAACTGGGCGTCTACTGTGAACTGTGGGCATGGGATGTTACGGAAGCACAAATTCGCGAATTCAACCCAAGCGGTATTATTCTTTCCGGTGGCCCGGAAAGTACCACCGAAGAAAACAGCCCGCGTGCGCCGGAATACGTTTTCAATGCGGGCGTGCCGGTGTTCGGCGTGTGCTACGGCATGCAGACCATGGCAATGCAGCTCGGTGGTCATGTTGAAGGTTCTAACGAACGTGAATTTGGCTATGCGCAGGTTGAAGTTCAGACCGACAGCGCGCTTGTCCGCGGTATTGAAGACTCCCTGACCGCAGACGGCAAACCGTTGCTGGATGTGTGGATGAGCCACGGCGACAAAGTGACTGCCATTCCGGAAGGTTTCGTGACTGTTGCCAGCACCGACAGCTGCCCGTTTGCTATCATGGCGCACGAAGAAAAACGCTTCTACGGCGTGCAGTTCCACCCGGAAGTTACCCACACCCGTCAGGGCATGCGCATGCTGGAGCGTTTTGTGCGCGATATCTGCCAGTGTGAAGCGCTGTGGACGCCGGCAAAAATTATCGATGACGCCGTTGCCCGCATTCGTGAGCAGGTTGGCAATGACAAAGTTATCCTCGGTCTGTCCGGTGGCGTTGACTCCTCTGTGACTGCGATGCTGCTGCACCGTGCAATCGGAAAAAACCTGACCTGCGTGTTCGTCGACAACGGTCTGCTGCGCCTGAACGAAGCCCAGCAGGTAATGGATATGTTTGGTGACCATTTTGGCCTGAACATCGTTCATGTTGAAGGCGAACAGCGTTTCCTCGACGCGCTGAAAGGCGAGAACGACCCGGAAGCGAAACGTAAGATCATCGGCCGCGTATTCGTTGAAGTGTTCGACGAAGAAGCGCTGAAGCTGGAAGACGTTAAGTGGCTGGCACAGGGCACCATCTACCCTGACGTGATCGAATCTGCCGCTTCCGCCACCGGTAAAGCGCACGTCATCAAATCTCACCACAACGTGGGCGGTTTGCCGAAAGAGATGAAGATGGGTCTGGTTGAGCCGCTGCGTGAGCTGTTCAAAGACGAAGTGCGTAAGATTGGTCTGGAACTGGGCCTGCCGTACGATATGCTGTACCGTCACCCGTTCCCGGGACCGGGGCTGGGCGTACGTGTGCTTGGCGAAGTTAAGAAAGAGTACTGCGACCTGCTGCGTCGCGCGGATGCTATCTTCATTGAAGAACTGCACAAAGCTGACCTGTACAACAAAGTCAGCCAGGCGTTCACCGTGTTCCTGCCGGTACGTTCCGTTGGCGTCATGGGCGATGGCCGTAAGTACGACTGGGTTGTTTCCCTGCGTGCAGTAGAAACCATCGACTTTATGACCGCGCACTGGGCACACCTGCCGTATGATTTCTTAGGCCGTGTCTCTAACCGCATCATTAACGAAGTGAACGGCATTTCCCGCGTCGTTTATGATATCAGCGGTAAGCCACCGGCTACCATTGAGTGGGAATGATTTAACGTCTGGCAACTGCCTGCACGTAAAAGCAGTAAAACACCTCTAAGCCCGCGTAACTGCGGGCTTTTTTGTTTTTGTGTCTGGCATTTTCTGGCAGCTGTTAGCAACGGGAAGCACGGTTTTTTCAATGGAATTTTTGATGGTACTCTCTGGTTTTGAATTCAGATTTGAAAAAGTACCATGTGATAAATTTCAGTTGAGTTATGGTATTTGTTTTTTATAACTCACTTAAAAACAGATAGTTAAATGACTTTTCTGGGGTTTTTACAACATGGTATTAATTGATAAAGGGAAACAATAAACCATGTTGACTGACACCAGACTGCGTCACCTTAAGCCGAAGGAGAAACTCTATAAAGTTAATGACCGTGATGGTTTGTATGTTGCGGTCACTCCGGCTGGAGCGATCTCATTTCGTTATAACTATTCAATAAACGGAAGACAGGAGACCGTTACATTTGGCCGCTATGGTGTTGGAGGGATTACGCTTGCAGAAGCGCGTGAACGGCTCAATGAAGCTAAAAAAATGGTTGCCAGTGGAAGATCACCTGCGAGGGAAAAAGCCAGAGATAAAGCGCGTATCAAAGATGCGGAGACTTTTGGTGCGTGGGCTGAGAAATGGTTACGCGGTTATCAAATGGCTGAATCGACACGTGATATGCGGCGTTCGGTATATCAAAGGGAGTTGAAGGCAAAATTTGCCCAGCAGAAACTGATTGAGATTACACATGAAGACTTACGCGCATTAACCGATAACATTGTCGAGAGAGGGGCACCGGCGACAGCTGTACACGCCAGAGAGATTGTATTGCAAGTCTATCGCTGGGCTATTGAGCGCGGTCAGAAGGTGGAGAATCCAGCTGATCTGGTACGGCCTGCAAGCATAGCTAAATTTGAGCCTCGTGACAGGGCATTGACGCCAATTGAAATCGGTCTGATGTATCGGTATATGGAACGGGTAGGAACGACGCCATCAATTAGAGCAGCGGTCAAACTTTTGCTGTTAACGATGGTACGTAAAAGTGAGCTTACTAACGCGACCTGGAACGAGATCAATTTTAGTGAAGCCGTATGGACGATACCAAAGGAGAGGATGAAACGACGTAATCCACATTTGGTTTTTCTTCCCCGACAGGCAATGGATATTTTGATTGCACTCAAAACCTTTGCCGGTAGCTCTGATTTTATCCTTCCTTCGCGGTACGATTCCGATGTGCCAATGAGTAGCGCTACTTTAAACCGGGTTTTGACACTGACGTATCGCCTGGCACAGAAAGAAGGGCAGTCATTGCCCAAGTTTGGTCCACATGACTTACGGCGAACAGCTAGTACCTTGTTGCATGAGGCCGGGTACAATACTGACTGGATTGAGAAGTGCCTTGCGCATGAACAGAAAGGGGTTCGAGCTGTTTATAACAAGGCCGAATATCGGGAGCAGAGGGCAGAGATGCTACAAGACTGGGCGAATATGATTGATGAATGGATGGCCAAGTGACTTATAACCACAAAGTTAATCAGCCCTTGCTTCTTTCTATACTAGAATTGAGTTCTAGCACCAAAGCCAGTTTTTCCTGAACATAGGAGGCAACTTTAAACAACTCTTGCCATAGATCCGAACGTAGGAAAACACCTTTATGATCTGAGACAAGTTAGATGAATAGCCATAGCTTAATCATGAAAATAATCTTCCCTATGTCATGAAAATGAATTATACCATTATATGATGGTTCGATTATTTCTTGTAAATATCTTAAAAAGATTCCGATTGTGTAATTATATAAAAAGGGTGCTTTTATGTCATACTCACCGAGTGAAATTAAGGTTTTTTTTGAGAACAATCCTGAGATTAACTCATTGATTCCCAATCCGATTTTTATTTCTGATTCGCCATTTATTTCAGCGCTTAACCAAAAGCTAAATTTTTCCACACAGAAAACAGAAGATGATGATTTTTACCGAGTGATTTTTAAAAAGGACTCTTCTCGGGATTTGATGACAATTAATAGTGGGGAGTTAAAAGGGCTGCTTACATCTACTTGTATTGAAAAAGGAAAAATTAGTAGTGTTGCTGGTTTAAAAAAAGTTGAGTTAGATAACCAAATAGATATCATGCCTACTTTATTGGGTATTAGCCTTTTTAGCACGATAAGAAATAATTTATCATACATCTCTCAACTCTGTGTTGATATAAGAAATCATCAAATCATAGAAGAGCAGGCTCGTTTCGAAAGGATTTCAGAAACTATAGTAGATAGTTTTAAATGTATACCTGATATTTCTTTAGATAGGTCAATGCGAGACGTTTATTTGTCAAGGATAGTTAAAAATAATGATGATTGTTATGAGATGTATATAACTCAGAGATGTAACTTCAGTCAACTATTATTGTCACAGCCACAATTTAATTCAACTGGTTACAACCATTTCTTCATTGTTAATGGCTATAATTTTTACCCCAGTGATTTTTTTGAAAGTAAAGTTCTTAAGCATCCAGTCTTCGCAGTGTTTGAGCGTTTAGTGGCCGGTAGGATTTGTGAAATTGTACTTAGTGGTAATTATTCCGAGAGCAACGTTCAAAGGCATAAATCTTTTATAAGTAGAGCGTGCGATGAACTCAAAAGTATGATGGATTATCGATTAAATGCTTTCAATAATTTTACGAATGAACAAGAGCATAATATCGAGTCAGACTTAAGTTTAAACGGGTATGATCTCGAGAGATTAAAAGGGCAACTACTACAACATAACTCTTTCGTTAAAATGATAAACAAAAAAATATCTGAATTACTGGTTGAAAAGTTAATGGGGTTTAATATTTTGTCACACCTTGTGAATAGAGATGAAATACATGTCTTTATTGTTGATGGGAAGTTAATAATAAATGATATTGAGCTTTCACTTGCAAAGGATGAATGATGTTTTAACTGATTGATTTATTTACGGGCTCGATGTTAATTATAATAATTAGACCGGCCGCTATTTTTTTGTGGTTATATGGTGGCAGGTCTATTTGTTAAGGTTTTTATCCTGACTTTATTTTTATTGATAACGCCTCCGGGGGGGGGGTTCTTAAAAATTAGCGTAAGTACAAGGGGTTATTTAACTGCAGTTTCGAGTGTTCTATTTTAATATTCCATTGCAACACTGCTTGTTAAGCTTCTGATAATTCAATGTGGTTTTTTAGATTAGTGGAAAGGTTATCATGTATTCTTATTTATTTTTTTGAACGAACTATGACGAAAGAAACAATTTCTTAATATAAAATTCCTTTCTTACAGATGCTAATGCTTTAGACACAGCCTGACGTGTCATAGAGAAGTGATAATTTTCTGTTAAAATCTGTGCAACCTCAGATTGATTAAAACCTTGATTTATTAATATAAGAATTCTTTTCTTCGTGTCGGAAAGTTTAGAATCAGCCATACGTTGTGCAATATTTCTTAATTCACCTATGTCTGCAGGTGTCAAGGTTTGAGACAGAATCCAATGAAAGAAATAGTCGTCAATTAATCTATCCCCTGAGTGTGCATTGGCTTTATTGGGTTTAGCGCATTGCCGTCTCAGTCTTATTAGTTCTTTATTAAACTGTTCGTAAGAACGCTTTCCTTGTCTGTACTTGGGATTCCATTGACCGTCGGTCAGTCTGGGCCTATGGTTCGAGCAATATTGATGGCTAAGGACCAATTTTTCATGATCGGGGAACTCAATATCGTTAGCAGCATATTCTGATATTTCACTAATAAATTGAGAGTATTCAGTCTGGTTACCGCAGAACTCGCAAAAACCGAGTTTACGCTGTGAATTTATAGTTACCCCTTTTGCAGGTGAGGATTTCTTCGGCCGCTTGGATGCACACTCACTAACTAACTCAATAAGAGATTCAATCGTAGCAATAAGGCATTTATCAAGAGAAGTTTGACGATCTAAAGTCAGGATGAAATTACGCAAAAGAAGTCTTTGTGCCCGTGCTACGACATTAAAACCCATTTTTTTGATTAATTCACTAAATCCTATGTCTGCGCCAGAGATGTAGTCCTTATGGCTTAGTGGCAGGGAATTTATATACGCCGCTACTGCAGGGTCAATCACTTCCTGAACCAGACGCAGTATTGGATACCTCCGCGAAGCTATGGAATACGGAGATCCGCGTTCTACAAACATTTTTATTGCTGCTGCAACTGTAGGGTCACAGCCTTCCCAGGTAGTAATTTTCATGTCAACCATTTTAGCCAATGAATAGGTTTTAGCAAGTGGTAATGCTTGGCATTGTTTAGGCCTGATTGGAAACTGGAGGAAGGTAAATGCAAACAAAGGCAAATAGCACGCTTATCAATAGAAAAACACTTCTGAAAATGATCCCATTGTCGGCCCGGACTATTTATAACCTTGAGCAACGAGGAGAGTTTCCTCGCCGCATAGCGCTTACCAGCCGAAATGTTGCATGGCAACTGTCTGAAGTAGAACAGTGGATTGCGGATCGTAAATCAGCAATGTTTAAAGCGGCCAGACCCGGTATTGTTTTAGGTAGGTAACTGTAATGTCATTGAACATAATGGAAGCGTTTGAAGCTAAGCCACAACCAATTGATTATGTTTTGCCTAATCTTGCTGCTGGTACTGTCGGAGCGATTATTTCTCCGGGAGGTGTTGGTAAGTCAATGCTGGCATTACAACTCGCTGTGCAGATTACTTGTAGTGTAGACCTTTTAAACTTTGGTGAATATCCAACCGGGTTAGTGGCCTATCTGCCAGTGGAGGACTCGGCAACTATCATTCACCATCGTTTATATGCTTTGGGAAAATATCTAACAGCACGTCAGCAGCAGCTTGTAGCTGATAAGTTACTAGTTGAACCTTTGGTAGGTAAATGTCCAAATATTTTCTTGTCAGGTTGGAGCAACTTAATCAATGAAATTTCAAAAGGTAGACGGTTAATAATTCTGGATACTCTTCGCCGTTTCCACCAGGAAGATGAGAATAATAGCGGAGCAATGTCCAAAGTCATTGGAAAGCTAGAAGGTATTGCTGCTGATACTGGGTGTTCGATTATATTTCTACACCATTCAAACAAAGGCACTGCCACGATGGGAATTGGTGATATACAACAGGCAAGCAGGGGTAGTAGTGTCCTGGTTGATAATATACGGTGGCAATCTTATCTGGCGGGTATGACCGCATTAGAAGCGAAGACCTACGGTATTGCTGATGGCATTCGAGATCAATTTGTTAGATTTGGAATCAATAAAGCAAATTATGGTGAACGTGCCCCTGATCGTTGGTTTCAGAGGCACGAGGGGGGAGTATTAAGAATAACGGCGCTCAGCTCGAAGAATAATAAAAAGCTTACTAAAGAAAGAACATCGGCCTGGAATGGCGCTGACAATGACAACTGGTAATAAAGTGGCACCCACAAGTACAGCATGGCAAGCCAGGGTAGTTCTGTATCAGCCAAGCCAGCGTCCTCAAGAGCTAAAGGGACAGTGGATGGAGACCAGTTTCGGACGTTGTCGTGTTACCGGTCGTCTCGGACAACGTCATGCCGATATCGTGGAGGCAATATTATATGTTGCCGAGAAACGTCGTGAAATTTCTGATGGTGGAATCGAATTATTAGTGGATCCAGCGAAGGTACGCCGAACGCTATCCGATGCACAATATAGCTATGGTCGCATACAAAAATTGCTTATAGATCTCCGCGTTGCAACAGTTGAAATTATAACTCCAGAGCTGGAGAGAAGAGGCGATTGTATAATAGGAGGGCTAATCGATCATGTAGTGCCATCACCTATGACTCGGCCTGATCCCCTGACCGGGGGAAAACGTCGTTTATGGCGTGTCCGTCTGGGGGTTGCACTCGCAATGTTGTTGAAAAGGGATTTGCATTTTTATTATCCCCCTGGCCCCATCGCTCGATTACAACATGGTATTAGCCAGGCTGTTGCTCGTCACGTCTTAACTCATAAGCATAATCCTTCAGGAGGCTGGTATATGGATAAGTTGATAATGGCAGTTTGTGGTGAAGGGATGAGTAATATGACTTTGCGTAATTATCGTCGACGATTGAAAGAAGATGCCGGGCAATTGCTTGAAATTGGCATTGAGATAAAAAGTGCCAAGATAAAACGTGTCACAACGGCCCGATAGTGTGCTACAGCGGCCCGATAACGTGTTATAGCGGCCCGATAGTGTGTCACAGCGGCCCGATTTTTTAACTATTCAGCAGTATTTATAGGATCATTCAGTATCTTCAGGCTTTTAAATCGCCAGCCTGAGCAGGCGCTTTCAAATCAAGAATCGGCCAAAGGCCGATGGTTGGACGCCAGAAGAGGAGATTATCTACGCACTTGTTATATAGACACTTGAGGTAGGTTTTCATGACATATGAGGTACACCCTTAGCCTTATGCATAGAGGGAGATTTTAGCCGCTAAAATCTGCAGGTCACATGCTGAGATATGGTAATTAAACTAGTTCATGAACAATTAAAAGGCTTCTTACAATATATCGAAACATGAATGAAGTTGGTGGGCGTCAATATATAACTACTAAAAGTTATTTTCAAACGGGAGAAATATAATTTCCCTTGCGAAAAACAAAGTTGCTGCAGATTTTTATTCGAGTAATCCTGCAGTAATACAGTAAGAAAACACATCCTGTACACAGGAATACACAATACGTACACAGATATACAACGGCAACTGTGGGGCAGGACATGTGAAGTAGGCCCACCGCTTACGCGATGTTCCCCTTCACTTCCCTTTATTCGCAGCCGGGGCTGCTCAAAGGGAATCCTGCTCTGCGAGGCTGGCCGATACGGAGAGTCATATGACTGTTGTTCAGACTCTGTTTTCCATATGTCAGTGACTGTTAACAGTGAGAGTGTTCAATATGAATAATCAGTTAATATTGAGGTGGAATATGAAGTTATTGGTACAGATGTTTACATCATTGAGAGGGATTTTAGCCGCTAAAAAAATGGTGCCCATTTTCCTTTCCGTATCGTTGATAGCTCTGGCGGCTAAAGCCGGGATTCCGGTCATTGATGGTACTAACGTGGTTCAAACGACAATCAGCGCAGTCAATAACGTTCAGGCCGTAGCAAAACAAATTCAGCAGTATCAGACGCAGCTCCAGCAGTATGAAAATATGCTGCGAAATACTACTGCGCCTGCAGCATATATCTGGGATCAGGCCAATTCTACGATCAATAAATTACTGCAGGCGCAGGATACACTGAACTATTACAAGAACCAGACAGGTAGTCTTGATTCGTACCTCAAGCGCTATCAGGACATTAATTACTATCGTTCATCAGCTTGCTTCAACAGCAATATTACATGTACTGCCGATGATATAAAAGCGCTGCGGAGTGCTGATAAGGACAGTTCGGAGGCACGTAAAAAGGCTAATGATGCGGTCTTTAAAGCTCTCGACCAACAACAAGAATCATTGCAATCTGACGCTGACAGCCTTGTAGACCTGCAAAGCCAGGCGAGCGGGGCAACTGGTCAGATGAAGGCAATACAGGCCGGAAACCAACTTGCCAGTGCTCAGGCCAACCAACTGCTGCAGATACGCTCACTTCTGGTAGCCCAACAGAATGCCGCAATGACACTGGCTCAAGTACAGGCAGATAAAGAAGCTCAACAGACAGTAGCTGATGAGAAAGTATTAGCTGGGGATAATAAACCAAGCCCTAAACGAGTTTGGTGAGGAGACAGAATGAATAATAAATTCGTGATGTCATTTGTTGTAATCATCTCGTTGATTTTATGTTCTTGTGAAAGAAAAGATAAGGAGTGTTTATTGTTGCCAGAAAATAATCCTGATGGATTCAAATACGATAATTGTGCTCTTCGTGGCAATAATAGTCCAAGTCCTAAGCGAGATTGGTAATTATGAAAATCGCAAGAAAACTTACATTTTTAGGTGTGGTATTTTTCTTTTCTGTGAATGCCTACGCAGGCCAACTGGATAGCAGTGGCTTACTTGATACTTTATTGGATAAGTATCAGCAAGTTGCCAGTACATGGACGACAGTAATTGGTAATTATGCAAATTGGCTATTTTGGGGGTTGGTATTAATAAGTATGGTATGGACGTTCGGTATGATCGCTATGAAAGGGGGCGGCTTACAAGATTTACTTGCTGAAATAGTAAGGTTTTTCACCGTGAATGGTTTTTTCTATTATCTTTTAAGTAATGGTCCCGCGATATCTAAATCTATAATTGATTCTATGAGAGAGCTTGCCGCAAATGCTTTAGGAACTAGTGCGGGTATTTCACCTTCAAGTATAGTTGATATAGCCTTTGTGATACTAACGAAAATAAGTTCTGCAGCATCGATCTGGTCACCAATGATCTCCACTATTATGATCACTGTCGCGATAATTGTTTTGGTTGTAATGTCACTCATCGCGATAAATATGCTGATAATGTTGGTTTCTGCGTGGGTGTTATGTTACGCCGGAGTTATATTACTTGGTTTTGGTGGATCGAAGTGGACTTCTGATATAACAATTAATTATTTGCGTACTGTTTTATCAATCGGTGTTCAGCTGTTCACAATGACATTAATTATTGGCATTGGACAGTCATTTATAGACCAATATTTTTCTATCATTAAAGATGATGTTCCAGATCTTAATAGCCTTATTGTTTTGCTTCTGGCGTCAATTATCCTTTTAGTATTAACGAATAAGTTGCCACTGTTGTTATCAGGTGTTGTAGGAGGGGCGTCTTTACAAGGAATTGGTGGGTTTGGGGCGGGTATGATTACCGGCGCTGCCGCCACTGCCATCAGCGGTGCTGGGGCAATGGCAATGGGGGCATCAGCTCAAGTCAGCGGTGGAGCCTCTGCATTAAAAGCAGCGTTCGAGTCTGCGCAAGCTGCCATGGCCGAAGAGTCGGGTTCCGGCGGCGTAATTGGTGGTGGTGAAGATACCGGTTCTTTAGACACGTCGGGAGAGCAACCATCCGGTAAAGGTAGCTCCAGTGGGGGAAGCGAAGGTTTTGCTGCATCCTTCTCGCGAGCTGGCCGCATGGCAAGCCATATGGGAAGCAGTATGGCTAACGGTGCTGCTGAGTACCAGACAATGAAGCGAAGTGGCAATTCTTCTCGTGTCCAACAGACTATTGGAGGGGCGTTGGCGACTCAGATACGTAAACAAACAGCTACTCGTCGGGATAACCGCGAACATGATGATTTTGCGGGGGATAGCTTATCCGGCAATAATAAATCTTGAATCGCACGCGTCAGTTAACGAGGTTGCGTGAACTGACGCTTTCACTGAGCGAACTTTACTGCTGCAACTCAAAGGAAAATCCATGTCCAGGACTCCCTATTCACGGTTACGCATCGAGGGTTTTCGCAAAGCAGAGGCTTCCCTGAGACTTAAAGGAATGGACCCCAGTGGTACGTTGCTCTATGAGTCCATTAAAGCACGTATTATTTCAGGTGAGCTGACGTATGAGCAGGGACGTTCAGAGATTCTTGCTTACTACACAAAAGCAGATACCGCCGGGCCTGCGACAGTGGGGGAAATGTTGGTAGAGGAATTCCTAAAACCACTGAGCATGTCCCACGATGAACTGGCGAAATCTATGGGTATTTGCAAGCAGGATATTGAAGATATTATCTGCGGTTTGCGTCGTCTTACGGATGATGAGGCTCGCGTTCTTGCTGACATATTTGGGACTGATGAGGATTTCTGGCGCAATCTGCAGATGTTGCAAGATCGCCCAGAGCAACGGCGTAAGTAATCAACGGGGAGCAGGTCAGCCCCTCAAGTGTCATGAAATTCGACCGTTTTGTGGATGGATTTTGAGACACTGCTAGTTTCTAACGAGAACTTTACTCTGAGGAAAGGCTTACCAAAAGGGTGGTTTTCCGAACGCATTAAAAAATGACATCCGAGACTATCCGAACCCTAATTGTCGCATTGACATTCTCGTCAAGTTTTCAACGCCCCGGTTGTGTCAATGAAACAGTAAATTGGCTACGCACGGTCGACGCACCATCGCGCTGATCGTCTCGCCACCCGAAATGCTCTTGGCCACAATCGACGCCTTCACGACATTCAGGCCAGTGCCGTCGGCGCAAATATGCTCACTCGCACTCCCGCTTAATCTCTCTTATGATGTCAATTGGAGATTAATTAGGGGGTGGGATGTTAGAAGTCGACAAAAAACGTGAAGCAACAGCTTCAATTAGGGGCTATTTCTACCAGCTCGATGCATCGTTACTCGAAATCCTGAATGCGGGCCTGAACGAGAGCATTGTCATCGAGGGCATTGAAGACTTCGACCGCTACACCGATGAAGGCGTCATTTACGGCCAGGTAAAATACTACGCGGAGCAGAACCTGACAGACTCGGTACTGCGTGATCCTCTGCATAAGCTCTTTGTTCATTTCCATGGGCTCGAAGAAGCACAGCGGACAGGCCGAAAATACCTGCTGTACGGGCACTTTTCGGAAGTTAAGATCGATATTGGTGAGCTTTCCGTGGAGCGCTTTAAATCGGTGATGGAATACCGAAAGGAAGTGAAGGCCGCTGACGGTACAAAATCCTACGAAAAGAAGTCGTTGCTCGACGGCATGGCCGCGCCAGATGGGCTAATTGAGGTGTTCTGCAAGAGCTTCAGCATACAAATCTCGACGGAATTTTCTGAACATCGCAATCTCGTCATCGAGGCAATACGGAAAAACCAAAACGTCTCCAGGTTTGAGGCCGAAGGTTTTCACTATCCAATGGCCTTCGACTACATCGCCACACTCGCCACGAAAAAAGATCACAACGACCGTAAGGTCACCCGTCTTGATCTGCAGGAACTGCTCAAAGGTACTCAAGCTATACATAATCGTTGGCTTCTTCGGGAGAAGGATGCAAGTGAGTACGCGGAGCATATGAAACGCCTGTACTTCTCGCTCACGAACGGCGCAGGAATCGTCCGTGCTTTCATCATTGAATGCAATGCTGCAACCGACGGTTCGGTTGTCTACGACCAACTCAGAGCAATCGGCAACAACTGGAGTTCTGCTAAGCAGCGCCGCATCCAGAATTCCGAGCGCTACGCGCCATTCATCCTGTTACGCGGCGCGGATGAAAAACTCATCATGCAAGTGAAGAACATGCTTTTCGATACTGGAACAGTTTTCGTAGATGGTTTCCCATATCGCGGATCGCCATTCCGCATCGATCATGTTCATAGCCAGCAGACCCAAGAGCACCAAATCGAAATTCGTTTTGTTGACGACGTTGACCAGTTGCTGGAGGTCCTCGATGGGGTGGGGCGGAAGTTATGCCATATATACGATTTCTTCCTTGAACGCCCTATAACCATGGTGCTGCCTGGTCCAAAGAGTCGGATGTATTCGATTCCCATCAGTAGTATCTCCACAATCACGAAAATTATCTGAGGACGAACAATGACTGAAAAAATCGCCAATGCTGAGGTTGTCGCCGTTTACCCCAACAAAGTCAGAGTGGCTGTCGATGATCTTTTGAACTTCCAGGCGGCTGGAGAGTCTCTTCGTGTTGGGTCCTTTCTCAAGGTGTCGGACAACGACAACGTTTCTCTCATCTGCATCATCGAAAGCTTTTCAATCGAGATGAAAGAGGTGAAAGGCGACGGAAGCAGTGACTACAAGCGCGTTTATATGATTGATGCGTATCCTCTTGGGACCCTTAAAGACGGAAAGTTCAATCGCGGCGGTGACGAACTCGCCATTCCACCAAAGAAGGTCGTCCCGGCGACGAAAGCGGAAATCGCAGCCATCTATGCAGACAGCTATGCTGCTGAAGACCGCTTTTGCTTTTCGTCATTGACCAGGCAACGTGATATCGTTGTACCTGTTCATGGCGACCGGTTTTTCAACAAACATATTGCTGTTGTCGGTGCTTCGGGATCGGGAAAATCGTCGAGTGTGTCGTCGGTTCTGCAAAGGGCTATATCAGCCAAAACAGGCGAATACCAAGGCCTCAACAACTCCCATATCCTGATATTTGATCTTCATTCCGAATATGCCGCAGCGTTTCCGAAAGCAAATGTCATTACCGTCGATGATCTCGTCCTGCCGTATTGGTTGCTAAACGAAGACGAGATGGAGGACATGTTTCTGGAGTCAGGTGACAATAATAATTACAATCAGGAGGCATTGCTGCGGCAGATTGTTACTATCGCAAAAAAGATCAGTAATCCTGATGTAGAGAAGGTCAATTTTGACAGTCCACTTCCATACGAGATCAATCATGTAGCGAATGCGTTCAGAAATCTCACCAGAGAGACAAAGAACGCTGACAATTCTTTGCTGATCAAGTTCAAGGACAATACGGAAATCGATTTCCCTGACGTTGATGCTCAGATCGAACACTATTGTATGGAATTGCGCGAATTCGCGCCGACAAAACGTAGTGAGATTAATAAAGGGCCGTATGCCGACGGGACAATCGACAAGTTCGAACGACGGGTCAGATCAAAAATCGCGAACACGCGCCTAGGGTTTATTTTCGGTGAAAAGGCTAAGAAGGCTTCTTTGGAGGATGTTCTTAAACAGTTCACTGGCTATAACGTGGGCGGTGAGTCGAATGCCACCATCATTGATCTTAGCGGCATCCCTTTTGAACTACTCAGCATCACCGTTTCGCTCATCTCCCGTCTAATGTTCGATTTTTGCTACTATGCCCGGCGCGTTGAAAGCAAAACCGAACAGCCATTCCTGATGGTCTATGAGGAAGCGCACAAATATGCGCCGAAGAGCGGTCTTTCCCGCTATAAGGCTTCACTGGCTGCTATCGAACGCATAGCCAAAGAAGGCCGAAAATACGGCATCAGTCTACTGATTTCGAGCCAGCGACCGTCTGAAATTTCAGAAACTATTTTTTCGCAATGTTCCAACTTCCTGGCGATGCGTCTTACTAATCCTGATGATCAAAGCTATGTCCGCCGACTACTACCGGATACGCTTGGCAATTTGACCGAGGGAATGCCCGCGCTGGAGCAAGGGGAGGCGATTCTGATCGGGGACGCCGTCATCATGCCGTGTGTGGTGTATGTTGAGAAATGCGACCCCGAACCCTCGTCCAGTGACGTGAAATATCTAACGCTCTGGAAAGCGGAGTGGAAGACGATCGACTTCAAAAAGCGTGCCGATAACTGGCGAGGGTGACGGGTGCTGATCAAGGATCACTGGTCCAGATTGTCTATATGGATAAATGATCCGAACCGAATGAAACCAGGCAGCGCAGGGGGCTGTGAACCCCAAACCCGCCAGACCGCCGTCGGCTCCGGATGTGACGTTTCGCCCGAAGCTCGGAGAGTGGCAGCTTTCCCGCACTCATAGATCAAGACCTGCCGCTCCCCATATGATCGCGAACGGCGGGTTTGTCCCCAAGGTCGGGCCATATTTACAACTCCTGCCTTTAGTCGTGGCGAGCCGTTATTGGATGGCAATAGGGAGCGTTTCTAGGTCGTTAGCTCGAAGTATGGTATCAACCATAGCATTCTTGATTCATTTTTTTATAACATACTGATAAATATTGCTTTTATGAGGATGCAAACAATCGAGTGGGAGTGGGGATTTATATTAATCTTCTGATTTTTAAAGATAAAACCTGATTATAAGTCGATGTGTACTGTGTTGTTAATGGTCTTTGGCATGGCTCGAAACGGTTAAGCCATAAGATTTATCTCGGTACCATGCTTGGTGGAGCGTTCAAGGCAGGAGCTTGTGCTGGGATCAGTGGCCGACTGCTGCCGTTGGTATCCTGTAACTAACGGCCAGCAGTAGACATTGCTATTCAGGCACCTATCGTCCGGCAGTTTGCCGAATGATTTACGCCCACATCGTGCGATGTTAGGCGTTCGTGCAGATGCTTGCTCATCCATTGGAAATGCTGGAAGAATTGGAGTTTCGCTTGCCGGCAAACCTCATACATCCTGGAGGCTTACTCCGAGCCACGTGACAACGCATTTTTCAAGGCCACTGAGGGACATACGACGCGCAACAGCTTGCGAAATCGCGGGCGCTCCATATGAGACTGTGCAGGGCATTCGGCAACGTGTCTGAGAAGACGGCTCATGGTACTCATTCGCAGCACTTGACGGTCGAGCTCAGCGGCACGTTGAAGCAGGATTGACTGCGCTAGATCTGGACTGTACCGGATGGCAAAACAGGTCGCTTAAATTACCTCGGGGTGTCAACTTCCTTGATACTTACCGGTCACCGGGTATTGGTGCTATGATCGGCATCGCTCAGTCCGGTTGGTGGTTTGTGATGTTTGGCGATTGATTAGATCGCACAATCCGGGCTGAGTTCCCTTTTGGTGATCTACTATTTGGCGCAGCTATTTAGTCGTTATGCGTTTAGAGAGGGTATATGCAGCCTGATATATTTTTAGATGATTTTGAAGTAACAGAAAATACAGAAGAATTACATTCTATTCTTGGCCGTAGCTTGGTTATTTCTACAAGATTCGATAGCTTATGTGATCAAACATTAAAATTTTTAGATTTTAAATCATCGTTATCTGTACTTTTACCAGAAAAAGAGTTTAAAGAATACGTTGATATATTATTCTCTAAGTTTTCTACACTTAACAGTAATATTAATGGGTTGATTATCGATGATTCGTATAAATCCATCTTACATGAAGCACGTAAAGCCAGAAATGAGATTGCTCATAGTGTGGGGAAAGGTTTGACCGGTTGTTTAGATGGTAAAGTAGATGAAGAAAAATTTAAATCTTATCTGTCTAATCTGATATATAGGATTGCTGATGGTGATTTTGTAATATCAACAATATTATCAGTCATAAATCATGACCAAGTGCCTAATTATAAACAGGGTCAGTATCAGAAAAAAATAGTCAATTGGACTCTTGGTAACTAAACGTATAATAAGCCAGTAAAATTGACGTGTTAAACGCGGGTGGGTGTTGTTTAGGGATTTTTTACACACATTAGTTTAAGCGTTCTGCGCAATTGACTGGATCGTTAGATTTTAGTGAGAAATATTGAAATGAATAATCAAGTTGAAGCCTTGGTTGAGGCTAGGAAACAAGAAGTTTTCGAAGAAATACACCAAGCGATGGAAAATGTTAAGGTATATAATTTTCCTGTTTTAATTGAAAATAATAGATCTAAACCAGAGTTGATTGGTTCGTGCGTGTTTTTAATTATCGATGACCGAAAATTTTTTGTTACAGCTGGACATGTGGCAAATGAGTGTGCCAATTCTCCAATACTTGTAGGATATAATTCTAAACTTGTTGAGTTTAGCGGTGTTATTATAAAGACTGCAGGAACAAATACAGATAAAATAGATATTGCTATATTGGAGTTAAATGACGATTTTTTTGTAAAAATTAACAATTCCGACTGTGTTACGTTGGAAATGATAGCGCCGAGTGGTACTTGTGCAGAGCAAAAAATATATTCTTTTATTGGTTATCCTGCAACCAAGTCGAAAATCGATTGTAGCAGGAATAATACTGTAAAATCGAAAATGTACATGTATTTTAATACGACATGTGAAGGGTCAGTGTATGAAGATATGTCATTAACCCCTGACACTCATATATTGATTAAATTCGATGCTAAGAAATGCAAAAATGAATCAGGAGAACTAGTTACATTTCCTAAACCTAATGGCTTGAGTGGCGGTGGCGTGTGGTTGCATAAAAAGTTAACACATATCAGAGATGAAACTACTAAATATTTAGCTGGAATAGCTATCGAACATCATGCTGATAAAAAGTGTTTGCTGGGTGTAAGTATTGAAGCTGTTATTGAAGTCTTGAAGCAAGAGTTCAATGTAAGTTCTTTAAGTTGTAGAAAAACCCATTTCAGCATCGATGATTAAAATTTAACAAATTGCTTAAGTTGACTGCTAACGCGTGGCATTTTTAGTTTCAGATAGTTTACTGATTACGGCGCTATGCGGTAAGTTAGTCATTGCGTTAGCAGCAGCTTAGCAAGGCGTTATTGTTATTAGAGAATATCATGATCTGGGAATTATATTATTGGAAGAAAACTCTGACGTATATGATCCATTCATAATCAGGAATAACCGGCTTCATTCTGGCTGCATATTCTGGCAACCAGCAGATTTTTCAGCAAATTCGGAGGGAGTCATCCAGCCCAGTGCAGAATGGGGACGACTCTGGTTATAGTGTATGCGCCAGGCCTCGATTTTTCACCGTGCATCCTCCAGAGGCATGAACCAGTTCTCGTTCAGGCATTCCTGCCGCAAACTGCCGTTGAAGGGCTCGATCGTAGCGTTGTCCGTAGGTGTTCCCGGGCGTGAGAAGTCGATCCTGATCCCTCGTTCATATATCACCTGTCCAGCATTTTCCCTGCAAATTCAGAACCATTATCGGTTTTCAGCAACTTAGGTAAAGGACGTCTGAGCGCTATGCTGTTCAGCATTTCTGCCACTTCTGTTGAACGCAGATCCCCAGGCATTCGTGGGTGTAAAGGTCGATAACCGTCAGCAGGCTCAGTCGTTGCCCGTCAAACAGAGCGTCCGAGACAAAATCCATGCCCAGACGTATTCGGATACAGCTCCTGAGGCTGCGACTGCCGGCGGTGCGCGGATTTATTGCGCCAGCCTTCCCTCCTGAGCATCACGTGTACCCGGCGATATCCATAGTGAATTCGCGTTTCAGTGATCTCACGGATACGCAGGCGCAGTGGGCTGTCATCGGCAGCAAATGAACTATATCTGAACGAACTGCGGCTGAGCCTTAGCGCAAAACAGATTTGTCTTTCGCTGGCACCATATCGGGCCTGTAAATCCCTGACCCATTCACGCAGACGTGCCAGCGTCAGCTCTTTTTTGCCAGCACGTCCTGCAGCATCGCCTTGTCGAGACTCAGATCGGCAACCAGCCTCTTCAGCCGCAGATTTTCCTCTTCCAGCTGCCGCATGTGTTTGAGATCAGAAGGGTAAATTTCGCTGTATTTCTTGCGCCACGTGTAAAACGTGCCATCGGAGACACCCAGTTTGCGGCAGACATTCGGCACGGACGTACCAAGCTCGGCCTGCTTCATGGCAAAGATAATCTGCTCTTCGGTGAATAGTGACTTTTTCATCGGCACCACCTCCGTTCAGGGGAGTGTTTATCATGCCGGAATTCTGTTTCTGAATGGGGCAGGATTTAGGGGCAGGGTCACTAAAACAGTTACTTTTATCTGGTCGATGAGTTGCAATAACATATAACAATAGATGTCGGCCAGTAAGTGCTTGAATGTTATCTAATTGCTTGTAAATAAATAAGAAAATTGAAAAAGTTACGTTTTCTTGTTATAATTTATTAGTAATTTGCTGGGGGATGTTTATATGAAACTCGAAACTCGTATGCGCCAGTCGATACAACACCGTTGTGGCGTTGTACTATGTCGTTCTGATTTGGCTCCATTGGGAAGCAAGACCCAAGTTACACATGCATTGAGTGTGTTAGTGAAAAATGGTGAACTTCTTCGCCTTTCTCAAGGGATTTACGCTAAGGCCAAAAGAGCGGGGAATGATGTAAAAGCGCAGGGTAGTCTTGATGTTATCATTCGTGAAGCAGCCAACAAATTAGGCTTCCAGCTTCTCCAAAAAGACTTGTGCCTCGAGAAAGTAAATGCCTCACAAGGTGAAATTATTGTTGAAGTCGATGCACCAAGAGTTAAGCGCAAGCTTGTCATAAATGGGAAGACTATTTGCTTTCGTAGTTATAGCCGTAAGTCTGCTACTAAAAATACAGCATTCAAATTGGCAAAGACTCCTCCGACTAAGGGAGTTGCTCGTTATGTCGTAGAGCTTGCTCGCTATTACAACGTATCTTATTGCTACAACGCGATGGATCAGTGGGCTGATGCTGTAACTCGCTTAGCTGGTGATGAGATAGTACATGATACCGTCGAAGATCTTCTTGTTGCTCTAAAACGTGCGGGGAAAATCACCAAGCAAGAAGTTGCGAGGTTGTCAGTCAATTACCTGCGGGAACAAAAACAAAGTGTTTGATCCGTTTAATGATTTTGAGCAAGTCGGTTATTTACGTAACCATCATGGTGTAAAAGACCCAGAGATTGTTCGTCAACTTGAACATACAATGTTTCGTGCTGGTTTAGATGAAGCTTTAGTTTACTTAGCGGGAAGAGCGGAGTTGTGTTACGAAGATTTCTTGGAAGTTCATCGGATATTATTCGAAGAATTCTATCCGTGGGCAGGTCAAGATCGTACAATTACCGCTCCTAATTGTGCGGTATCTAAAGCTGGCACGATGTTTTGCCATCCTCATGATGCACGATTAGCGATTGAGCAGGGGCTACGTCTCGGACAGAATGCAGAGTCTATGCGTCAGCGTCCTGGTGAGGTTATGGGCTTTTTTGCATATGGGCATCCATTTCTTGATGGGAACGGACGTACTATGTTAATTGTTCATAATGAGCTTTGTCATCGAGCAGGCTTTTCGATTGATTGGCATAGAACTAATAAAATTGATTACTTAAGAGCCTTAAGCGCTGAAATTGAATCCCCATCAAAAGGGCTTTTGGATAACTACTTATTTCAGTTTATAGGCGGTACTCGAGATCGAAATCTTTGGGGGGAATCTATAAATGGTATTCGTGGTTTAGACGGTCAAGGTATAGAAAATTCCGTAGATGGTGAGTACACGGACATAGCAGTTGCTCAAAAGTATCAATCATTCGAGATGAATAGAGGTCTGTGACAAAGCGTTGGGAGGAATGATTGAGACTCGAACTGACCAGTCTATACCCCAATGAGCTCGATCAGATCCACATGGATATCAGTGAATCCTTTGCCTAGATGAAAGCTGAGCTAAAACGTCAACATGTAGTAAAAAATTTTAGCATGGTATATATAATGGTACAGAGTATGTTCTTATTTCTAACTAACTGTTATATAGACTAATTCACTTCTCGTTTATATTCGAGTGGGAATAATAGCCCTTTCTGTTAGCGGTTTCTGAACCGGTAATATGTAAAAAAACCCTCTTTTTATAGAGGGTTTTTTATTGCGCTCATACCGAAGCGCTGTGAATTAATCAACCAACTGTAGCTGGGGTTGAGATTGGGGGGCTACGTTCTCAACGCGAATATCCATCTGCGGATACGGCAGGGAGATATGGTTGGCGTCCAGGGCTTCTTTAATGTTTTCCAGCAGATCGTAATAGGTATTCCAGTATTCGATGTTGGGTACCCATACGCGGACGTAAAAATTCAATGCTGAAGCGCCCAGTTCTCCCAGACGAACGGTTACCCCACGTTGCTTATCGATGCGGGTATCTTGCTCGATAATATGGTTAATCACGCGCTTAACGTCAGCTATCCGGCTCTGATAGCCGACGCCGATCACCAGGTCGATACGGCGGAAAGGGTGGCGGGAATAGTTAATGATATTGTCAGCGATGATCTTACCGTTTGGAATGACCACTTCTTTGCTGTCGGCGGTGAGCAAGGTGGTGGAGAAAATATGCACCTTTTCCACCGTTCCGGTGACTGCCCCAATTTGTACCACTTCTCCGGCGCGGAATGGACGCAGGGAGACCAATAATACGCCAGCGGCAAAGTTGGAAAGTGATCCTTGTAGCGCGAGTCCAATGGCCAACCCGGCGGCACCAATGACGGCAATAATGGAGGATGTTTCGATACCGACGCGACCCAATGCGGCAACAACGGCAAAGGCGAGGGTAATGTAACGTACCAGCGCGGTGAAGAACTGGATAATGGTTCGGTCAACTTTACGTTTTAACAGTAATTTTTCCAGACCACTGGAGATCAGGCGAGAGACAAATTTACCGACAAACAGTAAAATTACGGCGGCAACGATATTCCAGCCGAATTGAATAACCGCATTGCTGTGTCCAGCGATCCATTCAAGACCGCTGCTTATTTTCGGAAATAATGAAAAACCACTCATGGTATTACCCTGTAGAATTTAAAATGGTAATGATTCAAATAAGCATTTAATTTCATACATAATATTAATGCTTTCACCTGTGATATTTTCTGGTGATATTAATTGACGTCTATTTGAACACAGTGTGTCTTTTTATACCCAGTAAATCGGAACGTAAAAATGAGCGCGAATGGTGCAGTGAAGTGGGATTAAAAGATTGTGAATTTGTGCGAAAAACACGGTCTATTATCGGATAAATCCGTGCGTGTGGTGGGTAAGGCAGCGTATTGTTTCATCACTCAAATCCCTTACCGGATGGTTAAATGTCAGGCGATTAGCCATCCGGTAAGGAATCTTAATGCTGAGATATTACAGGCGCGAGCGATCAGCGCACGTTGGTTTGAGCAGGAGATGCCTGTTGCGGCTGGGTGATCTGCTGAGAGTCTTTTTTGTTCTGGTGGTGGTGCCACGCACCTATAGCGGAGTAGACGAAGCGTCCGAAGAAGAAGAGAAAGCTGATAAGCAGTACGATCCGGATCATGCGACTATTAAATCGGTGTCGTTTGCGTAGGCTGGTAACCTGGCTCACAAAAGGTTCCTTGTAGTGTACCCAACTGAGGGCGATACTCACATTAAGGCATACTGTGAGGCAATGGTCAATTTTTCGTTATGTAAAATTGCTTCAGTTGTTTTATCCTCATATGTTATGAAAATTAATATTATTATTTGCATTAATAATGAATTAACGATAAGAAACGATGAAAATAGTAATAATTGATTAATGAGGGGCTTTTTTTTTGATATATATCAAACGTCACCCTTTACTGATAACTAAAATCGATGAGACATAGTAATGTATTTAACTTCATCGTTTTAGAGTCAGGTGGGATGCCTGTCTGAATACCCCCTGCAGGATGTGCGGGATTCTACTGAGCATCTATGAAACTCAATAAAAATTATATTTGTATGAGAGATAGATGGTGGGCGTTACCTCTCATCATACCATCTTTGCTGTTGCCTATATTGAGCACTGCCAATACCTATGCCCATATTAGTACTGGGACCGTAATTCTTTTCTACATGCCTTTGGCGTTGATGATTAGTCTGATGCTATTTTTTGGCTGGGCGGCATTGCCGGGAATTATCATTTCCATTATCTGCTACAAATATCCGCAGGTTGGGTTATTTGAAACGCTCTCAATAATTTCGCACTTTATTGTAACGATAGTGCTGAGTTGGGGAGGGTATAAAGTATTTGCACCCCGGCGGAACAACGTATCTCACGGTGACTCCCACCTGATGTTTCAGCGCATGTTTTGGCAGGTCTTTTGCCCGGCGACGCTGTTTCTGATCCTCTTCCAGTTTGCCGCGTTTGTGGGCGTTTATGAGAGTAAATCCGGCATGGTGGGGGTTATGCCCTTTAATACTGGCACGTTGATCAACTATCAGGCTATGCTGGTCGGGAATCTGATTGGGGTTCCTTTGTGCTACTTTATTATTCGCACGATCCGCAACCCTTTGCATGTCAGAGGCTATTTTTCTCAATTAAAGCAGCAGTTTGATACCAAAGTTACCAAAACTGAGTTTGCGGTCTGGCTGATTATATTGGCTGTACTTATGGCATTGCTGTGTATGCCGTTAAATGAACAAAGCTCAATATTCAGCACAAATTATACTCTGTCGTTGTTGCTACCTGTCATGCTCTGGGGAGCAATGCGTTACGGTTACAGATTTATTTCGCTGATATGGTCTGTCGTACTTATTACCGCAATTCATTATTACCAGCGCTATATGCCCTGGTATTCTGGCTACGATACCCAGCTTGCCATTACCTCATCGAGTTATCTTGTTTTCTCCTTCATCGTGAACTTCATTGCCGTACTGGCAACGCGCCAACGCTTTGTTACCCGGCGCAACCATCGTCTGGCATTCTTTGATCCGATGGTGCATCTGCCAAATTTGCGCGCATTGAACCGGGATTTGAAAAAAACGCCATGGTCAGTGCTCTGCTTTTTGCGTGTTCCGGGCATGGAGCTACTGGTAAAAAATTACGGCATTATGCTGCGTATCCAGTACAAGCAAAAACTCTCACAGTGGATAACGCCACTGTTGGCACAGGATGAGCATGTCTATCAGTTATCAGGTAATGACTTAGTTTTGCGTTTTAACACTGAGTCGTATCAGGAGCGCATTGAAGCCCTGGACAGGCATATCAAGCAGTTCCGTTTTATTTGGGATGGCATGCTTTTACAGCCGCAGGTGGGGATCAGTTTTTGCTGTGTCCGTTCTCCTGTTAACCATATCTATCTGTTACTGGGAGAGTTAAGCACCATTGCCGAGCTTTCTCTGGCGACCAATTCACCAGAGAACTTGCAGCGCCGAGGCGTCATGCACTTGCAACGTGACCTGAAAGATAAGGTTGCGATGATGAATCGTCTACAGCTGGCGCTGGAGCACAATCGTTTTTTCCTGATGGCGCAGCCGATTTTTGGCGTACGCGGCGACGTTTATCATGAAATCCTGCTGCGCCTTGAGGGAGATGACGGTGAAACCATCCCGCCTGATTGCTTCTTGCCGATTGCGCATGAGTTTGGCTTGTCGTCCAGCATCGATATGTGGGTGATTGAAAATACGCTGAAGTTTATGGCACAGAATCGGGAAAAAATGCCCGCCCGTCGGTTTGCCATTAACTTGTCACCCACGTCGATATGTCGCGCCCGACTTCCGCATGACATCAACCAGCTACTGGTTAAGTACAAGGTTGAAGCGTGGCAGTTGATTTTTGAAGTCACGGAAAGCAACGCCTTAACCAATGCGGAACAGGCACAGGCAACGTTACTGCAACTGCAATCACTGGGCTGTCAGATTGCGATTGATGATTTTGGTACGGGTTACGCCAGCTATGCGCGGCTGAAGAATGTGAGTGCCGATATCCTGAAAATTGATGGCAGCTTTATTCGCAGTATCGTTTCGAATAGCCTCGACTACCAAATCGTGGCCTCTATTTGCCATCTGGCTCGGATGAAAAGAATGCTGGTGGTTGCAGAGTACGTCGAAAGCGAAGAAATACGCAGTGCGGTAATTTCGCTGGGAATTGACTACATGCAGGGGTACTTGATTGGTAAACCACAGCCATTGCATGAAACGCTGGAAGAACAGGCGCCAGACGCGCTGGCACCTGTTCTGAGTTTATGCGGCGATATCGGGTGAGGTTTCTTCTTCAATTTTGAGACGCCAGCCGGTTACGCCCTCCCAGTATTGCTGCTCTTTTTCCAGATCGAGCAGCACCAGCGCATTTTGGCTAAACCAGTCATGCGGGAAACGTAAGGTCCAGTGGTTGTCGTCGGTTATCAGAGTCAGGGTTGGCGGCGTGGTGGTCGCCTGACGCTGATTATTCAGCAGCACGCCCAGGCGTAACAGTTGAATTAACGGCAGAAACTGTTTTTTCTTGAACAGTGTAAAGCGGGGCAAGTCATCCAGTTTCACCGCTTTGCGATGATAACGAACTAATGTTGCCATCATCAGTTGTTGTTCCTGATTAAACCCCGGTAAATCGCTGTTTTGTAAGATATAAGCAGAGTGGCGATGTAAGCCGCTGTGGTTGATGTTCAGCCCAACCTCATGCAGCATCGCTGCCCAGCGCAGTAATGCTTCCAGTTGAGGATTGGCCAGTTTGGGCTGTTGCGTATGCCACTGGTCGTACATTTGCATCGTTGTTTCCAGCACGCGCCGGGCCTGTTCACTGTCAATGTTGTACTGGTTCGCCAGACTACTGGCGGTACGGCTGCGAACGTCCTGGTGGCGAAAACGTCCTTCCATCTCGTACAGTACGCCTTCGCGTAGCGCGCCATCAGAAAGGCGAAGTTCGCGGATAGCCAACGCGTCAAAAACGCCGCACAGAATCGCGAGCCCAGGAACAAATACCGCTTTTCGCTCCTCTGACAGCCCCGGCAGGCTGAGCGCATCAAATGACGCATGCTTCAGCACTTCAGATGTCAGTTTGTCCAGGCGTTCGGGGGTGATAAAACCGTCTTTTTCACCCATCTCCAGCAGCACTTCGTGTGCCGCTTTAATCGTGCCTGACGCGCCCATTGCGACGTTCCAGCCCTGAATGCGAAACTGCCACGTTAAAGTTTCAAGCTTTTGCGCTGCCGCCATGCGGGCTCGCTGGAAGTTTTCCCGGCTGATAACACCGCCCGGGAAATACATCTGGGCAAAACTGACGCAGCCCATACGGCGGCTTTCAACCAGCTTGGGTTCGAAATCTTCGCCGATCACCAGTTCTGTTGAGCCACCGCCGATATCGATAACCAGCTTGCGGCCTTTTTCCGGCTGAGTGTGCTCCACGCCCATAAAAATCAGTCGGGCTTCTTCGTTACCGGAGATAATCTCAATCGGGTAGGGGATGACTTTTTCCGCTCGCTTGAGAAAGTCGGTCGCATTCAGCGCCTGACGCAAAGTATGGGTTCCCACGATGCATACGCTTGACGGGGGAAAGCCCTGCAGGCGTTCGGCGAACAGCGACAGGCAGCTTAATCCGCGTTCCATTGCCTCTTCGCTCAGCTTGTTATCTTCGCCGAGACCATCCGCCAGATGAACGCGCTGTTTCAGCCGCCCGATAATCTGCATTGCGCCATCAACCACGCGGGCAATGACCATATGGAAACTGTTTGAACCAAGGTCGACCGCAGCAAATTCCTGCGGTCGTGGAGTCTTGTCGTGTATTGGCATATCTTTAGTCAGGTTGCTCGAGTGATTTGATGTAGTCGTAAATCGCCAATTGTGACTGAACCTTACGGCGGTTTCCGCGCGGTACGTAGCGATTACTGAGTTCTTTATCGATGAAGCGAGCCTTCACCGTGTCGCTGAACAGGATATCGATAATATCCAGCACGCGCTGCTTAAGGCGCGGGTCAAGAAGCGGTGTAGCAACTTCGATACGATAATCGATGTTTCTTGTCATCCAGTCTGCGGAGGAGAGATACACCTGCTTGTCGCCCCCGTTCTCGAAGATGTAGACCCGGTCATGTTCAAGATAGCGATCAACGATGCTGATAACACGAATATTATCGCTAATGCCTTCCAGGTTTGGAATCAGTGAGCACATTCCGCGAATCAACAAATTGACCGGCACGCCTGAGCTTGAGGCCGCATAGAGACGATCAACCAGACCTTTATCGACCAGGTTGTTCAGTTTTAGCGTGATACCGGAAGGTTGGCCTTGCTGCGCATTGGCGATCTCTTTGTCGATCATCGCGTACAGCAGACGGCGTGAGTTCTGCGGGGATACCAGCAGATAATCGAACGTCACCGGACGATATGGGTTCTCGATGAAGTTAAACACCCGACGAACCTCGTTGGTGATGCGTGAATCAGCGGTAAGCAACGAGTAGTCGGTATACAGACGCGCAGTTTTTTCGTTGAAGTTCCCCGTCCCGATATGCGCATAGCGCACGACTTCATCACCTTCTTTACGCGAGATAAGGAACAGTTTGGCGTGAATTTTCAGGCCCGGTGCGGAGAAGATGACGTGAACGCCCGCTTCGGTCAGGCGCTTGGCCCAATGGATGTTGGCTTCTTCATCGAAGCGGGCCTGCAATTCCACCACAACGGTAACTTTCTTACCGTTGTGCGCGGCATGGATCATTGAATCAATAATGCGCGAATCTTTTGCCACACGGTAGATGTTGATCTTTATTGCCAGCACGCTTGGGTCGAAAGATGCCTGACGCAACAGTTCAAGAACGTGCTCAAAGGTGTGATAGGGGTAATACAGCAGCACGTCGCGTTCACGGACTGCGTCAAAGCCGTTACGAAACTTCTCGTTGTCGAACCAGATATGGCGCAGACGCGGCAGCGGTTTGTTCACCAGGTTAGCTTTGCCAACGTTGGGGAAGTTAATAAAGTCTTTGAAGTTATGGTAACGGCCGCCGGGAACAATCGAGTCGTAGCGAGAAATCGTCAGTTTTTCACGCAGTACTTCGACCAGCGCATTGGGCATGTCGCGCTGATAGACAAAGCGTACAGGTTCTGCGGTCAGACGCTGTTTCAGGCTGGAGGACATCAGCTCCATCAGGCTCGATTCCATCTCGTGCACCAAATCGTATTCGGCGTCACGGGTCATTTTCATCGAATAGGCGTTAAGTGCGTCGTAATCAAAGAACCCTTTGAAAATGTCGTCCAGGCAATAGCGTAAGATGTTGTCCAGCAGGATCATCGGTTTGCGACGACGCGGGGTTTCCGGCGGCAAATTCACAAAACGGGGAACCTTGTCGGAAGGGATTTCCAGCAGCGCGTAGCGGATTGTATCGCCGCGGATAATCTCTACCGCCAGATAGGTGTAGTCATCTTTCAAAAACTGGACTAAATCCGTCTCGCGGTTAATCAGGATCGGCGTGATGTGCTGGCGAAGATATTGCTTGAAGTAATGACGCAACCAGCTCTGCTGATTGACCGATAGCTGGCGTTCGTTGATTAAGAAAATCTGATTGCGCGCCATCTCCAGCAGCAACTCGTTGTACAGACCGTCAAATTCCTGATCGGCTTTTAATACGCGGGCCTGGATTTTGCCTAACAGATGGCGGGAGTGAGAGTTTGAACCCTGTTCTTCGCTAATAATGATTCGGCGCTTCAGTTCGGCAAAACGAACCTTATAAAACTCGTCGAGGTTATTGGAATAGATGCCTAAGAAACGCATCCGTTCGATCAACGGGTTTGACTTATCAGCAGCTTCCTGGAGTACGCGTTCGTTGAACGCTAACCAACTGAGTTCTTTCTCGATGTATAGCTTTTCCTGACCCATTACCACTTTTACTCCGTTTCATTCACGGGACACTACCGATTTATTATGGCGAGCATTGCTCTCAGATGTCCAACTGTGCCAGAAAAATATGACAATAAACCGTCTGATAGCAAAGAGAAAGGGGAGCGTAGATGAATACCGGTGGTATTAACCGGAAAAGGTAGTTATGCCTGTAAGCCGGATGGTGACATGCGGCTTACAGGTTGAATTTTATTATTCGTCGGCGGCGTAGCCTTGTGGCGGTAGGCGGATGCCATCCAGCCATGCAGCGTTATCACGCATCTTCAGGCGACCATCAATAAACCAGCTTACCACCAGTGGGTAAATGGTATGTTCCTGGGCCTGAACCCGTGCCGTGACATCATCTTCGCTGTCGCCTTCAAAGACCGGAACCTTGGCCTGGAGAATAACCGGTCCGCCGTCCAGTTCATCAGTGACGAAGTGGACGGAGGTACCATGCTCTTCATCGCCGTTTTCCAGTACCTGGCGGTGCGTATGCAGGCCGGGATACTTTGGCAATAAAGACGGGTGGATATTCAGCAATCGTTCAGAATAGTGCGCGACAAACGCCGGGCTGAGAATGCGCATATAACCGGCCAGCACCACGACATCCGGCGCCCAGGCGTCAATTTCTTGCATCAGTTGGCGGTCGAATGCTTCGCGACTGGCAAACTGGGCGGCTTCCAGCGAGTACGCTGGAATGTTCGCTTCGCGTGCGCGCTCAAGGCCGAACGCATCGGCCTTGTTACTGAATACTGCACGTATGGTGCCATTGATTTTTTTCTGTTCGCAGGCGTCTATTATCGCCTGCAAATTGCTTCCGTTACCGGAAATGAGCACCACAATGTTTTTCATTCAATGACCACACGCTGTTCGGAATCAGAAGCTTTGATGATACCGATTTTCCATGCGTTTTCACCTTTCTCATTGAGCAAAGCCAGGGCTTTGTCCACTTCCGAAGCTGGCAGGGCGATAACCATACCTACGCCGCAGTTAAAGGTGCGATACATCTCATGCTGGCTGACGTTACCCGCCGTTTGCAGCCAGTTGAAGACGGCTGGCCACTGCCAGGAAGACTCGTCGATCACGACCTGCGTGTTGTCTGGCAGAACGCGTGGAATATTTTCCCAGAAGCCGCCGCCGGTCAGGTGGGCAATGGCGTGCACATCAACCTTCTCGATCAGTTCCAGAATGGATTTTACGTAAATGCGGGTCGGAGCCAGCAAGTGGTCGGCCAGCGACTTGCCTTCAAGCTCGGTGGTTTCCGGGTCACAACCGCTGACTTCAACGATTTTACGCACCAGAGAGTAACCGTTAGAGTGTGGACCGCTGGAGCCGAGCGCAATCAGTACGTCGCCGTCAGCCACTTTAGAACCGTCGATAATCTCTGATTTCTCGACGACGCCAACACAGAAACCTGCCACGTCGTAATCTTCGCCGTGGTACATCCCCGGCATTTCAGCTGTTTCCCCACCGACCAGCGCACAGCCAGACTGCAGGCAGCCTTCGGCAATCCCGTTAATGACGCTGGCTGCGGTGTCCACATCCAGTTTGCCGGTTGCATAGTAGTCGAGGAAGAACAGCGGCTCAGCGCCCTGAACCACGAGGTCGTTGACGCACATTGCGACGAGGTCAATGCCGATAGTGTCGTGGCGTTTCAGATCCATCGCCAGACGCAGTTTTGTACCAACGCCATCAGTGCCGGAAACCAGTACCGGTTCACGATATTTTTGCGGCAATGCGCACAGCGCACCGAAGCCACCCAGACCACCCATAACTTCCGGACGACGCGTTTTCTTTACTACGCCTTTGATTCGATCAACCAGAGCATTACCTGCATCAATATCAACACCGGCATCTTTGTAGCTAAGAGAGGTTTTATCGGTCACTGCCTGCTTCCCCACATGTTTACTTGCAGTAAAAGTTAAATTCGGCGCAATTCTAACAGGGAAAGCAAACGTTTGCGAGCCTGCTCTGCATCAAGTTTTATCTGCTGGTTTTTTCAGCATTTTACAATCATTTATCTATTTGTTTGAACTGCGCCACGAAAATGAAACCGGGTGCAGTCTTGTGCTTGAAACCTGCCAGCCGAATGCACAGTATCGTACTGAAACCGGTTTCTGTTTTCTGTTGCGGGCCTCATTTGGAGCGTTTTGCGCAGAGTCATCACGATAGGGGAAGGGGATGTCAGGATTTAAAGCAGATTTCATGTGGGGTGGCGCTGTCGCCGCTCATCAACTGGAAGGTGGCTGGCAGGAGGGCGGTAAAGGAATTAGCGTTGCCGATGTCATGACGGCGGGAGCGCATGGCGTGGCGCGTGAAATTACTGACGGTGTGATTGCCGGTAAAAACTACCCTAACCACGATGCCATCGATTTTTATCATCGCTATAAAGACGACATCAGGCTGTTTGCCGAAATGGGGTTTAAATGTTTTCGCACTTCTATTGCCTGGACGCGGATTTTCCCTTTAGGTGACGAAGCGCAACCCAATGAAGCTGGCCTGCAGTTCTATGATGATCTGTTCGACGAATGTCTGAGATATGGCATTGAACCGGTGATTACGTTGTCGCACTTCGAGATGCCCTACCATCTGGTGACGGAGTACGGCGGCTGGCGCAACCGTAAGCTTATCGACTTTTTTGTCCGTTTTGCCCGGGTGGTTTTCACTCGTTACCAGCACAAAGTGAAGTACTGGATGACGTTTAATGAGATTAACAATCAGGCAAATTATCACGAAGACTTCGCGCCCTTTACTAACTCTGGCCTGAAATATCTGCCTGGTGAAGACCGCGAGCCGGTCATGTACCAGGCGGCGCACTACGAGCTGGTGGCAAGCGCGCTGGCGGTGAAGCTCGCGCGTGAAATTAACCCGGCGCTGCAAATTGGCTGCATGATTGCGATGTGCCCAATTTATCCGCTGACCTGTGCGCCGAACGACATGATGATGGCGATGAACGCTATGCACCGGCGTTACTGGTTTACTGACGTCCATGTGCGCGGCAAATACCCGCAGCATCTTCTCAATTACTTTACCCGTCGTGGCTTTGAACTGGATATCACCGAGGAAGACCGTCAGGCGCTGACCGAGGGCTGCGTTGATTACATCGGCTTTAGCTATTATATGTCTTTCGCGACCCAGGCAACGGCGGACAACCCACAACTGGATTACGACGAGTCGAAAAGCCTGGTTTCCAACCCGTATGTGCAGAAATCGGACTGGGGCTGGCAGATTGATCCGGTTGGCCTGCGTTATTCACTGAACTGGTTCTGGGATCATTATCAGCTGCCGTTGTTTATTGTAGAAAACGGCTTTGGTGCGATTGACGTGCAGCAGGCCGATGGCTCGGTGGATGATTCCTATCGTATTGACTATATGGCCGCGCATATCCGCGAAATGAAAAAAGCAGTGGTGGAAGATGGCGTGGATCTGATGGGCTATACCCCGTGGGGCTGTATTGATTTAGTCTCGGCCGGGACGGGGGAGATGAAAAAACGCTACGGCTTTATCTATGTTGATAAAAATAATGACGGGAGTGGGACATTAGCACGCTCGCCGAAGAAATCTTTTTCATGGTATCAAAACGTCATCCAGAGTAATGCTGAAAATTTATAAAATTCATAGCATTGATAGCAACCCCCGCACTTATTGTGGGGGTTGTTTTATACTCATCATCCAGACGCAAACGATTTTGGTTGATCCATATCAAGCGTATGCAGTGTTGCGCCAGAGACGAAAAGCGGTATAATCCGGCGATTTTTTTTGTGGTTGCCACTCGTCTGAGGAAAGGAGAAGAGTATGAAGATCGTGGAAGTCAAACACCCACTCGTCAAACACAAGCTGGGACTGATGCGTGAAAACGACATCAGCACTAAACGCTTTCGTGAACTCGCCTCGGAAGTTGGCAGCCTGCTGACTTATGAAGCAACCGCTGGTCTGGAAACCGAAAAGGTGACCATCGAAGGCTGGAACGGCCCGGTTGAAGTTGACCAAATCAAAGGTAAAAAAATTACCGTTGTGCCAATCCTGCGTGCGGGCCTGGGCATGATGGAAGGCGTACTGGAAAACGTTCCGAGCGCGCGTATCAGCGTGGTCGGTATGTACCGTAATGAAGAGACGCTGGAGCCGGTTCCGTACTTCCAGAAGCTGGTTTCTAACATTGATGAGCGTATGGCGCTGATCGTTGACCCGATGCTGGCAACCGGCGGTTCCGTTATCGCTACCATCGACCTGCTGAAAAAAGCAGGCTGCAGCAGCATTAAAGTCCTGGTGCTGGTTGCAGCGCCGGAAGGTATCGCGGCGCTGGAAAAAGCGCACCCGGATGTTGAGCTGTATACTGCCTCCATCGATCAGGGACTGAACGAGCACGGATACATTATTCCGGGGCTCGGCGATGCCGGCGATAAGATTTTTGGTACCAAGTAAACGAATAAGTGAAAAGAAGCCGACTTTAAGAGTCGGCTTTTTTTTGAATAAAACAACCCAATCGCTAATAACAAACAACACTCAGAGGAAAACACTATGACGCGCCGTGCTATCGGGGTGAGTGAAAGACCGCCGCTTTTACAGACAATCCCGCTTAGTTTACAGCACCTGTTCGCCATGTTTGGCGCAACGGTACTGGTGCCAGTCCTGTTTCATATCAACCCAGCTACCGTTCTGCTGTTTAACGGTATTGGTACTTTACTGTATCTCTTTATTTGTAAAGGTAAAATTCCGGCTTACCTCGGTTCAAGCTTTGCGTTCATTTCCCCAGTTCTGCTACTGCTGCCGCTAGGGTATGAAGTGGCGCTGGGCGGTTTCATTATGTGTGGCATCCTGTTCTGCCTGGTTTCGTTCATCGTTAAGAAAGCCGGTACTGGCTGGCTGGATGTAATGTTCCCGCCTGCGGCGATGGGCGCAATCGTTGCCGTTATCGGTCTGGAGCTGGCGGGTGTCGCTGCGGGTATGGCGGGATTGCTGCCTGCGGAAGGACAAGCGCCAGACTCAACAACCATCATCATCTCAATGGTGACGCTGGCGGTGACGGTATTTGGTTCCGTGCTGTTCCGTGGCTTTATGGCGATTATCCCGATTTTGATTGGGGTGCTGGCCGGGTACGCGCTCTCCTTCGTGATGGGGGTCGTGGACACCACGCCGATAGCGCAGGCTCACTGGTTTGCTCTGCCGACGTTCTACACGCCGCGCTTTGAATGGGTCGCTATTCTGACCATTCTGCCTGCGGCGCTGGTGGTTATTGCTGAACACGTCGGCCACCTGGTGGTAACGGCGAATATCGTGAAAAAAGATTTGATTCGCGATCCTGGCCTGCATCGTTCTATGTTTGCTAACGGCCTGTCGACGGTGATCTCCGGCTTCTTCGGTTCTACGCCGAACACCACGTACGGCGAAAACATCGGCGTCATGGCGATTACCCGCGTTTACAGTACCTGGGTTATTGGCGGTGCGGCGATTTTCGCCATTCTGCTCTCCTGCGTGGGTAAACTGGCTGCGGCGATCCAAATCATTCCACTGCCGGTCATGGGCGGTGTATCTCTGCTGTTGTACGGCGTGATTGGCGCTTCCGGTATTCGCGTGCTGATCGAGTCAAAAGTTGACTACAACAAAGCACAGAACCTGATCCTGACCTCGGTCATTTTGATCATTGGCGTCAGCGGCGCGAAAGTTCACATCGGTGCTGCTGAGCTGAAAGGCATGGCGCTGGCGACCATTGTGGGTGTCTGTCTGAGCCTGATTTTCAAAGTTATCAGCCTGCTGCGTCCAGAAGAAGTGGTGCTCGACGCCAAAGATGCCGACACTGAGCAACAGTAAACCTTTGACCGGGCGGCGATGCTGCCCGGTTCTATCGCGACGCATTTCTGTGTTAAACTCAACGCGATTTTATGAAATCCTGGGTTGAGGTATCTCTGAACACACCGGCACAGCTCTCTTTGCCACTTTATCTTCCTGACGACGAAACTTTCGCAAGTTTCTGGCCGGGGGATAACTCCTCTTTACTGGCTGCACTGCAAAACGTGCTGCGTCAGGAACATAGCGGGTATATTTATCTTTGGTCGCGTGAAGGCGCTGGCCGTAGTCATTTGCTGCATGCAGCCTGTGCGGAACTGTCCGCGCGCGGCGATGCGGTAGGCTACGTGCCGCTCGACAAACGTACCTGGTTCGTCCCCGAGGTGCTCGACGGGATGGAGCATTTATCGCTGGTATGCATCGATAACATCGAATGTGTGGCCGGTGATTCGCTGTGGGAAATGGCGATCTTTGATCTCTACAACCGTATCCTGGAGTCGGGGAAAACACGCCTGCTGATCACCGGCGATCGTCCACCAAGACAGTTGAATCTGGGATTGCCAGATCTCGCTTCGCGTCTGGACTGGGGGCAAATCTACAAGCTGCAACCACTTTCCGATGAAGATAAGCTGCAGGCGTTGCAATTACGCGCCAGACTTCGCGGATTTGAACTGCCGGAAGATGTGGGCCGCTTTCTGCTTAAGCGTCTGGATCGGGAAATGCGTACGCTGTTTATGACGTTGGATCAGCTTGATCACGCATCGATCACCGCCCAGCGTAAGCTGACCATTCCGTTCGTAAAAGAAATTCTGAAGCTGTAAGCGCCGCAGCCAAATGACTGCGGCAGGTTTCGGTTAACCGACGATTTCCAGTACCTGCTCCGGCGGGCGTCCAATTCGAGCCTGGCCCTTGGCAACTACGATCGGGCGCTCCATCAGTTTTGGGTTTTCCACCATTGCCTGAATCAGCGCATCTTCACTCAGATTTTTGTCCGCCAGGTTAAGCGATTTATAGAGATCCTCTTTCTGGCGCATCAGCTCACGCGCGCTGGACATACCCAGCATCTGCAGAAGTTCACGCAGGGTCGCGGCATCAGCCGGGGTTTCCAGATACAGCACCACTTCCGGGTCCACGCCATTGGACTTCAGTAATTCCAGCGTTTCACGGCTCTTGGAGCAGCGTGGGTTATGGTAGATTTTAATCGCGTCTGACATTTTTCTTTCCTGTTACATCTTGGTGTACGGTTTAAAGCGCTCTTGCAGCTGGCGTAGCTGGTCGATACGAGCATCGTATCTGGCCTGCTGCTGGCTACCCAGTTTCACCTGAGAGCTTGCGCTGCTGAGCATCGAAATCGCCTGATCCAGACGTCCAGCGAGGGCATACCCCTCCGCCCGCGCCGCCAGTTCTTGATCGCGGTTATTCAGGTTGGCTTCCGTTTGCGCTAACAGATCCCAGCCGTTAGGGTCGTCCTTATGGTTAAACGTATAGCGATTCAGGATGGTTGCCGCCTCTTTGGCTTGCCCGCCCTGTAGATACGCATTCGCCAGGTTAAGCTGCAGTACCGGATTGTTACGCAGGTCACGGGCGTTTTTCAGGCGGTTAATGGCATCACTGGTTTTCTTCTGGCCGAGATCGATATCCGTTGCCAGGTCGAGATACCAGGCATTGTTTGCGTCTGCTGCCAGCAGCGGTTGCAGCGCTTTACGCGCCTCGTCATATTTGCTGGCTTCCATCGCCTGCAATGCCCGACCATATTGCGCCGCACGTTGCTCACGTACGTTGCCTTTCGACCAGTTACTCAGCAGGTCATCGGTCAACTGGTTACGACCAGAGTTGTACATGCCCAAGGTTCGTGCCTTAGCCAGATAAAAATCTTCTGACGACTGGACGACCACCGGACGCATCTGGTTGGCGCGGTTACGGGCATCCGACAGGCGGCTTTCAGGCAGGGGGTGAGTCAGCAAAATTTCCGGCGGACGCGAAGAGTAACGGGCCTGATCGAGCAGTTTTTCAAGGAACGTCGGCATGGCCTGGGGATCGAATCCCGAGCGTTGCAGCACCTGAATACCGATGCGATCTGCTTCCTGTTCGTTTTGTTGCGTAAAGCTAATCATCCCCTGACGTGTTCCCGCCAGCGTACCGGTCAGCGCCGCCATACCCGCCTGCGGGCTAGCCATCGCTAATAAAATTGAACCTAACGCACCTACCCACGTTAGCGGCGCACTGCGTTTCTGATCTTCCATTGCACGCGCCAGGTGGCGCTGAGTGACGTGGGAGATTTCGTGCGCCATGACCGATGCTAACTGGCTTTCGTTGTCGGAATAGCGGAACAATGCGGAGTGCAAGACAACGTTGCCGCCAAAGAAAGCAAAGGCGTTGATTTCATCGTTGTTGATCAAAAAGAATGTGAAGGGTGTTTTTACCGAGTCGGCGTGCGAGACCAGACGCATCCCCAGCGCATTAATGTATTGGGTGAGCAATGGATCATTAATTAATGGCGCACTGCCGCGCAGTTGGCGTACGTAATAATCGCCCATCTGCATTTCCTGTCCTATGGAAAGCGTACTGCCTGCCGACGTTCCCATATCAGGAAGGGTGTCCGCAGTATCAGCAAATGCGGGCGCAACCTGACCGATAGTCAGTGCGGCAATGAGGGTAGCAACCAGGTTTTTTTTCAACTGCCTGAACATAACCTCTGTCCTGTATTCTTTTTTGAGATAGCCATTTGACCAATGCTGTGAAGTATCGTTCACACTCCGCAAGCTTACGGAGTGTAACTGCGAAACCTGACGATGAACACCCAGGAAAAATGTCTTTTCACTTTGCGTAATCAGCCATAAAAAGCGAAGTCTTTTTTGTGACATTTCGATACAATTCGGGATCGCAATCCCGCTATTGGGTTCATGGAAGGGTTTTATGCTCGAAATGTTGATGCAATGGTATCGTCGCCGCTTTAGCGACCCCGAAGCCATCGCCCTGCTGATTATTCTGGTTGCCGGTTTTGGCATCCTGTTCTTTTTTAGTGGTCTTCTGGCGCCGCTACTGGTCGCCATAGTGCTGGCGTACCTGCTTGAATGGCCGACTGTGCGGCTGGAACATATTGGGTGTTCACGGCGTTGGGCGACATCGATTGTGCTGGTGGTGTTTGTCGGTATTTTGCTGCTGATGGCGTTTGTTGTGATGCCCGTTGCATGGCAGCAGGGCATCTACCTGATCCGCGATATGCCCGGCATGCTCAATAAACTGTCTGATTTTGCCGCCACCTTGCCGCGGCGTTATCCGGCGCTGATGGATGCGGGCATCATTGATGCGATGGCGGAAAATATGCGCTCGCGAATGCTCACTATGGGTGATTCGGTGGTGAAATATTCGTTAGCTTCACTGGTTGGATTGCTGACCCTGGCGGTCTATCTGGTTCTCGTCCCATTGATGGTGTTCTTCCTGATCAAAGATAAAGGACAGATGCTGAACGCCGTGCGCCGGGTGCTGCCGCGTAATCGTGGGCTGGCGGGACAGGTGTGGAAAGAGATGAACCAGCAAATCACCAACTATATCCGCGGAAAGGTGCTGGAAATGGTGGTGGTCGGCGTGGCGACCTGGCTCGGCTTCCTGCTGTTTGGTCTCAACTATTCGCTGCTGCTGGCGGTGCTGGTAGGGTTCTCTGTGCTGATCCCGTATATCGGCGCTTTTGTGGTGACGATTCCGGTAGTTGGCGTGGCGCTGTTTCAGTTCGGGCTTGGCACCGAGTTCTGGAGCTGTTTTGCCGTGTACCTGATTATCCAGGCGCTGGACGGCAATCTGTTGGTTCCCGTGCTGTTCTCCGAGGCGGTCAATCTGCATCCACTGGTGATTATTCTCTCCGTGGTGATTTTCGGCGGTCTGTGGGGATTCTGGGGCGTATTCTTTGCGATCCCTCTGGCGACGTTAATCAAAGCGGTAATGCACGCCTGGCCGGATGGTCAGGTCGTTGACGAACCCTAATCTGCAAGATCCGGCGATATCATGTCGCCGGATCCGAACTTGTCTGACCTCTATCCACACTTTCTGAATAATCTCTTCTGCTGTCGTTTTTCTCCGCATTTGTCTTTAACTTGACCTGCGTGATGTCTTTCTGTCACGCAAGGAATAAGACCAACAGGAGAACAAAATGGGTCACAACACACACACGCAGCAAAAGGTGGGATGGGGCGGTTATCTCGCTTTTTTTATTACGATTATTCTTTTTTCCGGCATGTTTGCGAAAAGTACCGAATGGTGGCGGGTCTTTGACTTCACCGTCCTCAACGGCGCCTTTGGGCAGATTAATGCCGCAGGCGATACGACGGTCTCTTTTCGCGGCTCTGGAGGGATGGGAGCCAAAGACGGCTTCTTATTCGCGCTTGAGCTGGCACCTTCCGTCATTCTTTCACTCGGGATTATTTCCGTCACCGAAGGATTGGGGGGGTTACGTGCGGCACAACAGCTGATGACGCCGGTCCTGCGCCCGTTACTCGGTATTCCGGGAGTTTGTTCGCTGGCGCTGATTGCGAATTTGCAAAATACCGATGCCGCGGCCGGGATGACCAAAGAGATGGCGGAAGAGGGCATTATTACTGAACAGGAGCGTGCCATTTTTGCCTGCTGGCAAACCAGCGGCAGCGCGTGTATTACCAACTATTTTTCCTCTGGCGCTGCGCTGTTTACGGTGGTTACCGTTCCGGTGATTACGCCGCTGGCGGTGATCCTTGTCTTCAAATTTGTGGGAGCGAACCTGCTGCGTTTGTGGATTGCGCAGCTGGAAAATCGCCGTCTGCAGCAGGAGGTCTGAGATGACAACGCAGGTACGTAAAAACGTCATGGATATGTTTATCGATGGCGCGCGGCGCGGGTTTACAATTGCTACAACCAGCCTGTTACCTAACGTGGTGATGGCGTTTGTGATTATTCAGGCGCTGAAGGTGACGGGATTGCTCGAGATTGTCGGGCGGGTGTGCGAACCGGTGATGGCGTTGTGGGGGCTACCGGGGGAATCTGCCACCGTGCTGCTGGCGGCGGTGATGAGTATGGGAGGCGGCGTCGGCGTTTGTGCCAGTCTGGTTGTTGCTGGTACGCTTTCGGGACATGATGCGACTGTATTGCTACCGGCAATCTACCTGATGGGCAATCCGGTGCAAAATGTGGGACGCTGCCTGGGAACTGCGGGGGTCCATCCCCGTTACTACCCGCTGATTATTGCGGTATGCGTCATTAATGCGCTGCTCTCTATTTGGGTTATGCAGGTAATTGCCTGACAAGGAAGGTTATGAACTGTTCAATTCTTAATTTGACGTTGTTCCAGCAGGGACACGTGTACGCACCGGAAGATTTAGGGCGACAGGATATACTGGTCTCCGGCAGTAAAATTGTTGCCATCGCCCCGTCAATTTCTCCTGGAGACTTTCCCGGTTGCGAGTGTATCAATCTTGACGGCGCGATTGTGTGCCCAGGATTTATCGATCAACACGTCCATCTGATTGGCGGAGGCGGGGAAGCAGGACCGCATACCCGCACGCCGGAAGTACGCTTGTCACGCCTGGTTGAAGCTGGTGTAACTTCGGTGGTGGGTTTGCTGGGTACCGATGGCATTACCCGTCACCCGGAATCGCTGCTGGCAAAAACCCGCGCGCTGGAGTTTGAAGGCATCAGTGCATGGATGCTTACTGGGGCGTATTCTCTGCCTTCCCCGACCATCACCGGCAGCATCGATCGCGACGTGGCGCTGATCGATAAAATCATTGGCGTAAAATGTGCGATTTCGGACCATCGTTCCTCAGCCCCAGATACCTCGGTGCTGGCAAACATGGCAGCGCTGTCGCGCGTCGGTGGATTGTTAGGACGCAAATCGGGGATCAGTGTATTCCATATGGGCGATAGCCCGCGCATGCTGGAACCGTTGTACCAGATCCTCAACTGCTGCGATGTGCCGATTACTAAACTGTTGCCGACACACGTTAACCGTGCGGAACCGTTGTTCCAGGCGGCGCTGGAGTATGCTCGTAAAGGCGGTTATATCGACATTACCAGCAGCATTGATGAGCCCGTCGACCCCGCCACGGCTATCGCCACGGCGCTGCGGCAGAACGTGCCACTGTCGCGCATTACCCTTAGCTCGGATGGCAACGGCAGCCAGCCGGAATTTGATGAGTTAGGTAATCTCATCGGTATCGGTGTCGCGGGGTTTGAATCACTGGCTGAAACGGTGCGCCAGTTGGTGAAAGTTCATGCCATACCGCTGGAACAGGCGCTCTGTCCGCTGACGCGTACGGTCGCAGAATTTTTGGGGCTCGAACATAAGGGGCGCCTGGCGGTGGGATGCGATGCGGACATTCTGGTGCTTAACGATGCGTTGGAGGTTAATCACCTTTGGGCGAAGGGAAAAGCCGTGGTCAGAGAGAAGAAAGCCTGCGTAAAAGGGACGTTTGAATAAACGTTTATGCGGATGTCAGCCTGAAAAAGTACAGATTCACGTTTATGCCGGGTGGCGGCTACGCCTCACCCGGCCTACAAGTTTCGCAATATTAATAAGCTGTGTAGGCCTGATAAGCGAAGCGCCATCAGGCTTTTTCCAGCAAAACGTAAATCAGGCGTTCTCTTTCAGCCAGTTCAGTACCACGTCGTGGTGATTGCTGGTTTTGAAGTCATCGAACACGTGCTCAATTTTGCCTTCGGCATCAATCAGGAAGCTGATGCGGTGGATGCCATCGTAGGTTTTGCCCATAAATGACTTCTCACCCCAGACGCCGAACTGCTCGCAAACCTGATGATCTTCATCGGACAGGAGCGTGAAATTCAGGACTTCTTTCTCCGCGAATCGGGAAAGCTTCTCTGGTTTGTCGGTGCTGATCCCCAGCACTTCAACACCAGCTTTTTTTAACTCATCCATGTTATCGCGCAAGCCGCAGGCCTGTACGGTACAGCCGGGTGTCATGGCTTTCGGGTAAAAATAAACCAGAACACGCTGTCCCTGGAAGTCGGTTAAATTTACTTGTTCTCCGTCTTGATCCGGCAAGCTAAATTTCGGTGCGATATCACCGGCTTTCAGTGGGTTCATTACTTAACTCCATCCTGTTCATCATGCTGTGAGTAATTGACGACGTTAATACTGCCTTGCGCATTGAGTTCTGTACAGAGTGCTTTAAACGCATCTTCAATATTTGCCGAATCATGTGACGCAGGACTATGTGCGGTAATTTGAATAAACAACTGCGCCGCCTTTCCATTCTCAGCCGGTTGCGTGCGTGAAACCAGTTCCGCAATATTCATTTGGTGGCTGTCAAACAGTGCGGTGAAGCGTTCAATCAAATGGGGAGAATCAGGGACATCGACCTGCACCCATACCGTAGCAGGCATCGCCGGACGAGGGCGCGCGGTCGTGCGCTTCATCACAATGAGTAAATCAAGCTCTGCGCCTTTTAATGGCAGGGTTGATTCAATCAGGGTGATGGCATTCCAGGTGCCCGACAGCAACATGATAAACGTGAACTCATCACCCAGCATGGCCAGTCGGCTGTCTTCGATATTACAGCCGCAACTGCTGACATGACGTGTGATGGTGTTCACAATTCCTGGGCGGTCGGCACCCAGCGCAGTAATGACCAGATAGTGTTGCGATGACGATGTCAAACCTGTTCTTCCTTTGAGCGGTGAGGTAATCATAAGGAAAGCATAAAAAAAACATGCATACAACAATCAGAACGGCTCTGGTCGCTTGCTTTTATTGTCGTACCAAACGTACCATTGAGACACTTGTTTGCACAGAGGATGGCCCATGTTCACGGGAAGTATTGTCGCGCTTGTTACGCCGATGGATGAGAAAGGTAAAGTCTGCCGGTCGAGCCTGAAAAAACTGATTGATTATCATGTCGCCAGCGGCACCTCGGCGATCGTTTCTGTTGGCACCACCGGTGAGTCCGCCACCCTGAGTCATGATGAACATGGCGATGTGGTGATGATGACGCTGGAGCTGGCTGACGGGCGTATTCCGGTTATTGCCGGAACCGGCGCCAATGCGACCGCGGAAGCCATTAGTCTGACGCAGCGTTTCAACGACAGCGGTGTTGTTGGCTGCCTGACGGTGACGCCTTACTACAACCGCCCAACCCAGGAAGGTTTGTTCCAGCATTTCAAAGCCATCGCTGAGCATACTGACCTGCCGCAAATTCTGTATAATGTGCCGTCCCGTACTGGCTGCGATATGCTGCCGGAAACCGTTGGTCGTCTGGCGAAAGTTAAAAATATTATCGCTATTAAAGAGGCCACGGGGAACTTAAGTCGCGTTCACCAGATCAAAGAGCTGGTTTCGGACGACTTTATTCTGCTCAGCGGTGATGACGCGACCGGACTGGATTTTATGCAGCTCGGTGGTCATGGCGTGATTTCCGTAACGTCTAACGTTGCGGCACGTGATATGGCTGAAATGTGCAAACTGGCGGCAGCCGGGCAATTTGCCGAGGCGCGGGTGATTAACCAGCGTCTGATGCCGTTACACAACAAACTATTTGTCGAACCCAATCCTATTCCCGTGAAATGGGCGTGTAAGGAGTTGGGACTTGTGGCGACCGATACGCTACGTCTGCCGATGACGCCAATCACGGACAATGCTCGTGAAATCGTCAAAGCGGCGCTTAAGCATGCCGGTTTGCTGTAAAGTTTAGGGAGATTTGATGGCTTACTCAGTACAAAAGTCGCGCCTGGCCAAGGTTGCGGGTGTTTCGCTTGTTATGTTGCTCGCGGCCTGTAGCTCTGACTCGCGCTATAAGCGCCAGGTGAGCGGTGATGAATCCTATCTGGAGGCCGCACCGCTTGCTGAGCTTCATGCTCCAGCTGGGATGATTTTGCCGGTTATGTCGGGCGACTATAATATCCCGGTAACCAACGGCAGTGGTGCCGTGGGTAAAGCGCTGGATATTCGTCCACCGGCTCAGCCGTTAGCGTTAGTCACTGGCGCTCGCACGCAAATCGCAGGCGATACCTCAACGTTGCTGGTGGAAAATGGTCGTGGTAACACGCTGTGGCCGCAGGTCGTGAGCGTCATTCAGTCTAAAAACTACACGATCACCAAACGTGATGATGCCAGCCAGACGCTGACCACCGACTGGGTTGACTGGAACCGTCTGGATGAAGACGAGCAGTACCGTGGACGTTATCAAATCTCGGTTAAACCGCAGGGCTATCAGCAAGCGGTAACGGTGAAATTGATTAACCTCGAGCAGGCGGGTAAACCCGTAGCCGATGCGGCATCAATGCAGCGTTACAGCGCTGAGATGATGAACGTTATCTCTGCTGGTCTGGATAAGAACGCCACCGACGCCGCGAATGCCGCGCAGAACCGCTCTGCAGCCACCATGGATGTTCAGAGCGCAGCCGATGACACCGGTTTACCAATGCTGGTGGTACGCGGACCGTTCAACGTGGTGTGGCAGCGTCTGCCAGCAGCGCTTGAGAAAGTGGGGATGAAGGTAACCGACAGCACCCGTTCTCAGGGTAGCATCGCGGTGACCTACAAACCTCTGTCTGATAGCAGCTGGCAGGAGCTGGGCGCAAGTGACCCAGGTCTGGTATCCGGCGACTATAAACTGCAGGTCGGTGATTTAGACAACCGCAGTAGCTTGCAGTTTATCGATCCGAAGGGGCATACCCTGACGCAAAGCCAGAACGACGCGCTGGTCGCCGTCTTCCAGGCAGCGTTCAGTAAGTAAAAATAAAGGGCTGGATAACTCCAGCCCTTTTTTTCTGATATGATACGCAAACGTGTGCGTCGGCAGAAAAACGCAATATTTATCGTTAATTCACACCCAGGAGTAATAAAGATGCAAAAGCAAGCTGAGTTGTATCGTGGTAAAGCGAAGACCGTATACAGCACGGAAAACCCGGACCTGTTGGTGCTCGAATTCCGCAATGATACGTCAGCAGGGGATGGCGCGCGCATTGAACAGTTTGACCGTAAAGGCATGGTGAACAACAAATTCAACCATTTCATTATGACTAAACTGCAAGAAGCGGGTATTCCTACCCAGATGGAGCGACTGCTTTCTGATACCGAATGTCTGGTGAAAAAGCTGGATATGGTACCGGTTGAATGTGTGGTACGTAACCGCGCGGCAGGCTCTCTGGTTAAGCGTTTAGGCGTTGAGGAAGGTATTGAACTGAATCCGCCGCTGTTTGATCTGTTCCTGAAAAACGATGCTATGCACGATCCAATGATTAACGATTCCTATTGCGAAACTTTTGGTTGGGTGAGCAAAGAGAATCTGGCACGTATGAAAGAGCTGACCTACAAAGCTAACGACGTGCTGAAAAAGATGTTTGATGATGCTGGTCTGATTCTGGTCGACTTCAAACTTGAGTTTGGTTTGTATAAAGGTGAAGTCGTCCTGGGTGATGAATTCTCACCGGACGGTAGCCGCCTGTGGGACAAAGAAACGCTGGATAAAATGGACAAAGATCGCTTCCGCCAGAGTCTGGGCGGCCTGATCGAAGCCTATGAAGCCGTCGCGCATCGCCTGGGTGTGAAGTTAGACTAATCTTCCCCTGAGCCGGCGATCGCTCTCCGGCTCATTAACCCCACCTGATTTGATTACTATTTCTTATGGTAATCCTGTTCCGAACCGCCTACGATCATCATCATAATGAATAAAAAGTTGAGGTGATTATGCGCTGGCAAGGGCGTCGTGAAAGTGACAACGTGGAAGACAGACGAAACAGCTCTGGCGGCGGCCCCTCTATGGGTGGGCCTGGTTTTCGTCTGCCCAGTGGTAAAGGCGGTATCATCCTGCTGATTGTGGTGCTGGTGGCGGGTTATTATGGCGTGGATCTCACCGGATTAATGACCGGCCAGCCGGTCTCCCAACAACAATCATCACGCTCCATCAGCCCAAACGATGATGAAGCGGCAAAATTTACCTCGGTGATTCTGGCTACAACAGAAGATACCTGGGGACAGCAGTTTGAAAAAATGGGCCGCACCTACCAACAGCCGAAGCTGGTGATGTACCGGGGCGCGACGCGCACCGGCTGCGGCGCGGGCCAGTCCGTGATGGGACCGTTTTATTGTCCGGCAGATGGTACGGTATATATCGACCTTTCATTCTATGATGACATGAAAAACAAGCTGGGCGCTGATGGTGATTTTGCGCAGGGCTATGTTATCGCCCATGAAGTGGGTCACCACGTGCAGAAACTGCTGGGTATTGAACCGAAGGTTCGCCAGATGCAGCAGAACGCCTCACAAGCTGAGGTGAACCGTCTTTCCGTTCGTATGGAACTGCAGGCGGACTGCTTTGCCGGTGTCTGGGGCCACAGCATGCAGCAGCAGGGCGTGCTGGAGTCTGGTGACCTGGAAGAGGCACTAAACGCCGCACAGGCCATTGGTGACGATCGCCTGCAACAGCAGGGACAAGGACGCGTCGTACCGGACAGCTTTACTCACGGAACCTCTGAACAGCGTTTTACCTGGTTCAAACGCGGTTTTGATAGCGGCGATCCGGGACAATGTAATACCTTTGGTAAAGGTATTTAAGATACAGAGGCAGGGATGTCCGATAACACTGCGCTGAGGGCGTTAACCGAACAGATGGCTCGTGAGGGGATCCGTCGTTTGCTAATTATCAGCGGCGAGGAGAACTGGTGTCAGGGGCAGGCGTTAGCGCTACGCGACATATTACCCGGCGACTGGTTGTGGGTAGGGGCGAATGCCCCTGCTGAACCGAACTGTACGCCACAGGCGCTGCAAACGTTACTGGGGCGCGAGTTTCGTCATGCAGTCTTCGACGCCGGGCAGGGATTTGACGCTGCGGCGTTTGCCGCCTTAAGCGGTACACTGCTTGCCGGCAGTTGGCTGGTTTTGCTGACCCCACCCTGGCATTCCTGGCACACGCATCCAGACGTGGATTCACTACGCTGGAGCGATTGTGCTGAGCCCATTCCCACACCGCACTTTGTTGAGCACGTCAAACGGGTGATTTCCCGCGATAGACAGGCTCTGCACTGGCAGCAGCATCAGCCGGTTTCCTGTCCGCACTTTCCTGCTCGCGCAGCCTGGCTCGCGGCAACCGGCGAACCCCAACCAGAACAGGCGATGATATTAAATCATTTGCTGGCTATGCCTCCCGGTGTGGTTGCGGTGACGGCCGCACGGGGTCGGGGCAAATCCGCTCTGGCAGGGCAACTCATAGCGCGGATTAACGGCACTGCGATTGTGACCGCACCTGCCAAAGCTGCAACGGATGTGCTGGCACAATTTGCCGCAGAGCGTTACCGCTTTATGGCGCCGGATGCACTATTAAGCAGTTCTGAAACCGCAGACTGGCTGATTGTGGATGAAGCCGCCGCGATCCCCGCGCCGCTGCTACACCAACTGGTGGCGCGTTTTCCTCGTACGCTGTTAACCACTACAGTACAAGGCTACGAGGGAACGGGTAGAGGCTTCTTGCTGAAATTCTGCGCCCGCTTCCCCAATCTTCGACGCTATGAGTTGCAACAACCCGTACGCTGGGCGCAGGGATGTCCGCTGGAGCAAATTGTCAGCGATGCGCTGGTGTTTGATGATGAAACGTTCACGCATGCCCCATTGGGGGAGCTTCACTTCTCGGCATTTGAGCAACAGTCCTGGGATGCTAGCCCGGAGCTGCCGTTAGCGGTATACCAGTTGCTCTCCGGAGCGCATTATCGCACCTCGCCATTAGACCTGCGGCGAATGATGGACGCGCCTGGTCAGCATTTTCTTCAGGCATCAACCGCTGACTCAGTGGCGGGTGCTGTCTGGCTGGTCGATGAAGGGGGACTATCCGCAGAATTAAGCCAGGCCGTCTGGGCCGGATATCGTCGACCGAGGGGGAATCTGGTTGCGCAGTCGCTGGCGGCGCACGGTGGTGACCCGTTGGCGGCGACGCTCGTCGGGAGGCGAGTCAGTCGAATTGCGGTTCATCCTGCGCGCCAAAGAGAAGGTATTGGGCAACAGCTGATTGTGCTGGCCCACCACTATTCCACATCGTGTGACTATCTGTCGGTCAGTTTTGGGTATACGGCTGAACTATGGCGTTTCTGGCAGCGCTGCGGTTTTGTGCTGGTGCGAATGGGAAATCACCGGGAAGCCAGCAGCGGCTGTTATACCGCCATGGCGTTGCTGCCGATCAGCGAAGCGGGAAAGCGCCTTGCCGAGCGGGAGCACCAGCATTTGCGGCGTGACGCGGAAATCCTTGCGCGATGGAATGGTGAGAGCATTCCGCTGGTCCCGCTGAAAGAGACTACGCTTAATGAGGATGACTGGGCTGAGCTGGCTGGGTTTGCCTTCGCGCATCGGCCATTATTGACGTCGCTAGGCTGTCTGAGTCGTCTGCTTGAGCACAGTGAATTACCTCTTCCGGCATTGCGCGGACGTATACAGGCTAAACGCAGCGACGCCGAATTGTGCCAACAGCTGAAGATCTCAGGTCGTAAAGCGCTTCTGGTCGTTCAGCGCGCCGAAGCGGCACAAGCGTTAAATCAGCTGGATGCTGAACGTGAACAGCGGCTACATAATCGCATTATGCAATGGCAATTTTTTCACTAACATCTTCAATTTCCTGGCATGGTCATTGCGGTTAAGCGGCGTAGAATGATTCTCATCAGTTAAGGAGATCGCCATGAAACATGACCATTTTGTTGTTCAAAGTCCCGATAAACCCGCTCAACAGCTACTGCTGCTGTTTCATGGCGTCGGCGATAACCCGGTTGCCATGGGTGAAATTGGCTCCTGGTTTGCGCCGCTGTTTCCGGATGCGTTAATCGTCAGCATTGGCGGGGCAGAGCCTTACGGTACGACTTCCGGACGTCAGTGGTTTTCGGTACAGGGCGTAACGGAAGAGAACCGCCAGGCGCGTATCGACGCGATTATGCCGGTGTTTATCGAAACCGTGCGCTACTGGCAGAAACAAAGCGGCGTTTCACCGCAGGCAACCGCGCTGATTGGTTTTTCTCAGGGTTCGATTATGTCGCTTGAGAGCATCAAAGCCGAGCCGGGGCTGGCGTCGCGGGTCATTGCCTTCAATGGTCGCTATGCCACCTTACCGGAGGTTGCAACTACCGCAACGACGGTGCATTTGATTCACGGTGGTGAAGACCGGGTGATAGAGCTCTCCCATGCCGTTGCCGCGCAGGAGGCATTAATTGCTGCGGGTGGGGATGTGACGCTGGATATCGTCGAAAACCTGGGACACGCCATTGATGAACGCAGCATGCAGTTTGCGCTCGATCATCTGCGTTTTACCGTACCGAAGCACTATTTTGATGAAGCGCTGAGCGGCGGTAAGCCTCACGATGATGATGTGATTGAGATGATCTGATTGATAACCGTAGGCCGGATAAAACGCGAAGCGTTGCCATCCGGCACTTAACGCCCGGTGGCGCTAACGCTTACCGGGCCTACGTGACTTATTGGCCTGGAAATTATTTCTTCGGTTGATCCTTGTTCGGCCAATCGTCGTCGTCATCCCATTTATCGTTAAAGTCGCGATGCGGGGGAAGCTCCGGCTTGTTGGCCAGATATTTCTTTGGATCGACGCGCTTGAGATCTTTGATAACGTTAAGCAGCACGCCTACCAGAAACACCAACACCAGAATCCACCAATATTTTGCTAGCCAGTCCATGTATTTTTCCTCTTGCAGGAGTACTCATCAGGCGACGAGTTGCTCCATGATACGTTGATACATACGGGCAAGCAGCTGCAGGTCGGCGGCATTAACACATTCATTTATTTTATGAATAGTGGCGTTGACCGGCCCAAGTTCGACTACCTGTGCCCCCATGCGGGCAATAAAGCGCCCGTCGGACGTCCCGCCTGTAGTCAGTAACTGCGGTTTAATTTCATTATAGTGCTCAATGGCGTTCACTACTGCATCCACCAGTTTACCGCGTTCAGTCAGGAACGGCTGACCGGAAAGCCACCAGTCGACGGTATAGCGCAACTGATGTTTCTCCAGCAGCGCGTGAACCCGTGCTTTAATCATCTCATCGGTCAGCTCAGTGCTGAAACGGAAGTTGAACTGGATAAACAGTTCTCCGGGGATAACGTTGTTGCTGCCGGTACCTGCCTGAATATTGGCAATCTGCATGCTGGTCGCCGGGAAGAACTCGTTACCCTGGTCCCACTCAATCGCCACCAGTTCGTTGAGCATTGGCGCCGCGCGGTGTACCGGATTATCGGCCAGATGCGGATAGGCTACGTGCCCCTGCACGCCATGAATGGTCAGGTTGCAGGTCAGTGAACCACGACGTCCATTCTTGACCACGTCGCCAACGATTTCCGTGCTGGACGGTTCGCCAACCAGACAATAATCCAGTCGCTCATTACGCGCCATCAGTGCTTCAACCACCTTTACGGTGCCGTTTTTGGCGCTGGCTTCTTCGTCGGACGTTATCAAAAATGCCAGACGACCCTGATGGTTTGGATGCTGGGCGACAAAACGTTCTGCGGCCACGACCATCGCTGCCAGTGAGCCTTTCATATCGGCAGCGCCACGCCCGAACAGCATGCCATCGCGAATGGTCGGTTCGAACGGTGGATTGATCCAACGATCGACATCGCCGGCGGGCACTACGTCGGTGTGACCGGCAAATGCCAGGGTCTCACCTTTACCGCGCCATGCCCAAAAATTCTGTGTGTCACCAAAATCCATACGCTCAACGGTAAAACCTACCGCGCGCAGGCGTTCAATCATTAACGCCTGGCACCCGGCATCATCCGGGCTCAGGGAAGGACGGCGAATAAGCTGCTGTGTCAGCTCAATAACCGGGCACGACATAGACTACACCTCATTAAAAAACAGAGTATAACTGGATTCACTGAAACCAAGCAGCATAGGCTTACCCGGCGCGCAGAGCAATGGGCGTTTGATAATTGCTGGCATTTCAATCATCAATGCGGCGGCGGAAGCCGCATCGGTGATTTGACTGCGCGTGGATTCATCGAGTTTACGCCAGGTGGTTCCACGTGTATTGAGCAGCGCTTCCCAACCTAATTCGCTGATAAAGGACTGTAATAGCGTATTGTCAAGACCGTCGACGCGATAATCATGAAAGCGATAGTCAATACCTTGTGCATCCAACCAGCGTCTGGCTTTTTTAATCGTGTCGCAATTCTTAATGCCGTAGAGGGTGATCATTTGAATCCTTATTGACGTAATTTGAATATTTATTCTTTTATTATGTGGCAATGAATAATACATATTGTCATTCAATCGTTATAGAAAAATATAACATTGTTGAACAACAGTGAATAATGATTCCTGAAAGCTCCAAAAATACCGTATAACTAAAAATCAGAATCTGCCTGTTTGCATCAGCCTGTTTTTCCATCAGAATTGCAAAAGTAGTAGATGATGTATGAATATTTCAAAATATTGCAGTAAGTCACATAAAATTTATGGGTATGGCGCATAGTGATCACATAAACCCCAAACACGGGAGGATGTAATCACAACCATCGGTTAAATGTTCTTCTTTTGATGATGATGATTTTGTAGAATGCTCATAATAATAAGAGAGGTTGTTATGATTGAACGTGAACTGGGGAACTGGAAAGACTTTATCGAAGTGATGCTTCGTAAATAATTTTCTGGAAGAAATTCATATCCTGTAAAGGATAAAAAAAGGCGACTCAACGTAAGTCGCCTTTTTTGTGCCCGATTATTCCGGGCGCGGTTTCAACGGGAAGCGTCTGCGTACCAGCACAAAGAACAGGGGCACGAAGTAAATCGCCAGGATAGTGGCTGAAATCATTCCACCCATTACGCCCGTCCCCACCGCATGTTGACCGCCAGAACCTGCGCCACTGCTGATGGTCATCGGCAGAACCCCAAAGATAAACGCCAGCGAGGTCATCAGAATCGGACGCAAGCGCTGGCGACAGGCGTGGAGCGTGGCATCGAGCAGATCGTGTCCTTTCTCGTTCATCTCATTGGCGAATTCAACAATCAATATTGCGTTCTTCGCCGATAGCCCGATAACGGTAAGTAACCCGACCTGGAAGTACACGTCGTTTTCCAGACCGCGCATCCAGGTCGCCAGCAGAGCACCAATGACCCCCAGCGGCACAACCAGCATGACGGAGAAGGGAACTGACCAGCTTTCATACAGGGCCGCCAGACACAGGAATACCACCAGCAGAGAAATGGCGTACAGGGCGGGGGCCTGAGAACCCGACAACCGTTCCTGATAAGACATCGCAGTCCATTCGAGGCCGAATCCGGTCGGCAACTGGCGCACCAGCGATTCCATTATGTCCATCGCTGTACCGGTACTGACGCCGGGCGCGGCTTCTCCGACAATCTCGACCGCGGAGTAGCCGTTGTAGCGTTCCAGACGCGGTGAACCGGTTTCCCAGCGCGACGTGGCAAAGGCCGAGAAAGGCACCATGCCGCCGTTGTTATTACGGACGTACCACAAATTGATGTCGTCAGGGAGCATGCGATATTTTGCTGCCGCCTGCACGTAAACCTTCTTCACGCGACCGCGGTCCATAAAGTCATTGACGTAGCTGGAACCCCAGGCCGTTTGCAATGTATCGTTGATGTCGTCGATGGAAACGCCCAGTGCCTGGGCTTTGCGCTGATCGATATCAATTTGCAACTGCGGGCTGTCGTCCAGACCGTTATGACGAACGCGGGTCAGGGAAGAATCCTTCCCGGCCAGCTCAATCAGCTTGTCCCGCGCGGCCATTAACGCGTCATGCCCCGCACCAGCGTGATCCTGCAGTTCCATATCGAAACCGGCAGAGCTTCCGAGGCCACTGATAGCCGGAGGGCTACTGGCGAAGACGCGGGCTTCTTTAATCTTATTAAAGGCTTTGGTCGCACGTTCAATGATGGCGAAAGAGGTTCCGGTAGTGGTGTCGCGCTCATCCCAGTCTTTTAAACGGACAAACATACGCGCCACGTTTTGACCGTTCCCGCCAGGGCCTGAACCGACCGTGGAAAAGACCGACATAATGTTGTCTTTCTCATGGGTGAAGTAATACTTCTCTACTTCCTCAACCACTTTCAATGTTTGCTGCTGTGTGGAGCCGCTGGGCAGCTGTACCGAGGTGGTAAACATGCCGCGGTCTTCCAGCGGCAGGAAGGAGGTTGGCAGGCGCAGGAACAGGAAAACCATTCCGCCGAGCAGCAGGCCGTAGATCAGTATCCAGCGCAGGCTGCGGTGCAGGATCCTGGCAACGCCTTTTTCGTAGCGCTCGGCGTTGCGATTAAACATTCGGTTAAACCAGCCGAAGAAACCGGTTTGTCCGTGATGCTCGCCCTTATGCAGCGGTTTGAGCAGGGTGGCGCACAGAGCAGGAGTGAGGATCATCGCCACCAGAACAGACAGCACCATTGCGGAGACGATAGTAATCGAGAACTGGCGGTAAATAGCCCCGGTAGTGCCGCCGAAGAAGGCCATCGGGATAAACACCGCCGACAGCACCATGGCAATACCAACCAGCGCGCCCTGGATTTGCCCCATCGATTTCCGTGTCGCTTCCCGCGGTGTGAGCCCTTCCTCACTCATAATACGCTCGACGTTTTCCACTACCACAATGGCGTCATCGACCAGCAGGCCGATCGCCAGCACCATCGCAAACATCGTCAAGGTGTTAACGCTATAGCCAAAGGCGTAAAGCACGGAGAAGGTACCCATCAGGACGACGGGAACGGCGATGGTGGGAATCAGCGTGGCGCGGAAGTTTTGCAGGAACAGGTACATCACGAGGAATACCAGCGCGATCGCTTCCAGCAGGGTTTTTACCACGTCGATGATTGAGGCTTTGACAAAGGAGGTAGTTTCATATGCCACCTTATATTCCAGCCCATGCGGAAAATATTGCGACAGCTCGTTCAGACGGTTAATGACCAGTTCCGCCGTCGCCATTTCATTGGCGCCTGAAGCCAGCTTCACGCCCAGACCGGAGGCAGGATTTCCATTAAAGCGGCTGAGGTAATCATACTTTTCAGCACCCATTTCGACCGTCGCCACATCGCCCAGTTTAACTTCTGAGCCATCCTGGTTGACACGTAGAGTAATGGCGCGGAATTCATCCGGAGTCTGCAGTAGCGACTGGGCGTTGATCGTCGCGTTCAGCGCCTGCTTGTCCACCGAAGGCGTACCGCCAAGTTGTCCGACCGCAATCTGCGCATTCTGTGACTCGATAGCGTCGGTCACATCTTTAGCGGTCATCTGGAAACTGTTCAGTTTGGCCGGGTCAAGCCAGATACGCATGGAGTACTGTGAGCCGTAAGCGTCAATATCCCCCACGCCGTTAATACGGCTGAGCGGATCCTGAATGTTACTGGCGACATAGTCGGCGATGTCCTGCTTATCCATTGAGCCATCGGTGGAGACAAAGGCGATTGTCAGAATATTGGTGTCCCCGGTCTTACGCACCGTGACCCCCTGATCCTGTACCGCCTGCGGCAGTTTACGCATTGCCGATTGCAGCTGGTTTTGCACCTGCTGGACGGCCTCATCAGGATCGGTTCCGGCGACAAAGCTCAGTGTAACTGATGCCTGGCCTGTCCCGCTGCTCTGCGACGACATGTACATCAGGTTATCGAGACCAGTCATGTTCTGCTCGATCACCTGGGTGACGGTGTTTTCCAGAGTCTGAGCCGAGGCGCCAGGATAGTTGGCGGTGACCCGTACGTTTGGCGGCGCCAGATCGGGATATTGCTCAACGGGCAGTGAAAAAATAGCCAGGGCTCCTGTCAGGCACAACAGGATAGCTAACACCCAGGCAAAAATGGGGCGATCGATGAAAAAATTCGCCATTAAAAGAGGACCTCGTGTTTCTGCGTATCGTTATGGGTATGGCTTGCTTCACTTTAGCGGCAAGGTACGGGTCAAACGTGGAGAAAAAAAGAAGATAATGTAAATTATCATGCCCGTTTACAGCATACCTTTCGTGCCAACGCCGTCAGGCCTGGATCCAGACCCGACGGCGCTTTGCGGTTCTTTACGTTAGATCACTGTCTGATTCAGCCGAACGGAAACTGATGCTTACCAACGTTCCTCCTCCGGAAGGTTGAGAGAAGGTCAACGTGCCGCTTAGTCTTTCCGCCCGCTCACGCATAATATTTAGTCCATAGTGCCCTGTAGGCTCATGCGGCTCGCCAATGCCGATGCCGTTATCGCGGATATAAACCGTGTGGTTGCCGTCCGGAGCCGTTACGCAACTGACGGCAATTTCGCTCGCACTGGCATGCTTAATGGCGTTCAGCACCGCTTCGCGGATGATCTGCAACAGGTGCACTTGCATTTGCGCATCCAACGCCAGCGTGGGTAACCGACAGTCGAGTGTGAGTTTAGCTGAGGTTTGATTTTGCAGCGTTTCCAGCATTTCATGCAGGGCGGAGGGTAAGTCTGCCTGTTGTAAGGTCAGACGGAAGGTGGTGAGCAGTTCGCGTAGCTGACGGTAGGCATCGTTCAGCGCCTGGGAGAAATCCTCCATGATGCTTTGCGCTGGGGCGTTATCTTCCGGAATTGAACGCTTCAGCAGCGTCAACTGAATGCGTAAATAAGAGAGCACCTGTGCCAGCGAGTCGTGCAGTTCGCGTGCAATCGTTGCTCGCTCCTCCATTAACAACAGTTGCTGAAAATGTTTTTGTGCCTGGTTGAAGTACAACCCGCGTCCCAGCATTGAGGAAACGCTGTTAAGCAGCGGAGTAGAAGCATTGACGTTTGGACTTTGCCAGTGCAGTTCGCCGTAGACGGTTTCCTGCATAGTGACCGGCAGGATCTGCATCGGCAGCTCCAGGCTTTTAGTCCCTTCGCTAATCCGCCAGTTATCACCGACGGTGAGCTCAAGGAAATACGCGGCGTCATGTTCGCGGACGATCTGTAAAATATGGCGGAAGCAGTGCACGTCAATCTGGCTGGTATTTAACGCCTGGGAGCACTGATACAACACCTCCAGACGGCGATTGGCTTCATGGAGATCGTGAGTTTTCTCGGCAACAGACGCTTCCAGCGAGCGATACAGCTTGTGTAATTCACTCGACATCTGGCTAAACGTTTTGCCCAGCAACCCCAGTTCATTGGGCAAACCGGTATCCAGCGGTGGGATATTAAACTGACCGTGTTCAATTTGCTGACTGGCCATCACCAGTTTATTCAGCGGACGCACCACCTGCTGGCGAATTCGCCGCAGGGTAAAGAAGACGAGGGTGAATATGCCGATCCCGCCTGCCAGCGAGATGCCAAATACCAGCATGACTTTACGCTCGGCATAATGTTGCAACGCCAGCACGAAGAGATCGATTTGATCGACGTAGTTGTTGATATTGGCCTGGTACCATTTTAAATCGCCGTCGATCAGGCGGGCATTCATTTCCAGCCAGTTAGCATGCAGACGTCCATAGCGGCTTTTTACCGCTTGTGGCACATACCACGCATTCAGATTCTGTAATGCCGGTGCGTTTAGCGCCTGCTGGAAAAGCTGGCGGTGGGCGTTAAGCTGCGGGCTCTGGCTTTGCAGATCGTAACCCAGACGGTAGCTTTGCATGCGCAATGAGCCAGCAACGTTGATGGCTTCGGCATCTCGCAAGCTGCTGGTCAGCGTGAGCAGCGCAATACCTGTTGAGAGAATTGACAGCAGCACTATGTAGAAAAAAGCTTTAGCCAGACTGGCCGAGACCGGACGCTTTACCGTCACTTGTGCATCCTCACACAATACACGTCGCGCCTGAAATCAGCGTGAACGATGCGGTGTATTTGATAAAGGTTAATAAAACGCCATGAAACTGGATGGTAACTGAAACACAATTTCATATGCGATGAAATAAATTGATCTGCCACAGGTTCTGCATAAATAGTTGTGCTTCCTGGGCAAATGAACATTGCCGCTTCCTTCCGTGTCGGTTAATAACACTCTTATAAAGAATAAGGTTTTTGCAACCAAAAAAGAAGGAAGCCATGAATCGTTTTATTATGGTCAATAGCCAGCAGTGCCTGGGATGCCATGCCTGTGAGGTCGCCTGCGTCATGGCTCACAATGGCGAACAGCATGTCCTGAGCCAACGGCATTTTCAGCCCCGAATTACCGTCATTAAACATCAGCAGCAGCGCAGCGCGGTGACCTGTCACCACTGCGAAGATGCACCCTGCGCCAGAAGTTGCCCAAATGGGGCAATTAGCCATGATAACGACAGCGTTCAGGTGAACCCGCAAAAGTGCATTGGCTGTAAATCGTGCGTCGTTGCCTGTCCTTTCGGCACGATGCAGATCGTACTCACTCCCGTCGCCAAAGGGAAGGTGAAAGCCACCGCGCACAAATGCGATCTGTGCCAGGGGCGTGAACAGGGGCCCGCCTGCGTAGAGAACTGCCCGGCGCAGGCGTTACAGTTGGTGACGGAAAATTCGCTTACCGGTCTGTCAAAAGCGCGTAGGCTGCGTACCGCAAGTCTGGAAAGCCAGCCATGGCACGCCAGCACTACCGATTTTGTTCCACATGTCATCACCAAACGTGAGCAAATGCAGGCGACGCCTGCGCGTGGTGAGCCGGATAAACTGGCGATTGATGCCCGGAAAACCAGCTTTGAAGAGATCTATCTGCCGTTTCGTACGGCGCAGGCGGAGCGGGAAGCCTCTCGCTGCCTGAAATGCGGCGACCACAGTATTTGCGAATGGACCTGTCCGTTGCATAACCACATTCCGCAGTGGATTGAGCTGGTCAAAGCCGGAAAGATCGATGCCGCGGTTGAGCTTTCACATCAAACCAACTGCTTGCCGGAGGTGACCGGGCGTGTATGCCCGCAGGATCGACTCTGCGAAGGGGCATGCACGGTGCGTAATGAGCATGGCGCAGTCACCATCGGTAATATTGAGCGTTACATCTCCGATCGGGCGCTGAGTAAAGGGTGGCGGCCGGACTTAAGCCATGTGCAGAAAGTGGACAAGCGTGTTGCCATTATCGGCGCGGGTCCGGCGGGTCTGGCCTGCGCGGATGTGCTGGCGCGTAGCGGTATCAGTGCCACCGTTTACGATCGCCATCCTGAAATTGGCGGTTTGCTGACGTTCGGTATTCCGGCCTTCAAACTGGATAAATCGCTGCTGACGCGTCGCCGTGAAATCTTCAGCGCTATGGGGATTCATTTCGAACTTAACTGTGAAGTGGGTAAGGACGTCGCACTTGAAAAGTTGCTGGAGGATTACGATGCCGTGTTCGTGGGGGTGGGAACCTATCGTTCCATGAAGGCGGACCTGCCAAATGAAGACGCGCCAGGCGTATATGATGCGCTGCCGTTCCTGATTGCCAACACCAAGCAGGTGATGGGGCTGGATGAGTTGCCTGAAGAACCGTTTATCGATACCGCCGGACTGAAAGTGGTGGTTCTGGGCGGAGGCGATACGGCCATGGACTGTGTACGTACCGCGCTGCGCCACGGTGCAAGCCAGGTGACCTGCGCCTATCGTCGTGATGAAGCCAACATGCCGGGTTCGAAAAAAGAGGTGAAGAACGCCCGGGAAGAGGGGGCAAACTTCGAGTTTAACGTCCAGCCGGTTGAGCTGGTGTTGCATGCCGATGGGCGAGTCAGCGGCGTGCGTTTCTTACGTACCCAACTTGGCGAACCTGATGCGCAGGGGCGTCGTCGCCCGGTTCCCATCGCCGGGAGTGAGTTTGTGATGCCCGCAGATGCGGTGATCATGGCGTTTGGTTTTCACCCACACGGCATGCCGTGGCTGGAGTCGCATGGCGTTAAGGTCGATAACTGGGGGCGCATTGCCGCCGATGTTGAAAGCGCATACCGTTACCAAACCAGTAACCCGAAAATCTTTGCCGGTGGCGACGCGGTACGCGGTGCGGATCTGGTGGTGACGGCCATGGCGGAGGGGCGGCACGCCGCCCAGGGGATCGTCGACTGGCTGGGCGTAAAATCAGTCAAATCTCACTAATCGGCGTCCAGGCTGGATAAAACGCGTTAGCGTTGTCATCCGGCAATGTGCCGCATGAATGCCTGATGGCGCTTTGCTTATCAGGCCTACATTGTTCCAAGACAAACCCGGTTTCACGGCGTAGTATTATTTCTCACTTCTTGCTGTGGAGCCGGTATGTCGCAAAAAATTACCCTCATCAAAGATAAAGTCCTCTCCGATAACTACTTCATCCTGCGCAATATCACCTATGACCTGACCCGTAGCACTGGGGAGGTGATTCGTCATAAACGCGAGGTTTACGATCGCGGTAACGGTGCCACAATCCTGCTGTATAACCCGGAGAAGAAAACGGTGGTCTTAATTCGCCAGTTCCGCGTCGCCACCTGGGTCAACGGTAATGAAGATGGTCAACTGATTGAAACCTGCGCTGGGCTGTTGGATAACGACGAACCGGAAGCGTGCATTCGCAAAGAGGCCATTGAAGAGACCGGCTTTGAAGTGGGCGAAGTGCGCAAACTGTTTGAGTTATACATGTCGCCGGGCGGCGTGACGGAAATAATCCACTTCTTCATTGCACAATACAGTGACAGCCAGCGAGCAAACGCTGGTGGCGGTGTGGAAGATGAAGATATTGAAGTTCTGGAACTGCCGTTCACCCAGGCGCTGGAAATGATCAAAACGGGTGAGATCCGTGACGGTAAAACGGTGCTATTGTTGAACTATTTGCAGTCGTCGCATCTCATGGACTAATGCGCGGGATTTATATTTCTTTACAAATTTACGGCCAATCCGACAATTCTTATTGAGCCACATCAGTCGCGCAAGGAAGATACCGCTTAGGCTGTGTGTTTTGACTTCGGGGTTGTACCGTCCATGCGCTATCGCGTTATTCTCCTTTTCCTGCTCGGGTTGCTACCAGCCCGATTGCTCTGGGCTGCGCCCGCGCAACAGGCGTTTTCTGACTGGCAGGTGACGTGTAATAACCAAAATTTTTGCGTGGCGCGCAATACCGGAGAGCACCACGGCCTGGTCATGACCTTGAGCCGCAGCGCCGGGGCACATACTGACGCCGTGTTGCGTATAGAGCTGGGCGGGCTGGAATCGTCCAACGTCAAAGAGAGAGATATTGCGCCGCGTCTGTTGTTGGATGGTGCGCCGCTCTCGCTGAGCGGCGAGCACTGGCGTATTACCCCATGGCAACTGATGACCGATGATCCCGCCACCATTAGCGCATTTTTACAAACCGTACAGGACGCGAAGGCGATTACCCTGCAAAAAGGTGCGCAAAATCTTTCGCTGCTCGGGCTAAAAGCCGCATTGTTGTTTATCGATGCCCAGCAAAAACGGGTTGGCAGCGAAACCGCATGGATCGAAAAAGGTGACGAGCCTCCGCTCAGTGTACCACCTGCTCCCGCGCTGAAAGGCGTAGCGGTCATTAACCCAACACCAACGCCTCTCACACAGCAAGAGCGCAGTGAACTGCTGGACTATGGTAACTGGCGAATCAACGGTATTCGTTGCTCTATCGATCCGCTGCGTCGCGAGATGCGCGTCACGGCCCTAACGGATGATAAAGCGCTGCTGATGATTGGCTGTGAGGCTGGAGCGTATAACACTATCGATCTGGCGTGGGTGGTTTCACGTACAACCCCGCTGACTTCACGCGCGGTACGGTTAAGCCTGCCTTTTAAAACGGATGCGGAAAGTCGCGATATGGAGCTGACCAACGCTGCGTTTGACGAAAAGTCGCGGGAGCTGGTTACCCTCGCTAAAGGACGAGGGTTGGCAGATTGCGGTATCCAGACCCGCTGGCGCTACGATGGTCAGCGTTTTCGCCTGGTGCGCTATGCCCAGGAGCCAAGTTGTGATAACTGGCATGGGCCAGATGCCTGGCCCACACTGTGGATCACACGTTAAGCACCTTGTGTGCTTTGTCGACGATGTTATCTACCGTAAAGCCGAAGAACGGGAACAGCTTGTCCGCCGGAGCCGACTCCCCATAGCCCGTCATCCCAACAATCGCCCCTTTCAGCCCAACATACTTGTACCAGTAGTCGGCAATACCGGCTTCTACCGCCACGCGCGCGCTGACGTTTGCCGGCAGGACCGACTCCCGGTACGTCTCATCCTGGGCGTCGAAGATATCGGTTGAAGGCAGAGAAACTACCCGCACGTTACGGCCTTCGCCGGTCAGTTTTTCCGCCGCCAGCAGCGTGATTTCCATTTCTGAACCGGTAGCAATCAGGATAACATCCGGCTTACCGCCGCCGTCCTTCAGCACATAGCCGCCGCGGGCAATTTGCTGCACTTGCTCAGGCGTGCGCTCAACCTGCGCCAGATTCTGCCGCGAGAGGATCAGCGCCGTTGGCCCGTCATGGCGTTCGACCGCCAGCTTCCAGCCTACTGCCGCCTCAACCTGATCGCATGGTCGCCAGGTACTGAAATTAGGCGTCAGGCGTAGACTGGCGAGTTGTTCGACGGCCTGGTGCGTGGGACCATCTTCCCCCAGGCCAATCGAGTCGTGGGTATAAACCATGATTTGTCGGGCTTTCATCAGCGCCGCCATGCGCGCGGCATTACGGGCATATTCAACAAACATCAGGAACGTTGCGGTGTACGGTACGAAGCCTCCGTGGTGCGCGATACCATTGGCAATTGCGGTCATGCCAAATTCCCGCACGCCGTAGTGGATGTAGTTTCCTGCATGATCCTCTTTAAGAGAGGAGGAGCCTTTCCAGATGGTTAGGTTGCTGGGTGCCAGATCAGCCGAGCCGCCGAGCAGTTCTGGCAGTATCGGCCCATAGGCGTTCAGGGTATTTTGCGAAGCTTTACGGGTGGCTATTTTGGCTGGGTTGGCTTGCAGGTCGGTAATATATTTCTGGGTTGTTGCTTCCCACTCCTTAGGCAGTCCGCCGCTCATCCGGCGAGTAAACTCTGCCGCCAGTTCCGGGTAGGCTTGTTCGTAAGCTGCGAATTTCTCCTTCCAGCTCTGTTGCGCTTTTTCGCCTTTCTCGCGTGCGTCCCACGCCCGGTAAATCTCTTTGGGGATTTCAAAAGCAGGATGATGCCACCCCAGTTTCTGCCGGGTCAGCGCCACCTCTTCTTCGCCCAACGCAGCGCCGTGCGCTTCCTCTTTCCCGGCTTTATTCGGTGAGCCAAAACCAATCACCGTGCGGCAGATAATCAGCGACGGTTTATCGGTAACAGCCTGCGCTTCCTGAATGGCTTTTTTCACCGCCTCAGGGTCATGACCGTCAATATCGTGCACTACATGCCAGTGGTAAGCCTCAAAGCGTTTTGCAGTATCGTCGGTAAACCAGCCGTCGGTTTCGCCATCAATTGAGATGCCGTTGTGATCGTAGAAGCCGATGAGTTTGCCAAGCCCTAGCGTGCCCGCCAGCGAACAAGCCTCGTGTGAAATACCCTCCATCAGACAGCCGTCGCCCATAAAGACCCAGGTAAAGTGGTTAACAATCTCATGGTCCGGCTGGTTAAACTGCGCTGCCAGCGTGCGTTCGGCAATGGCCATGCCGACAGCGTTGGCTAAACCCTGGCCCAGCGGTCCGGTGGTGGTTTCCACGCCCGGCGTGTAGCCAATTTCCGGGTGACCTGGCGTCTTCGAATGGAGCTGACGGAAGTTCTTTAATTCTTCGATCGGCAGGTCGTAACCGGAAAGATGCAATAGGCTGTAAAGCAGCATTGAGGCGTGGCCGTTGGACAGAATAAACCGGTCACGATCGTACCAGGTGGGATCGGTCGGGTTATGGCGTAGAAAATCGTTCCACAGCACTTCGGCGATATCGGCCATCCCCATTGGTGCTCCTGGGTGGCCGGAGTTAGCTTTTTGGACGGCATCCATACTCAGCGCACGAATGGCATTGGCAAGCTCTTTACGGGTCATAGGAAATACTCCTTGAAAAGTAAAGTGTTAGATGCGTGTTGTGATTCACACTTTTGGGGAAATTGCGGGCGTTGTCAGCAAAAAGCATAGCAGACAAGCATGGTATTGCTGGATTAAGCAGGTAACATGGCTGTTATAAATTGATAACAAATTCTTTCTTTGAATGGTGAGAGTTTGGGGACCTTCAAAGTTTGTGCCGTTGACTGAGGTGATAATGTGCGGCTCAGTAGAATGGTTACCCGCGCCACTTTTTTGATAGATACGTGAAAGGAACAACAAGATGGATGACCAGTTAAAACAAAGCGCCCTCGATTTCCACGAATTTCCGGTACCCGGTAAAATCCAGGTTTCTCCGACCAAGCCTCTGGCAACGCAGCGCGACCTGGCGCTGGCCTACTCGCCGGGCGTGGCTGCACCGTGTCTTGAAATTGAAAAGGACCCGCTGGCAGCCTACAAATACACCGCGCGCGGCAACCTGGTTGCGGTTATTTCCAACGGTACGGCGGTGCTGGGCTTGGGCAATATTGGCGCACTGGCCGGCAAACCGGTGATGGAAGGTAAAGGCGTTCTGTTTAAGAAATTCGCCGGGATCGACGTGTTCGACATTGAAGTCGATGAACTCGATCCGGATAAATTTATCAATGTGGTTGCGGCCCTGGAACCCACGTTTGGCGGTATCAACCTCGAAGATATCAAAGCGCCGGAGTGTTTCTACATTGAGCAAAAGCTGCGCGAACGCATGAATATTCCGGTCTTCCACGATGACCAGCACGGTACGGCAATCATCAGTACTGCCGCAATTCTGAACGGTCTGCGGGTGGTTGAGAAAAATATCTCCGACGTGCGCATGGTGGTGTCTGGCGCAGGCGCAGCGGCGATTGCCTGTATGAACCTGCTGGTAGCGCTGGGTATGCAGAAACACAATATTGTGGTCTGTGACTCCAAAGGCGTGATTTACAAAGACCGCGAACCGAACATGGCGGAAACCAAAGCGGCTTATGCGGTGGTGGATGACGGTAAGCGTACGCTGGATGATGTCATTGACGGCGCAGATATTTTCCTCGGTTGCTCCGGTCCGAAAGTGCTGACGCAGGAAATGGTTAAGAAGATGGCGCGTGCGCCAATGATTCTGGCACTCGCTAACCCGGAACCGGAAATCCTGCCGCCGTTGGCAAAAGAGGTGCGTTCCGACGCAATCATTTGTACTGGCCGTTCAGACTACCCGAACCAGGTTAACAACGTCCTGTGCTTCCCGTTCATCTTCCGCGGTGCGCTGGATGTCGGTGCAACGGCCATCAACGAAGAGATGAAACTGGCGGCGGTGCACGCCATTGCTGAGCTGGCGCATGCCGAGCAGAGTGAAGTGGTGGCCTCTGCTTATGGCGATCAGGACCTGAGCTTCGGCCCGGAATACATCATTCCGAAACCGTTCGACCCGCGTCTGATCGTCAAAATCGCCCCTGCTGTGGCGAAAGCAGCGATGGACTCTGGTGTGGCCACGCGTCCGATTGCCGACTTTGACGCTTACATCGATAAGCTGACTGAATTCGTCTACAAAACCAACCTGTTCATGAAGCCAATTTTCTCCCTGGCACGCAAAGCGCCGAAGCGTGTGGTGCTGACGGAAGGGGAAGAAGCGCGCGTACTGCATGCTACTCAGGAGCTGATTACTTTAGGACTGGCAAAACCAATCCTGATCGGTCGTCCGAGCGTTATTGAAATGCGTATCCAGAAACTGGGGCTGCAGATTAAAGCGGGCGTCGATTTTGAGATCGTCAACAACGAATCCGATCCACGCTTTAAAGAGTACTGGAGCGAGTACTACCAGATTATGAAGCGCCGTGGGATCACCCAGGAGCAGGCGCAGCGTGCGGTGATTGCCAACACTACGGTGATCGGTGCAATCATGGTGCAGCGTGGCGAAGCGGATGCGATGATCTGCGGTACGATTGGTGACTACCATGAGCACTTCAGCGTGGTGAAAGAGGTGTTTGGTCATCGTGACGGCGTGCATACTGCTGGGGCGATGAACGCCTTGCTGCTGCCAAGTGGTAACACTTTTATCGCCGATACTTACGTCAACGACGATCCTACGCCTGAGCAACTGGCGGAAATCGCTGTGATGGCGGCAGAGACTGTGCGTCGCTTTGGTATTGAACCGAAGGTGGCGTTGCTGTCGCACTCCAACTTTGGTTCCTCTGACTGCCCGTCGGCCAGCAAAATGCGCGAAGCGCTGGAGCTGATTAAGGCGCGCGCGCCAGAGTTGATGATTGACGGCGAAATGCACGGCGACGCCGCGCTGGTGGAAAGTATCCGTAATGACCGCATGCCGGACAGTCCGCTGAAAGGCTCAGCGAATATTCTGGTGATGCCGAATATGGAAGCGGCCCGTATTAGTTACAACTTACTACGCGTTTCCAGTTCTGAAGGCGTAACGGTTGGCCCGGTGCTGATGGGAGTTGCGAAACCTGTTCATGTATTAACGCCGATCGCCTCTGTTCGTCGTATCGTTAATATGGTGGCGCTGGCGGTTGTAGAAGCCCAAACGCAGCCGCTGTAATTTCACTTTAATTAATTTCCGGCGCGGGTTTCTCTCGCGCCTTTTTATTTTCCTTTTCTTAGTGATCTACTTCACCTTTTAAACCTGGTTGCCGAATTTTGTTATTTACTCTGACAAAAAATTGCCACGATAAGGGCAGTTTTAGCGGAGGCGGTGAGCAATGGAAAAAGAACGCATTATTCAGGAATTTGTGCCGGGGAAACAGGTCACGCTGGCGCATCTCATTGCGCACCCCGGCGAGGAATTAGCGAAAAAGATCGGCGTTCCCGAAGCGGGCGCTATCGGCATCATGACGCTGACGCCAGGCGAAACCGCGATGATTGCCGGTGACTTAGCCATGAAGGCGGCGGATGTACATATCGGTTTTCTCGATAGATTCAGCGGCGCACTGGTGATCTACGGCTCGGTAGGCGCAGTAGAAGAAGCGTTATTACAGACGGTAAGCGGTCTGGGTCGATTATTAAATTTCACTTTGTGCAACCTGACAAAAAGTTAATCAGAGGCGGCGATGAAACGTATTGCGTTTGTCGGTACGGTGGGGGCGGGGAAAACAACGCTCTTTAATGCGCTACAGGGGAATTATTCCCTCGCCAGAAAAACACAGGCCGTGGAGTTTAATGAAAATGGCGATATCGATACGCCAGGGGAATATTTTAGCCATCCGCGCTGGTATCACGCCTTAATTACCACGCTGCAGGATGTTGATACGTTGATTTATATACACGCGGCAAATGATAAAGAAAGTCGCTTACCTGCCGGGCTGTTGGATATCGGTGCCAGTAAACGACAAATCGCCGTTATCAGTAAAACGGACATGCCGGATGCCGACGTCGCCGCAACGCGACAACTACTTCGCGGGATGGGGTTTCAGGAGCCGATTTTTGAGCTCAATAGCCATGACCCGCGCAGTGTGCAGCACCTGGTGGATTATCTGACTGAGCTCAGCCAAAAGGAGGAAAGGGCAGGTGAAAAAACTCATCACAGCTAACGATATTCGTGCGGCCCACGCACGCGGCGAACAGGAAATGTCGGTTGTTCTGCGCGCCAGCATCATCACCCCGGAGGCGCGCGAAGTTGCGGAGCTGCTGGGCGTTACCATCAGTGAATGCGATGAATCCGCGCCAGGCGCCGTCGCTGCTGCTCCGGCTGCGGTGATTGATGGCAAAACGGAAAGCCAGCGTATTCGCGAAACCATCATTGCGCAGTTACCGGAAGGGCAGTTTACCGAAAGCCTGGTCGCGCAGCTGATGGACAAAGTCATGAAGGAAAAGCAGTCGCTGGAGCAGGGCGGAATGCAGCCGAGCTTTAACTCGGTGACCGGCAAAGGCGGTGTGAAAGTCATCGACGGCAGCAGCGTGAAGTTTGGTCGTTTTGACGGCGCGCAGCCGCACTGCGTGGGCTTAACCGATCTGGTGACCGACCAGGACGGTAGCAGCATGGCCGCCGGGTTTATGCAGTGGGATAACGCCTTTTTCCCATGGACGCTGAACTACGACGAAATCGACATGATTCTGGAAGGAGAGCTGCATGTTCGCCACGAAGGCGAAACCATGATTGCAAAAGCCGGGGACGTGATGTTTATCCCGAAAGGCTCCAGCATCGAATTTGGTACGCCATCGACGGTGAAGTTTCTGTATGTGGCCTGGCCTGCGAACTGGCAGTCCTGCTAAGGCGGATGTATGAAGGATTTCATTACCGAAGCATGGCTCAGAGCGAATCATACGCTCAGCGAAGGGGCTGAAATTCATCTCCCCGCTGACGCTCGCCTGACGCCGTCTGCCCGGGAATTACTGGAAAGCCGACATCTGCGCATTAAGTTTATTGACGAGCAGGGCAGCCTGTTTATTGATGACGAAGAACAGCAGCCGCAGCCGGTTCATGGATTAACCAGCAGTGATACGCATCCACAGGCCAGCTGCGAACTGTGCCATCAACCGGTGGCGAAGAAACCGGACACCCTGACGCATCTGACGGCGGACAAGATGGTCGCCAAAAGTGACCCTCGGCTGGGATTTCGCGCCGCGCTGGACAGCACCATCGCCCTGGCCGTGTGGTTGCAGATTGAGATGGCAGAACCATGGCAGCCGTGGCTGGCGGATATCCGCTCGCGCCTGGGCAATATTATGCGCGCAGACGCCATGGATGAGCCGCTGGCAGCACAAGCTGTCGTGGGTTTAAGTGACGAAGATTTACACCGTCTTTCGCATCAACCGCTGCGCTATCTGGACCACGACCATCTGGTGCCTGAAGCCAGCCATGGACGTGATTGCGCGTTACTTAATCTGCTGCGTACCAAAGTCCGTGAAACGGAGACGGTGGCGGCCCAGGTATTCATCACTCGCAGTTTTGAGGTTATGCGACCGGACATTATGCAGGCGCTCAACCGCCTTTCCAGTACGGTCTACGTGATGATGATTCTGAGTGTTGCAAAGCATCCGCTGACGGTTAGTCAAATTCAACAGAGACTGGGGGAGAAGCAATGATCATTGAACGTGCTCGTCAACTCGCCCAACGCTCACCTGCACGAGTAGTGTTCCCGGATGCGCTGGATGTCCGGGTGCTGAAGGCGGCCAATTACCTGCATCAGCACGGTCTGGCACGCCCCATTCTCGTCGCCAGCCCGTTTGCGCTACGCCAGTTTGCGCTCAGCCATCGCGTAGCCATGGACGGTATTCAGGTTATTGATCCACAAAGCAATGTACAGATGCGTGAAGAGTTTGCCCTGCGCTGGCGGGCAACGGCGGGCGAAAAAACGCCGCCGGATGCGCGGGAGAAGCTCAACGATCCGCTGATGTTCGCCGCCGCGATGGTCAGTGCCGGTACAGCCGATGTGTGTATTGCGGGCAACCTGTCATCAACGGCAAACGTGCTGCGTGCAGGGTTGCGCATTATTGGATTACAGCCTGGTTGCAAAACGCTGTCGTCAATTTTCCTGATGCTGCCGCAGTATCTCGGGCCGTCATTAGGATTTGCAGACTGTAGCGTTGTGCCGCAGCCCACCGCTGCACAGCTGGCGGATATCGCCATCGCCAGCGCTGAAACCTGGAAGGCGATCACAGGTGAAGAGCCGCGCGTGGCCATGCTGTCGTTTTCAAGTAATGGCAGTGCTCGCCATCCTAACGTCGCTAACGTGCAGCAGGCGACCGAGATCGTTCGTGAGCGTGCCCCGCAGCTTACAGTGGACGGTGAACTGCAATTTGATGCCGCCTTTGTTCCGGATGTCGCTGCGCAAAAAGCGCCCGCCAGTCCGTTAAAGGGCAATGCCAATGTGATGGTCTTCCCATCGCTGGAGGCAGGCAATATTGGCTACAAAATCGCTCAGCGTCTGGGAGGGTATCGCGCAGTAGGGCCATTGATTCAGGGGCTTGCCGCACCGCTTCATGATCTCTCTCGTGGCTGTAGCGTACAGGAAATTATCGAACTGGCGTTGGTGGCAGCAGTGCCGCGCCAGACTGACATGAGTCGTGAAAACGCCTCGCACACACTGGTTGTATAAGGTCCCGTTCAGGACCCCTTAATGAGAGGAAAACACAATGGAAGCATTAGGAATGATTGAAACCCGGGGCCTGGTTGCACTGATTGAGGCTTCTGACGCAATGGTTAAAGCGGCACGCGTGAAACTGGTTGGCGTGAAGCAGATCGGTGGCGGTCTGGTCACTGCCATGGTCCGTGGCGACGTAGCGGCATGTAAAGCTGCAACGGACGCAGGTGCTGCGGCAGCACAGCGTATTGGCGAGCTGGTTTCAGTGCACGTGATCCCGCGTCCGCACGGCGATCTGGAAGAAGTGTTCCCGATCAGCTTTAAAGGCGACAGCAACGACATGTAAGTCGTCCATGTGACGCCACAGACTTCATTGCTGGCGTCACCCTCTCTCCTTTTCACATTACCTTCTGCGGAGGGTAGGGGGAGGTTTTACCTGAAATATGCCACGGAGGCGCGTATGAAACTGGCAATCGTTACAGGACAAATTGTTTGTACCGTACGCCATCAGGGGCTCGCGCACGACAAGTTGCTGATGGTGGAAATGATTGACGCCCAGGGAAATCCCGACGGGCAATGTGCTGTTGCTATCGACAGCATCGGGGCGGGAACCGGAGAGTGGGTGCTGCTGGTCAGCGGAAGCTCCGCCCGTCAGGCGCACCGGAATGAATCATCGCCTGTCGATCTGTGCGTGATTGGCATTGTCGATGAAGTGGTGGCAGGTGGTCAGGTGATCTTCCATAAATAAGGCAGAAAATCATGAATCAACAGGATATTGAACAGGTCGTGAAAGCGGTACTGCTGAAAATGAAAGACAGCAGCCAACCCGTCAGTGCCGTTCAAGAAATGGGCGTTTTTGCCTCCCTGGATGACGCAGTGGCGGCAGCAAAACTGGCCCAGCAGGGGCTGAAAAGCGTCGCCATGCGCCAACTGGCTATCACGGCGCTACGTGAGGCGGGCGAAAAGCACGCCAGAGAATTAGCGGAACTTGCCGTCACTGAAACCGGCATGGGACGCGTCGAAGATAAATTTGCCAAAAACGTGGCGCAGGCGCGCGGCACGCCGGGTGTGGAATGCCTGTCTCCACAGGTTCTGACCGGCGATAACGGTCTGACGCTGATTGAAAACGCGCCGTGGGGCGTGGTGGCCTCGGTAACCCCATCTACCAACCCGGCCGCGACCGTCATTAACAACGCCATCAGCCTGATTGCCGCTGGAAACAGCGTGGTTTTCGCACCGCATCCGGCGGCGAAAAAAGTCTCTCAGCGCGCTATCACTCTGCTTAACCAGGCGGTAGTTGCCGCAGGTGGTCCGGCAAACCTGTTGGTGACGGTTGCCAACCCAGATATCGAGACTGCCCAACGTCTGTTCAAGTACCCAGGTATCGGCCTGCTGGTGGTGACCGGTGGTGAAGCCGTAGTAGATGCCGCGCGTAAGCACACCAACAAACGTTTGATTGCCGCTGGCGCAGGTAATCCGCCGGTGGTGGTTGATGAAACGGCTGACCTGGCACGCGCGGCGCAGTCGGTAGTTAAAGGTGCATCGTTTGACAACAACATCATCTGCGCTGACGAAAAAGTGCTGATCGTGGTCGATAGCGTTGCTGATGAACTGATGCGTCTGATGGAAAGCCAGCATGCGGTGAAACTCACCACGGCCCAGGCCGAACAGCTGCAGCCGGTGCTGCTGAAAAATATCGATGAGCGCGGTAAAGGCACGGTCAGTCGTGACTGGGTAGGTCGTGACGCAGGCAAAATCGCTGCGGCGATTGGTCTGAACGTACCGGAGCAAACCCGTCTGTTATTCGTCGAAACCTCCGCGACGCATCCGTTTGCCGTCACCGAACTGATGATGCCGGTTCTACCGGTCGTGCGGGTCGCTAACGTCGATGAAGCCATTGAACTGGCGGTCAAGCTTGAAGGCGGTTGCCACCATACGGCGGCGATGCACTCGCGCAATATCGACAACATGAACCGTATGGCAAACGCCATTGATACCAGCATCTTCGTTAAGAACGGACCGTGCATTGCCGGTCTTGGACTGGGCGGTGAAGGCTGGACCACGATGACCATTACCACACCAACCGGGGAAGGGGTGACCAGTGCGCGTACGTTTGTGCGTCTGCGTCGCTGTGTGTTGGTAGACGCCTTCAGAATTGTATAAGGAGTAAATGAGATGGCGCACGACGAACAACGTTGGTTGACACCCAGACTGCTAAAAGCGGCAACGCTATGTAACCAGACGCCCACTAAGAGCGATTCACCGCTGTGGTTGGGCATTGATTTGGGAACGTGTGATGTGGTGTCGATGGTTGTGGACAGTGACGGACAGCCGGTCGCGGTTTGCCTGGACTGGGCCGATGTCGTGCGCGATGGCATCGTCTGGGATTTCTTTGGTGCGGTGACCATCGTTCGTCGCCATCTCGATACGCTCGAACAACAGTTGGGTTGCCGCTTTACCCATGCGGCAACCTCATTTCCACCGGGAACTGACCCTCGCATCTCTATTAACGTGCTGGAGTCTGCCGGGCTTGAAGTGAGCCATGTGCTCGACGAACCGACAGCGGTGGCGGATCTGTTGCAGCTCGATAACGCCGGCGTGGTGGATATTGGTGGTGGCACTACCGGGATTGCGATCGTTAAACAAGGCAAGGTGACCTACTCCGCTGATGAAGCAACCGGTGGGCATCATATCTCTCTGACGCTGGCCGGGAACCGTCGTATCCAGTTAGAAGAAGCCGAGCAGTACAAGCGTAGCAACGGCAAAGAAATCTGGCCGGTGGTGAAGCCTGTCTACGAAAAAATGGCGGAAATCGTGGCTCATCATATTGCGGGTCAGGGCGTTACCGATTTATGGCTGGCCGGTGGTTCCTGCATGCAGCCGGGCGTTGATGAGCTGTTCCGTAAGCGTTTCCCGGAACTGCAGGTGCATTTACCCCAGCACAGCCTGTTTATGACCCCGCTGGCGATTGCCAACAGCGGAAAAGAAAAAGCGGAAGGAATCTATGCAAGCTGAATTGCAGACCGCGCTCTTTCAGGCATTCGATACCCTGAATCTGCAACGCGTAAAAACGTTTAGCGTTCCACCGGTCACCCTTTGTGGGCTGGGAGCGCTCAGTACCTGCGGACAGGAAGCACAAACGCGCGGATTGACGCATATGTTCGTCATGGTGGACAGCTTCCTGCATCAGGCGGGGATGACCGCCGCACTGGAGCGCAGTCTGGCGATGAAAGGCGTGGCGATGACGCTGTGGCCATGTCCGGTGGGCGAACCGTGCATTACGGACGTCTGCGCGGCGGTCGCGCAATTGCGTGAATCGAAGTGCGATGGCGTTGTGGCCTTCGGCGGTGGCTCCGTACTCGATGCCGCCAAGGCAGTGGCGTTGCTGGTGACCAACCCCACTCAGACGCTGGCAGACATGGACGAGCGCAGCGCGTTACGCCCACGTCTGCCGCTGATTGCCGTACCGACTACCGCCGGAACGGGCTCAGAAACCACCAACGTCACGGTAATAATCGACGCCGCGACTGGACTCAAAAAAGTGCTGGCCCACGCAACCCTGATGCCGGATGTGGCGATCCTGGACGCTGCATTGACGGAAGGCGTGCCTGCACATGTAACGGCGATGACCGGGATTGATGCACTGACGCACGCCGTTGAAGCGTATAGCGCGCTGAACGCGACGCCGTTTACCGACAGTCTGGCGATTGGCGCGATTGCGATGATAGGTAAATCGCTGCCGAAGGCCGTCGGCTACGGTCAGGATCTGGCGGCGCGCGAAAGCATGCTGCTGGCTTCCTGTATGGCCGGGATGGCGTTTTCCAGCGCAGGGCTGGGCCTGTGCCATGCGATGGCGCACCAGCCGGGAGCGACGTTGCATATCCCACACGGACAGGCTAACGCCATGCTGCTTCCTACGGTAATGGGGTTCAACCGCATGGTGTGTCGTGAGCGCTTCAGCCATATCGGACGCGCGTTAACCAACAAGAAATCGGACGATCGTGATGCTATCAACGCGGTCAGCGAGTTGATTAGCGAAGTGGGCCAGACCAAACGACTCTCAGACGTTGGAGCAAAACCCGAGCATTACAGCGCATGGGCACACGCCGCGCTGGAGGATATTTGTATTCGCAGTAACCCACGCATCGCCACGCAGGAACAGATTATCGACCTGTACGCGGCTGCCGGGTAATGCCTGTAGGCCGGATAAGGTGCTCGCACCGCCATCCGGCAATAACACGGCGTTAATGCCGGAGGCGACGTAAACGCCTTATCCGGCCTACAAATCACAAATGACAGGGAGTAGGGGCTATGGGAATTAACGAAATCATCATGTACATCATGATGTTCTTTATGCTGATTGCCGCCGTGGACAGGATCCTGTCGCAGTTCGGCGGTTCGGCGCGCTTCCTCGGTAAGTTCGGTAAGAGTATTGAGGGATCGGGCGGTCAGTTTGAAGAAGGCTTTATGGCAATGGGCGCGCTGGGTCTGGCGATGGTCGGTATGACCGCGCTGGCGCCAGTACTGGCGCATGTGCTCGGGCCGGTAATTATTCCGCTGTATGAAATGCTGGGCGCGAACCCGTCGATGTTTGCCGGAACGCTGCTGGCGTGCGATATGGGCGGCTTCTTCCTGGCGAAAGAACTGGCGGGCGGCGACGTGGCGGCGTGGTTGTACTCTGGGCTGATTCTCGGCGCGATGATGGGACCGACGCTGGTGTTCTCCATTCCGGTTGCGCTGGGAATTATTGAACCGTCTGACCGTCGTTATCTGGCGCTGGGCGTGCTGGCCGGTATTGTCACCATTCCGATTGGCTGTATTGCGGGTGGTCTGGTCGCGATGTACTCCGGCGTGGAAATCAACGGTCAGCCGGTGGAGTTCACCTTTGCGTTGATCCTGATGAACATGATCCCGGTGCTGATCGTAGCCGTGCTGGTGGCGCTGGGACTGAAATTCATCCCGGAAAAAATGATCAACGGCTTCCAGATCTTCGCCAAGTTCCTGGTAGCGCTGATCACCCTCGGTCTGGCTGCGGCAGTCATCAAGTTCCTGCTCGGCTGGGAGCTGATCCCAGGTCTTGATCCTATTTTCATGGCGCCAGGCGACAAGCCGGGTGAAGTGATGCGCGCCATCGAAGTTATCGGTTCTATCTCCTGTGTGCTGCTGGGTGCCTACCCGATGGTGCTGCTGCTGACCCGCTGGTTTGAAAAACCGCTGATGAGCGTCGGCAACCTGTTAAAAGTCAATAACATTGCGGCTGCGGGTATGGTGGCAACGCTTGCCAACAACATCCCAATGTTCGGCATGATGAAAAACATGGATACCCGCGGCAAAGTGATCAACTGCGCCTTTGCGGTTTCCGCGGCCTTCGCTCTGGGTGACCACTTAGGTTTCGCCGCTGCCAACATGAACGCCATGATCTTCCCGATGATTGTCGGCAAGCTGATCGGCGGCGTGACGGCGATTGGCGTGGCTATGCTGTTAGTACCGAAAGACGAAGATGTTCCGGCACCAGCAGAAACCAATCCGGAGGCGCAATCGTGAATACTCGCCAGCTACTCAGCGTCGGTATCGATATCGGCACCACCACCACTCAGGTGATCTTCTCGCGCCTTGAGCTGGTTAACCGTGCGGCAGTGTCGCAGGTGCCGCGCTACGAATTCATCAAACGCGAAATTAGCTGGCAAAGCCCGGTGTTCTTTACCCCCGTTGATAAGCAGGGCGGGTTGAAAGAGGCCGAACTGAAAGCACTGATCCTCGCCCAGTATCAGGCGGCGGGGATTGCGCCAGAGACCGTCGATTCCGGCGCGATCATCATTACCGGGGAAAGTGCCAAAACGCGCAACGCGCGCCCGGCGGTGATGGCGCTCTCCCAGTCGCTGGGGGATTTCGTGGTTGCCAGCGCCGGTCCGCATCTGGAATCGGTGATTGCCGGTCACGGTGCGGGGGCGCAAACCCTGTCCGAACGGAAATTGTGCCGCGTACTGAATATCGACATCGGCGGCGGTACGTCGAACTACGTTCTGTTCGATGCCGGAAAAGTCAGCGGATCGGCTTGTCTGAACGTCGGCGGACGGCTACTGGAAACGGACGGTCAGGGGCGCGTGGTGCATGCGCATCAGCCGGGACAAATGATTGTGGATGACGTATTTGGTCCAGGCACTGATGCCCGAACCCTCAATGCGGCGCAGCTTGTTCAGGTGGCCCGACGGATGGCGGCGCTGATTGTGGAGGTGATTGACGGCACGTTATCACCGCTGGCACAGGCGCTGATGCAAACCGCTCTGTTACCGGCGGGCGTGAAGCCGGAAGTGATTACGTTGTCCGGCGGGGTGGGCGAGTGCTACCGCAACCAACCTGCCGATCCGTTCTGTTTTTCCGACATTGGGCCGCTGTTAGCGACGGCGCTGCATGAACATCCGCGCCTGCGTGAGATGAACGTGCAGTTCCCGGCGCAAACCGTGCGCGCCACAGTGATTGGCGCCGGTGCGCATACGCTGTCGCTTTCGGGTAGCACTATCTGGCTGGAAGGTGTGGCGCTTCCGCTGCGCAATCTGCCGGTGGCGATTCCGGTTGATGAGGCTGATCTGGTGGCCGCCTGGCAACAGGCACTAATGCAGCTCGATCTGGACCCGCAAACGGACGCCTACGTGTTGGCGCTGCCCGCTTCTCTGCCGGTGCGCTACGCCGCGCTGTTAACGGTGATTGATGCGCTGCTGGCCTTTGTCGCGCGCTATCCGAATCCGCATCCCCTGCTGGTGGTAGCCGAGCAGGATTTTGGTAAAGCCCTGGGCATGCTGTTACGCCCACAGTTACAGCAACACCCGCTGGCGGTCATCGATGAGGTGGTTGTCCGGGCGGGGGACTATATCGACATTGGTACGCCTCTTTTTGGCGGATCGGTTGTGCCGGTGACGGTGAAATCACTCGCATTTCCTTCCTGAGGGAACGACTTATGAAACTAAAGACCACATTGTTCGGCAATGTTTATCAGTTTAAGGATGTTAAAGAGGTGCTGGCAAAAGCCAACGAACTGCGTTCGGGGGATGTGCTGGCAGGTGTCGCTGCAACCAGTTCGCAAGAGCGCGTGGCGGCTAAGCAGGTATTGTCGGAAATGACGGTAGCGGATATCCGTAATAACCCGGTGATTTCCTATGAAGAGGACTGCGTGACGCGTCTTATTCAGGATGACGTCAACGAAACGGCCTATAACCGCATCAAAAACTGGAGTATCAGCGAGCTGCGCGAGTACGTGCTGAGCGATGAAACCTCTGTTGATGACATTGCGTTTACGCGTAAAGGGTTAACGTCGGAAGTGGTCGCTGCGGTAGCAAAAATCTGCTCTAACGCGGACCTGATCTACGGCGGTAAGAAAATGCCGGTGATCAAAAAGGCTAACACCACCATCGGTCTACCGGGCACCTTTAGCTGCCGTTTGCAGCCGAACGATACCCGTGACGATGTACAGAGTATTGCGGCGCAAATCTATGAAGGACTGTCTTTCGGTGCGGGCGATGCGGTGATCGGTGTCAACCCGGTCACGGATGACGTGGAAAACTTAAGCCGTGTGCTCGATACCGTGTATGGCGTTATCGACAAGTTCAATATTCCGACCCAGGGCTGCGTACTGGCGCACGTCACCACCCAGATTGAAGCGATTCGTCGCGGTGCGCCGGGCGGGCTGATTTTCCAGAGTATCTGCGGTAGCGAAAAAGGCTTAAAAGAGTTTGGCGTTGAGCTGGCCATGCTGGATGAAGCGCGTGCAGTGGGTGCTGAATTCAACCGTATCGCCGGGGAAAACTGCCTGTACTTTGAAACCGGGCAAGGGTCTGCGCTCTCCGCTGGCGCTAACTTTGGTGCCGATCAGGTGACGATGGAAGCGCGTAACTACGGGCTGGCGCGTCACTACGATCCGTTCCTGGTGAACACCGTAGTGGGCTTTATCGGGCCGGAATATCTATACAACGACCGTCAGATTATTCGCGCGGGCTTAGAAGATCACTTCATGGGCAAGCTGAGCGGCATCTCAATGGGCTGCGACTGCTGTTACACCAACCATGCTGATGCTGACCAGAACCTCAATGAAAACCTGATGATTCTGCTCGCCACCGCTGGCTGCAACTACATCATGGGCATGCCGCTCGGTGACGACATCATGCTCAACTACCAGACCACCGCCTTCCACGACACCGCGACCGTGCGCCAGTTGCTGAACCTGCGCCCGTCGCCGGAGTTTGAACGCTGGCTGGAAACCATGGGCATTATGGCAAACGGTCGCCTGACCAAACGGGCGGGCGATCCGTCACTGTTCTTCTGATGACGCGGGGATGACACACGATGGATCAAAAACAGATTGAAGAAATTGTACGCAGCGTAATGGCGTCAATGGGAGAGCCGCAGGTTCAAGCGCCATCAGCGGAAGTGAAATGCAGCACTACGCAGTGCGCCGCGCCGACCGGTGAAAGCTGTGCGATGGACTTAGGTTCAGCTGAAGCGAAAGCGTGGATTGGCGTTGAGAATCCGCATCGCGCAGAGGTATTGACCGAACTGCGCCGTAGCACCGCTGCGCGTGTATGTACCGGCCGTGCCGGTCCACGTCCGCGTACCCAGGCGCTGCTGCGCTTCCTGGCTGACCACTCGCGTTCGAAAGATACGGTATTGAAAGAAGTGCCGGAAGAGTGGGTAAAAGCTCAGGGACTACTGGAAGTGCGCTCGGAAATCAGCGACAAAAACTTGTATCTGACGCGCCCGGACATGGGACGTCGTCTGAGTGCGGAAGCCATTGAAGCACTGAAATCACAGTGTGTAATGAATCCGGATGTGCAGGTGATTATTTCTGATGGTCTGTCTACTGACGCCATCACCGCCAACTACGAAGAGATCCTGCCGCCGTTGTTGTCGGGCTTAAAACAGGCCGGATTGAAGGTCGGGACGCCGTTCTTTGTTCGCTATGGGCGCGTGAAAATTGAAGATCAGATCGGCGAACTGCTGGGTGCAAAAGCGGTGATCCTGCTGGTTGGTGAGCGTCCGGGCCTCGGCCAGTCGGAAAGTCTTTCTTGCTACGCCGTCTATTCGCCGCGTGTGGCTACCACCGTTGAGGCTGACCGTACCTGCATCTCGAACATTCACCAGGGCGGTACGCCACCGGTTGAAGCGGCGGCGGTGATTGTGGATTTGGCCAAGCGCATGCTGGAGCAAAAAGCATCCGGCATTAATATGACCCGTTAAGGAGGCATCATGCCAGCATTAGATTTGATTAGACCTTCAGTCACCGCGATGCGTGTGATTGCCTCGGTAAATGACGGTTTTGCCCGCGAACTTAAATTACCGCCACATATACGTAGCCTCGGACTCATCACAGCAGACTCTGATGACGTGGCGTATATTGCCGCAGATGAAGCGACAAAACAGGCGATGGTGGAAGTGGTTTATGGCCGCTCGCTGTATGCCGGTGCGGCGCACAGTCCCTCTCCAACCTCGGGCGAAGTGCTGATTATGCTCGGTGGACCAAACCCGGCCGAAGTTCGCGCGGGTCTGGACGCGATGGTGGCCAATATTGAAAGCGGTGCGGCATTCCAGTGGGCGAATGACGCAGAAGATACCGCCTTCCTGGCGCATGTGGTTTCGCGTACCGGTTCGTATCTTTCCGCGACCGCGGGATGCCGACTGGGCGATCCGATGGCGTATCTGGTAGCACCGCCGCTGGAAGCGACATTTGGTATTGATGCCGCGCTGAAATCTGCCGATGTACAACTGGTAACCTATGTACCACCGCCGTCAGAAACCAACTATTCAGCAGCGTTTTTGACCGGTAGCCAGGCCGCTTGTAAAGCCGCATGTAACGCCTTTGCCGATGCCGTTCTGGATATTGCCCGTAATCCAATCCAGCGCGCGTAAGAGAGGTAGTGATGATCAATGCACTGGGATTACTGGAAGTGGATGGCATGGTGGCTGCCGTGGACGCGGCCGATGCCATGCTGAAAGCCGCGAATGTGCGCCTGCTTAGCCACGAAGTGCTCGATCCTGGTCGGCTGACGCTGGTGGTGGAAGGCGATCTGGCGGCATGCCGAGCAGCGCTGGATGCTGGCAGTGCAGCTGCAGCGCGTACAGGCCGTGTTATCAGCCGTAAGGAAATAGGCCGGCCGGACGATGACACCCAGTGGCTGATCGGCGGTTTTAAACGCCAGCCGAAGAAACCAGAACCGAAGAAACCAGAGCAGAAGCCTGAAGTGAAGTCAGATGTGGCCCCAGAGAAGACGCAGGAAGCACCTGTGTCATCTGAATCCTCTGATGAATTGCTGGCGCTGTTAACATCGGTCCGTCAAGGAATGACGGCAGGGGAAGTGGCTGCCCACTTTGGCTGGTCACTTGATGAAGCCAGAAATGCGCTGGAACAGCTCTTTTCTGACGGAGCGTTGCGTAAACGCAGTAGTCGCTATCGCTTAAAAAATTAACCTGTCGGAGGGCCGGGGGCTTCGTTGAAGCTTCCGGCTTAAAAGATCATGAAAAAGAACCGTACTGCAAACTTGCACCATCTTTATCATGAAGTATTACCCGAAGACGTTAAATTGACGCCGAAAGTGGAAGTGGACAACGTTCATCAACGGCGAACAACGGATGTGTATGAGCACGCGCTGACGATTACAGCCTGGCAGCAGATCTACGACCAGCTGCATCCGGGAAAATTTCATGGCGAGTTCACGGAAATCCTGCTCGATGATATTCAGGTGTTCCGTGAATACACCGGACTGGCGCTGCGTCAGTCATGCCTTGTCTGGCCAAACTCATTTTGGTTTGGCATTCCGGCCACGCGCGGCGAGCAGGGATTTATTGGTACCCAGTGTTTGGGTAACGCTGAAATTGCCACCCGCCCAGGCGGGACGGAGTTTGAACTAAGTACGCCGGATGACTACACCATTTTGGGGGTCGTCATTTCTGAAGAGGCCATTGCCCGTCAGGCCAACTTCCTGCATAACCCGGAAAGGGTGTTGCATATGCTGCGCAACCAGTCGGCGCTGGAAGTGAAAGAACAACACAAAGCCGCGCTATGGGGCTTTGTGCAGCAGGCGCTGGCGACGTTTAGCGAAAACCCGGAAAACCTTCGCCAACCTGCGGTACGCAAAGTGTTGGGCGATAACCTGCTGCTGGCGATGGGGACTATGCTGGAAGAAGCGCAGCCGATTATGACTGCGGAGAGCATCAGCCATCAGAGCTATCGTCGCTTGCTGTCGCGTGCGCGCGAATATGTGCTGGAAAATATGTCAGAGCCGCTGACCGTGCTCGACTTATGCAATCAACTGCACGTTAGCCGCCGGACGTTGCAAAACGCCTTTCACGCCATCCTCGGTATTGGCCCGAATGCCTGGTTGAAACGTATTCGCCTGAACGCCGTGCGCCGTGAGTTGATAAGCCCGTGGTCGCAGAGTGCGACGGTGAAAGACGCCGCCATGCAGTGGGGATTCTGGCATTTAGGGCAGTTTGCTACCGACTACCAGCAACTGTTTGCGGAGAAACCGTCGTTGACGCTGCATCAGCGTATGCGCCAGTGGGCGTGATGGTATAGCTTGAGTAGGCCTGATAAGGCGTTAGCCGCCATCAGGCAATTGTGCTTGCTGCGCTGCCGGATGGCGACGCCTTGCGTCTTATCCGGCCTACGAATTGTGTCGCTATCAGGCCATTACACCCAGTCGCGGACCTGAATAAACTCGCTAAGGGCGGCTTCCGGGCTGTTCGCTTCTGGCTGCCAGTCATACTCCCAGCGTACCAGCGGCGGCATCGACATCAGAATCGATTCCGTGCGCCCGCCGGTTTGCAAACCGAATAATGTGCCGCGATCCCATACCAGGTTAAATTCCACATAGCGTCCGCGACGATAAAGCTGAAAATTGCGTTCACGCTCGCCCCAGCTCATTGCTTTGCGGCGCTCAACGATGGGCAAATACGCCTCGGTATAACCCTTTCCAACAGCCTGCATAAAGGCGAAGCAGTGCTCGAAATCTGGCGTATTCAAATCATCGAAGAACAGCCCGCCAATGCCGCGCTGCTCGTTGCGGTGCTTGAGGAAGAAGTAGTCATCGCACCACTTTTTGTAACGGGGATAAACATCTTCGCCGAACGGCTGGCATAGATCCCGCGCCGTGCGGTGCCAGTGAACTGCATCCTCATCAAAGCCGTAGTAGGGCGTTAAGTCAAAGCCGCCGCCAAACCACCACACCGGGTCGGCGCCCGGTTTCTCCGCGATAAAAAAACGTACGTTGGCATGGCTGGTCGGAATGTAAGGATTCTGCGGATGTACCACCAACGAGACGCCCATCGCTTCAAAGCTACGCCCGGCAAGCTCCGGGCGATGTGCAGTAGCCGAGGCCGGCATTGCATCGCCATGGACATGAGAGAAGTTGACGCCTGCTTGCTCGAAAATACCGCCGTTACGCAACACTCGACTGCGCCCGCCGCCGCCCGCTTCGCGTTGCCAGTTATCCTCAACAAATTCGGTGCCGTCTATGGTGGATAACTGCTGACAAATCTCATCCTGCAGGTTGAGCAGGAACTGTTTTACGCGTTGTACATCGGGCTTCATGGTTAACGTTTCTTCGAGTGTGCTTTCTGGTTATCAAACCAGTGGAAATAGCTGATGATGCCATTGGCGATAGCGGTGGCGATTTTCTGACGAAACGCAGCCGTCCCCAGTAATCGTTCTTCTTCCGGGTTGGTGATGAACGAGGTTTCGACCAGGACCGACGGAATCGAAGGTGATTTTAGCACCACGAAGGCGGCTTGTTCCGTGCTACGACTGTGCAGACGGTGTACCGGCTTGATCTTCTTAAGAATATGCGAGCCTAACGTCAGGCTGTTTTTAATGGTGTCAGTTTGCACCAGATCGAACAGCACCTGCTGCAACAAATGATCTTTGTCGGTGGCCTTCTTCCCGGCGACTTCATCGGCCCGGTTTTCACGATCGGACAGATATTTCGCCATGGCGCTACTGGCACCGCGATTGGATAAGGCAAAGACCGAAGCACCCGCAGCGCTCGGATTGGTAAAACCGTCGGCGTGGATCGACATGAAAAGATCTGCGCCATGTTTGTGGGCGATCTCGACGCGATCGTAGAGCGGAATAAACGTATCGCCGGAGCGGGTCAGGCGTGCATCAATCCCCTGGTTGCGTAGGATTGAGCGCACGTTTTTGGCAATCGCCAGCACCACGTGCTTTTCTTTCGATCCGTTGCGACCAATTGCGCCGGTATCAATCCCGCCGTGCCCCGGATCAAGAACAACAACACGCTTAGCGCCTGATTTTTTCGCTTTCGGTTTGCTGTGTCCATTACTGGTCTTTAGCGCTTCTTCTTTAGCGATGGCTTGCGACATGCCTGACAGCGTCAGGGCGGCCAGCCCGGCTTTCAGCACCTGGCGGCGCGATGTGAGTGTTTTTAGTGGTTTAAAAGTGCTCATACGGCCTGAGTTGTAAAAAAAAGGTTCTAAACGTTATATCGTATCGCGTAGTCCGTTGCGACGGATCGAGATAAGAATTGTTTTACTTTTCATTTCAATACGTGACAATTCCGTATTATGCCATTTTTTCCGCCGCTTCGCGTCAGATATTGGCTAAATCAGCCGTTCGCGCCATAATCGCTTTTTAACGTCCTGAAAAGGTAACCAATACCATGGAAATACGCGTTTTTCGCCAGGAAGATTTCGAAGAGGTGATCACCCTCTGGGAGCGTTGTGATTTGCTGCGTCCATGGAACGACCCTGAAATGGACATCGAACGTAAAGTCAATCATGACGTCAGCTTGTTCCTCGTCGCTGAAGTGAACGGTGAGGTGGTCGGTACGGTGATGGGCGGATACGACGGGCATCGCGGTTCCGCCTATTACCTGGGCGTGCATCCTGAGTTTCGCGGTCGCGGTATCGCTAATGCGCTACTAAACCGGTTGGAGAAAAAGCTCATTGCCCGCGGTTGCCCGAAGATTCAAATCATGGTGCGTGACGATAACGATGTCGTACAGGGCATGTATGAACGTCTGGGCTATGAACATGCGGATGTACTCAATCTGGGCAAGCGTTTGATTGAAGATGAAGAGTACTGAGTTTCATCCGGCCGACTATGACGGTCATGGGCGTCTGCGCCTGCCTTTTCTCTTCTGGTGCGTGCTGTTGTTACAGGCACGCACCTGGGTTTTGTTTGTGATTGCCGGTTCTTCCCGTGAGCAGGGCAACACGTTGCTGAATCTGTTTTATCCCGATCATGACGCATTCTGGCTGGGTTTGCTCCCCGGCGTTCCCGCCGTGTTGGCGTTTTTACTCAGCGGGCGACGCTTTGCGTTTCCGGGAATCTGGCGCTGGCTGCGCGGATTATTGATTCTCGCTCAACTGGTGCTGCTGTGCTGGCAGCCGGTGATGTGGCTGGCAGGCGATCCGCTCAACGGTGTCGGGTTGGCGCTGCTGGTGGCGGATATCGTCGCACTGATCTGGCTGTTAACCAATCAACGTCTGCGCGCCTGTTTTTCCCTTGAGAAAGAATAACGGCACTTTTTGGGGAAACCGGACTCCAAGCAACGTTGATAAATAAGGAAGGAAGTGAAATGAAATCACTGCGTTTGACTTTATGCGCGATGCCGCTGCTACTGGCCGGGTGTTCAACGTTGTCCTCGGTGAACTGGTCTGCCGCCAATCCGTGGAACTGGTTTGGTTCTTCAACGCAGGTCACAGAGCAGGGCGTCGGAGCGTTAACGAGCGCGACACCGCTGGATGAAAAAGCCATTGCTGATGCGCTGGACGGTGATTACCGCCTGCGTAGCGGGATGAAGACTGATAACGGAAATGTGGTGCGCTTCTATGAAGCGATGAAAGACGACAAGCTGGCGATAGTCATCAATGGCAGCCAGGGAACCATTAGTCGTATTGATGTGTTAGACCACGATATTTCGTCAGTCGCGGGTGTCGAAATCGGTACACCGTTTAGCGACCTTTACACTAAAGCTTTCGGTAATTGCCAAAAGGCAACCGGCGATGACAGCGCAGGCGTTGAGTGTAAAGCTGAAGGAAGTCAACATATTAGCTATATTTTTTCCGGTGAATGGAGCGGGCCTGAAGATATAATGCCATCTGACGACACGCTGAAAGCATGGAAAGTAAGCAAAATTATCTGGCGGCGTTAATTTGCGTCTGAACAAATCGGCTTGTTAAAAAAACAGGTAGAATAGCGCCCATCAATGCCACGATGTCGTGGCATCTTTTTTTCAGGAGGAACAATGTCTCAGGTTCAGAGTGGCATTTTGCCAGAACATTGCCGTGCGGCGATTTGGATTGAAGCCAATGTTAAAGGCGACGTTGAGGCCCTGCGTGCGGCCAGCAAAACCTTCGCCGATAAGCTGGCGACCTTTGAAGCTAAGTTCCCGGATGCGCATCTGGGCGCGGTTGTCGCTTTTGGCAACAACACCTGGCGTGCATTGAGCGGCGGCGTCGGTGCTGAAGAGTTAAAAGACTTTATCCCTTACGGTAAAGGTCTGGCACCTGCAACCCAATATGACGTGTTGATCCATATTCTCTCTTTGCGTCATGACGTGAATTTCTCCGTTGCGCAGGCGGCAATGGAAGCATTTGGCGACTGTATTGAAGTCAAAGAAGAAATCCACGGTTTCCGTTGGGTCGAAGAGCGCGATCTCAGCGGCTTTGTTGACGGTACGGAAAACCCGGCAGGCGAAGAAACGCGCCGTGAAGTCGCCGTTATCAAAGATGGTGTGGATGCCGGTGGCAGCTATGTGTTTGTGCAGCGTTGGGAACATAACCTGAAGCAGCTTAATCGCATGAGCATCCATGACCAGGAAATGATGATTGGCCGCACCAAGGAAGCCAACGAAGAGATCGACGGTGATGACCGTCCGGTCACCTCTCACCTGAGCCGTGTTGACCTCAAAGAAGACGGTAAAGGGCTGAAAATTGTACGCCAGAGCCTGCCATACGGCACTGCCAGCGGCACGCATGGTCTCTATTTCTGCGCCTACTGCGCCCGTCTGCACAACATTGAACAACAGTTGCTGAGCATGTTTGGTGACACCGACGGTAAGCGTGATGCAATGCTGCGCTTCACCAAACCGGTAACCGGCGGCTATTACTTTGCACCGTCGCTGGACCGTTTAATGGCGCTGTAATGGCGATCTGATCCTGTTATCGGCCACGAAATAGACATCCCCGCATCGTCGGGGATTTTTTTTACCTGAGATTAACCTGATTTAGTGAGCTATTCCTCAGCACTAATTTGTTATTGCTGTATCTTCTGCGTGAATGAAGCGAAGGCTTCATATTCAAAAGGAGAATATTGAAATGGGAAAACTCACGGGCAAAACAGCATTGATTACGGGCGCATCTCAGGGTATTGGCGAGGGTATCGCCAGAACGTTTGCCCGCCATGGTGCGAACTTAATTCTGCTGGATATCTCCGATGAGATTGAAAAACTGGCGGATGAGTTGGCTGGGCGAGGGCACCGTTGCACAGCCGTTCACGCTGACGTCAGAGATTTTGCGTCGGTCAAGGAAGCGGTGATGCGCGCGAAGCAGATTGAAGGCAAAATCGATATTCTGGTGAACAATGCCGGCGTATGCCGCCTCGGCAACTTCCTTGATATGAGCGATGAAGATCGCGATTTCCACATTGATATCAACATTAAAGGCGTCTGGAATGTGACGAAAGCCGTTCTGCCGGAGATGATTGCGCGCAAAGACGGGCGCATCGTGATGATGTCATCGGTGACCGGCGATATGGTTGCCGACCCGGGCGAAACGGCCTACGCACTGTCGAAAGCCGCAATCATCGGTTTGACCAAATCCCTGGCGGTAGAATATGCGCAGTCAGGCATTCGCGTTAATGCCATTTGCCCAGGCTACGTTCGTACGCCGATGGCGGAAAGCATTGCGCGTCAATCTAACCCGGAAGATCCTGAATCCGTTTTAGTCGAAATGGCGAAAGCGATCCCGATGCGTCGTCTGGCCTGTCCGCTTGAGGTCGGTGAACTGGCGGCGTTCCTGGCCTCGGATGAGTCCAGTTACTTAACTGGCACGCAAAACGTGATTGATGGCGGTAGCACCCTGCCTGAAAGCGTTAGCGTCGGCGTCTGATTGATGCCGGTCTCCTCCTCACTCGGTGTGGGGAGGGATTCTCTTATTCTCTTTTCAACTTTCAAATCATCAAACGGTATATAAAACCGTTACTCCTTTAGCACTGGTTATAAATATGATGACCATAAGAAAGTCATTAAATTTATAAGGGTGCGCAATGGCCGTTAACTTACTGAAAAAAAGAACACTGACGCTGGCAGCCATGCTGTTGCTGGTGGGGCAGGCGCAGGCAACGGAACTGCTGAACAGTTCATACGATGTTTCCCGTGAGCTTTTTGCCGCCCTTAATCCACCGTTTGAACAGCAATGGGCGAAGGATAACGGCGGTGACAAACTGACGATTAAACAATCTCATGCCGGGTCATCAAAACAGGCTCTGGCGATTCTGCAGGGGCTGAAAGCCGATGTGGTGACCTATAACCAGGTCACCGACGTGCAGATCCTGCATGACAAAGGCAAACTGATCCCCGCCGACTGGCAAAGCCGCCTGCCGAATAACAGCTCGCCGTTCTATTCCACCATGGGTTTCCTGGTGCGTAAGGGGAACCCGAAAAACATTCATGACTGGAATGACCTTGTGCGTTCTGATGTGAAACTGATTTTCCCGAACCCAAAAACCTCCGGTAACGCGCGCTATACCTATCTGGCGGCGTGGGGTGCTGCGGATAAAGCTGACGGTGGTGATAAAACCAAAACCGAACAGTTCATGACCCAGTTTCTGAAAAACGTCGAAGTGTTTGATACCGGCGGTCGCGGTGCTACCACCACCTTTGCAGAGCGCGGTCTGGGCGATGTGCTGATCAGCTTCGAATCAGAAGTGAACAACATTCGTAAACAGTATGAAGCGCAGGGTTTTGAAGTGGTTATCCCGAAAACCAATATCCTCGCCGAATTCCCGGTGGCCTGGGTAGATAAAAATGTGCAAGCCAACGGTACTGAAAAAGCAGCTAAAGCGTACCTGACCTGGCTGTACAGCCCGCAGGCGCAAACCATTATTACCGATTTCTACTACCGCGTGAATAACCCGCAGGTGATGGACAAACAGCAAGATAAATTCCCGCAGACCGAATTGTTCCGTGTGGAAGATAAGTTTGGTTCGTGGCCTGAAGTGATGAAAACACACTTTGTCAGCGGTGGAGAGCTGGACAAACTGCTGGCGGCGGGGCGTAAGTAAATGTTTGCTGTTTCTTCCCGACGCGTGCTGCCCGGCTTCACTTTGAGCCTGGGTACAAGCTTACTGTTTGTCTGCCTGATATTGCTGCTGCCGCTGAGCGCGCTGGTGATGCAACTGGCGCAAATGAGCTGGGCGCAATACTGGGATGTGATTACCAATCCGCAGGTGGTAGCGGCTTATAAAGTGACGCTGCTGTCGGCGTTTGTGGCGTCGATTTTTAACGGCGTGTTCGGTTTGCTGATGGCATGGATCTTAACCCGCTATCGCTTTCCGGGCCGTACGCTGTTGGATGCACTGATGGATCTGCCGTTTGCGCTGCCTACAGCGGTGGCGGGTCTGACGCTGGCGTCGCTGTTTTCGGTTAATGGCTTCTACGGCGAGTGGCTGGCGAAGCTGGATATCAAGGTGACCTACACCTGGCTTGGTATCGCGGTGGCGATGGCGTTTACCAGCATTCCGTTTGTGGTGCGTACCGTCCAGCCGGTGCTGGAAGAATTAGGTCCCGAATATGAAGAAGCGGCGGAAACGCTCGGTGCTACGCGCTGGCAGAGTTTCCGTAAAGTGGTGCTGCCGGAGCTGTCCCCCGCGCTGGTGGCGGGCGTTGCGCTTTCTTTTACCCGCAGCCTCGGTGAGTTTGGCGCGGTTATCTTTATCGCTGGGAACATCGCATGGAAAACGGAAGTGACCTCACTGATGATTTTTGTTCGCTTGCAGGAGTTTGACTACCCGGCCGCCAGCGCGATTGCTTCTGTGATCCTCGGGGCTTCGTTGTTGCTGCTGTTTTCAATTAACACCCTGCAAAGTCGCTTTGGTCGACGTGTGGTAGGTCACTGATGGCAGACATTACCCAATTAAAACGCTATGGCGCGCCCCGCATCAACTGGGGGAAATGGTTTCTGATCGGCACGGGCATGCTGGTCTCCGCGTTTATTTTGCTGGTGCCGATGATTTACATCTTCGTGCAGGCGTTCAGCAAGGGATTAATGCCGGTATTACAGAACCTGGCGGATCCGGACATGCTGCATGCCATCTGGCTGACGGTGCTGATTGCGCTGATTGCGGTGCCGGTGAACCTGGTGTTTGGTGTGTTGCTTGCCTGGCTGGTGACCCGTTTTAACTTCCCAGGACGCCAACTTCTGCTGACGTTACTGGATATTCCGTTTGCCGTCTCGCCGGTGGTTGCCGGCCTGGTGTATCTGCTGTTTTACGGCTCTAACGGTCCGCTGGGTGGATGGCTGGATGAGCATAACCTGCAAATTATGTTTGCCTGGCCGGGGATGGTGCTGGTGACGGTATTCGTGACCTGTCCGTTTGTGGTGCGAGAGTTGGTGCCGGTGATGTTAAGCCAGGGCAGCAATGAAGATGAAGCGGCTGTGTTGCTGGGCGCGTCCGGCTGGCAGATGTTCCGCCGCGTTACGCTGCCGAATATTCGTTGGGCGCTGCTGTACGGCGTGGTGTTGACCAACGCCCGTGCGATTGGCGAGTTTGGCGCGGTGTCGGTGGTTTCCGGCTCGATTCGCGGCGAAACCCTATCGCTACCGCTACAAATTGAATTACTGGAGCAGGACTACAACACGGTCGGCTCTTTTACCGCCGCGGCGCTATTAACGCTGATGGCGATTATTACCCTGTTTTTGAAGAGCATGTTGCAATGGCGTCTGGAGAACCAGGAGAAACGCGCGCAGCAGGAGGAAAATCATGAGCATTGAGATTGCCAATATTAAGAAGTCTTTTGGTCGCACCCAGGTGCTGAACGATATCTCGCTGGATATTCCTTCAGGTCAGATGGTCGCGCTGTTGGGGCCATCCGGCTCGGGCAAAACCACGCTGCTGCGCATTATTGCCGGGCTGGAGCATCAGTCCAGCGGGCATATCCGTTTTCACGGCACCGACGTCAGTCGTTTGCATGCTCGCGACCGTAAAGTGGGATTCGTATTCCAGCACTATGCGCTGTTTCGTCATATGACCGTTTTCGACAATATCGCGTTTGGTCTGACGGTCCTGCCACGGCGTGAGCGCCCGAATGCGGCGGCCATCAAAGCAAAAGTCACCAAACTGCTGGAGATGGTTCAATTGGCTCATCTGGCGGACCGCTTCCCGGCGCAGCTTTCTGGTGGGCAAAAGCAGCGTGTGGCGTTGGCGCGTGCGCTGGCGGTAGAGCCGCAGATCCTGCTGCTCGACGAGCCGTTTGGCGCGCTCGATGCGCAGGTACGTAAAGAACTGCGTCGTTGGCTGCGTCAGCTGCATGAAGAGCTGAAGTTCACCAGCGTGTTTGTTACCCACGACCAGGAAGAAGCGACGGAAGTTGCCGATCGCGTGGTAGTGATGAGTCAGGGTCATATCGAGCAGGCTGATGCGCCGGATCAAGTCTGGCGCGAACCGGCTACCCGTTTTGTGCTGGAGTTTATGGGGGAGGTTAACCGCCTGCAGGGGACGATTCGCGGCGGCCAATTCCATGTCGGCGCACACCGCTGGCCGCTGGGTTATACGCCTGGTTATCAGGGACCGGTGGATCTGTTTCTGCGTCCGTGGGAAGTGGACGTCAGCCGTCGTACCAGCCTGGATTCGCCGTTGCCGGTACAGGTACTGGAAGCCAGCCCGAAAGGACACTACACCCAATTAGTTGTCCAACCGCTGGGGTGGTATAACGAACCGCTGACGGTCATCATGCAGGGCGATGATTCCCCAAGCCGCGGCGAGCGGCTGTTTGTCGGGCTGCAAAATGCGCGTCTGTATAACGGCGACCAGCGCATTGAAACGCGTGAAGAGGAACTTGCTCTGGCGCAAAGTGCCTGATAGGTTAAAAAGTATGTTTATCGCCCGGTAAGCGCTGCGCCCCCGGGCTTTTTTACGAGCTCAAAACGTGAACACATTAGAACAAACAATTGGCAATACGCCTCTGGTGAAACTACAACGTCTGGCGCCGGATAACGGCAGTGAAATTTGGGTCAAGCTGGAAGGCAATAATCCCGCGGGTTCGGTGAAAGACCGGGCTGCGCTGTCGATGATTGTCGAAGCGGAAAAACGTGGAGAAATTAAGCCTGGTAATGTGCTGATCGAGGCTACCAGCGGTAATACCGGAATTGCTCTGGCAATGATCGCCGCGCTGAAGGGCTACCGCATGAAGCTGCTGATGCCAGACAACATGAGCCAGGAGCGCCGAGCGGCGATGCGTGCTTACGGGGCTGAACTGGTTCTGGTGACCAAAGAGCAGGGGATGGAAGGCGCGCGTGACTTAGCTCTTGAAATGGCGCAGCGCGGAGAAGGTAAACTTCTCGACCAATTTAATAATCCGGATAACCCGTACGCGCATTACACCACCACCGGACCGGAAATCTGGCAGCAGACGTCAGGTCGTATTACCCACTTTGTCTCCAGTATGGGAACAACAGGCACTATTACCGGTGTGTCGCGTTTTCTGCGTGAGCAAGAAAAAGCGGTTACTATCGTTGGCCTGCAGCCGGAAGAGGGCAGTAGTATTCCGGGAATTCGCCGCTGGCCTGCGGAATATATGCCGGGCATTTTTAACGCCTCGCTGGTGGATGAGGTATTGGATATTCATCAGAACGATGCGGAAAACACCATGCGCGCGCTGGCGGTGAAAGAGGGTGTATTCTGCGGCGTTAGTTCCGGCGGCGCGGTAGCCGGAGCGATTCGCGTGGCCGAACAAAATCCGGGAGCGGTGGTGGTGGCGATCATCTGCGATCGCGGCGATCGCTACCTTTCAACCGGCGTGTTTGGCGAAGAGCACTTTAACCAGGGTTCAGGGATTTAGTTTGTAGGCCTGATAAGCATAGCGCCATCAGGCAAACGTACGGCACGATCGCCGGATGACGACGTAAAGCGTCTTATCCGGCCTGCCATAATCAATCGTTACGTTTTTCCACAAGCTTATCAAGGAATTGCCACAGCTTCTCATTCATCTGCTGATAATCCCATGCGCGCATCTCTTCAACGGAGCGGATGAAGCGCTTGCCTTTAGCTTCCGCCAGTTCTTGTTCGGAGTGTTGAATAAGCCCTTCTATAGCATCAGCCGTAAATTCCATATGGCACTGAAAACCATAGACGAAATTACCGTATTGTACGATTTGTCGCGGGCAGCCCTCGCTTGTGGCGAGAATTGTCGCCTGGTCGGTTAATCCAGGCATATCGTTGTGCCAGTGACCGACGGTAAGCGGTGAACCAAAATGGCTGAACAACGGATGCTGTTGGCCTGCTTCGGTCAGGGTGATCGGGTAGTGACCAATCTCTTTTTCCGGACTCTGGCACACCTTCGCACCCAGCGCTTCGCCGATTAACTGTGAACCCAGGCAGATCCCCACCACAATTTTACGTGCCGCAATCGCCTGATTGATCAGATGCTGCTCGGCCTGAGAATCAAAGTACGGGCACTCTGCCAGCGTGGTCCGGGGGGACTGCGGACCGCCAAACACCACCAACATATCGAAGCCATCCGCGTTCGCAGGGACCGTTTCCCCGGCGTAAACGTGCGACCAGGTGATGGTATAGCCGCGTGATTCAGCCCACGGCAGATACGCGCCAGCAGATTCAAAAGACTCATGAATAACAAAATGAACTCGCACTTTTTCTCTCCTGTTAGCGCTTTAGCGCCTGATGGATATCAGTCGCCAGCTTATCAATGTCGCTGTCTGATAATGTTGACAGCGTAATGCGCAGGCCGTGGGCAGGCGTATTGACGCCAAACACTTCGCCTTCGCGTACCAGCCAGCCGGACTTTGCCAGCGCAAAAGCGATCGCCTGGCTGTTATCTTCCAGCGGTAGCCACATATTCAGACCGTCACCAACGGGCAACTCAATGCCATGTCGCCGCAGAGCTGCCGTCAACTTTTGCTGCTGGGCAGCGTAAAATTGCTGAGTTTGCGCCAGCGTGTGTTGGTAAGTCTCGTCATTCAGGCAGGCGCAGGCCAAATCCTGCAGCAGATGGCTGACCCACTGACTGCCGGAGTTAAGCCTTAAACGTAGCTTCCCTGAAGTGAGCGGATCGCTGGCCACAATGGCCAGGCGTAAATCTGGTCCTAACGTTTTTGACATCGAGCGGACAACCGCCCAGTGCGTGGTTTCCTTCGCAATCACCGGATACCAGTGGCAAGCAGATAGCAGCGCAAAGTGGTCGTCGACAATCACCAGCGTCTGCGGATAGCGGGCCAGAATTTCCTGCAATTGCGCCGCGCGTGAGGCGCTCAGGCTGCATCCTGTCGGGTTATGCGCGCGCGGTGTCAGAATTACTGCCCGCGCGCCTTTCTGTAGCGCGAGTTCCAGCTGGCCCGGCAGCATGCCTTCGCGGTCAACGCTGGCCGGGTTTGCTGAGAATCCGGCATAGCGCAGCATGTTGATGCTGCTTAAAAAGCATGGATCTTCTACGACAACGCTATCACCAGGCAGCAAATGGGCGCACAGTAGCCGTTCGATAGCATCAATGGCACCGCTGGTAATATCAATTTCCCCTTTGCCGGGGATTGCATTTTGCATCCATTGTGATGCCCACACCTTAAGTCCAGGTGACACAGCGGCATCGCCGTACAAGCGCGGACTCTTATTTATCTTCGCAAAATAATTACTCAGCTCAGGAAGTCGCGAGGGCGCTGGATTACCGCCGGAAAGATCGATAAGCGGGGTATCCGGATTACCACCTTCCAGTGCTACGGGGGCAGTAATCCCCTTAATCACCGTACCGTTGCGTCCCAGGCTCTGTGCCAACCCGGAGGAGACCAGGCGTTTGTAAGCCGCCGCGACAGTATTGCGGTTCACGTTTAATTCCGTTGCCAGTTCCCGCACTGGCGGTAACGTTTCTCCCACTGCCAGCGTGCCTGTAGTGACATGTTGACGGATACTGTCAAAAATTTCGTTAGCGGTTTTTCCGTCGATCATTATTGACCTATGACAAAATGAATTTTAGCATATGACGATAATAGTGAGGCGTAGACCCGCTGTCCAGCGAGAGGAGAAATTTATGGAGCAGGAGAGTGATATCCAGTCAGTGCTCTTCGACGACACGCATCGGGCGTTACAGACCGATATCGTCGCCGTTCAGTCACAGGTGGTTTATGGCAGCGTAGGTAACAGCATCGCCGTCCCGGCCATTAAAGCGCAGGGGTTACGCGTGACGGCAGTACCTACGGTGCTGTTCAGTAATACCCCGCATTATGAAACCTTCTACGGCGGCGTTATTCCAGCAGACTGGTTTAGCGGTTATCTCCGCGCCTTAAACGAGCGTGATGCCTTGCGCGAGCTAAAGGCGGTGACGACAGGGTACATGGGCAGCGCGGAACAAATCGCCTTGCTGGCACAGTGGCTGAAAACCGTTCTGACTACGCATCCGGACCTGTGCATTTTGGTCGACCCCGTGATTGGCGATACGGATAGCGGTATGTATGTTAAAGCCGAAATTCCGGAGGCTTATCGTCAGCACCTGCTACCGCTGGCTCAGGGGCTGACTCCAAATGTGTTCGAGCTGCAAATGCTGAGCGGAAAGCCGTGTCGTACGCTTGATGAAGCCATTACGGCGGCACAATCACTGCTCACCGACACCCTGAAATGGGTGGTGATCACCAGTGCGCCGGCGGATACGGAAGAGATTATTCATGTTGCGGTGGTGACGGCTGAAACGGTTGAGGTGTTAGCTCATCCGCGAGTGAAAACGGATCTGAAGGGGACTGGCGATCTGTTCTGTGCCGAGCTGGTGAGCGGCCTTGTGATGGGGAAAGCGCTGACGACCGCGACGCACGATGCTGCACAGCGGGTGCTGGACGTGATGACGTGGACGCACCAGTGCGGCTGTGATGAATTAATTCTGCCACCGGCAGGGGAGGCGCGATGAAGAGTTACCGGCTGGTAGTTCGCCAGAATGGGCGTATGGTTGGACACTTTGATACCTGCGGGACAGCGGCACTGGAAGATATCTGCGTGGCGCGGGCTATGTTCGGCATTGCGGGTGGTTACGACTGTGAGTTGTTAGTGGCGGATTCGGAACGACGGATGCTGGAGAGCGGGCCGGAGGGCATGAAAATCCTGATGCGCGAGGCGTGTTATCGCCCGGTGACTGCACACATTTAATGGCGGATGAAGTGTATAAAAAAATGGCGCCAATCGGCGCCATTTTTCTCTGCGGCAAGAATTACTTCTTGATGCGGATAACCGGGGTTTCACCCACGGTCACGCTACCGGACAGTTTGATCAGTTCTTTGATTTCGTCCATGTTGGAGATAACAACCGGAGTCAGGGTAGACTTGGCTTTTTCTTCCAGCAGCGGCAGATCGAATTCAATAACCGGGTCGCCCACTTTCACGCGCTGACCTTCTTCAGCGATGCGTTTGAAGCCTTCGCCTTTCAGTTCAACGGTATCAATACCGAAGTGAACAAACAGCTCAATGCCGCTGTCGGATTCGATAGAGAAAGCGTGGTTGGTTTCAAAGATTTTGCCGATGGTGCCGTCAACAGGAGCAACCATTTTGTTACCGGTTGGTTTGATAGCGATGCCATCACCAACGATTTTTTCAGCAAAAACTACATCCGGCACGTCTTCGATGTTGACGATCTCGCCAGAGAGCGGAGCAACAATCTCAATAGTTCCGGTGTCTTTCTTATCATCAGAAACCAGAGATTTCAGTTTATCGAACAAACCCATGATCTTCTCCTAAGCAGTAAATTGGGCCGCATCTCGTGGATTAGCAGATTGTTTTTTCTTCAATGAACTTGTTAACCAGCGTCATTAACTCGTCCGTTGTCGGTTGAGCAAGAGCCTGCTCTGCTAACACCTTCGCATCTTCGAAGTTCGTGTTACGGATAATCTTCTTAATGCGCGGGATAGAAATGGCGCTCATAGAGAATTCGTCCAGACCCATCCCCAGCAACAGAAGTGTAGCACGTTCGTCGCCTGCAAGCTCACCACACATGCCAGTCCATTTGCCTTCAGCATGAGAAGCATCAATAACTTGCTTGATCAGCGTCAGCACAGATGGCGACATCGGTTGGTAAAGGTGTGAAATCATATCATTACCACGGTCAACTGCCAGGGTGTACTGCGTTAAATCATTGGTGCCGATACTAAAGAAATCAACTTCTTTGGCTAAATGACGCGCAATTGTTGCCGCAGCCGGTGTTTCCACCATCACGCCAATCTCAATGCTCTCGTCAAATGCTTTACCTTCGTCGCGCAGTTCCTGTTTGTAGATTTCAATCTCTTTGCGCAGTGCACGCACTTCTTCAACAGAGATGATCATTGGGAACATAATGCGCAGTTTACCGAAAGCAGAGGCGCGCAGAATCGCGCGAACCTGGTCACGCAGGATCTCTTTACGATCCATGGCGATACGCACGGCACGCCAGCCCAGGAACGGGTTCTCTTCTTTCGGGAAATTCATGTACGGCAGTTCTTTATCGCCGCCGATGTCCATGGTGCGAACGATGACCGCCTGAGAGCCACAGGCTTCAGCAACGGCTTTATACGCAGCAAACTGTTCTTCTTCAGTTGGCAGCGATTCACGGTCCATGAACAGGAATTCGGTGCGGTACAGACCCACACCTTCAGCGCCGTTACGTTCAGCGCCTTCAACGTCACGAACGGTACCGATATTAGCGCAAACTTCAACCTGATGTCCGTCCAGCGTGATAGCCGGCAGATCTTTCAGCTTAGCGAGTTCCGCTTTCTCGGTTGCAACCTGCTCCTGAACGGCACGCAGTTGCTCGATAACGTCGTTGGTCGGATTGACGTAAACCTGATTGTTTACGGCATCCAGAATCAGATAGTCGTCGTTTTTAACCTGAGAGGTGACGCTACCCGTACCGACGATGGCAGGCAGTTCCAGAGAACGCGCCATGATAGAGGTATGGGAAGTACGTCCGCCCGCGTCAGTAATGAAACCCAGCACCTTGTTCAGGTTCAGCTGTGCGGTTTCTGACGGGGTCAGGTCTGCGGCTACCAGGATAACTTCTTCCTGAATAGCGCTCAGGTCGATAATTGCCAGACCCAGGATGTTACGCAGCAGGCGTTTACCGATGTCACGTACGTCAGCCGCACGTTCTTTCAGGTATTCATCATCCAGCTCTTCCAGGGCTGTGGCCTGACCTTCGATAACTTCATGCGCGGCTGCATCAGCCGTCATGTGCTTATCTTTAATCAGGGCTATGATTTCCTGCTCCAGCTCCTCATCTTCGAGCAGCATGATATGCCCTTCAAAGATGGCTTCTTTTTCTTCACCGAACGTTTCACCAGCTTTGGTTTTGATCGCTTCCAGTTGCGCAGATGCCTTGGCACGACCGCTCAGAAAACGTTCAACTTCCTGATCAACCTTGTCGGCAGAAATTTTTTTCCGGTCAATGACGATTTCGTCTTCTTTCAGTAGCAATGCTTTACCGAAAGCGATACCCGGGGATGCTAAAATGCCTGAAATCATAACCCTACCTTACTTGTGACTGATATTTAAAAGAACTCGTTGAACTTACTCGAGTTCAGCCATCAGTTTAACCAGATGCTCAACTGCTTTCTGCTCGTCTTCACCTTCTGCGGACAGGGTAACAACGGTACCCTGAGTCAGGCCCAGAGTCTGCAGTTTAAACAGGCTTTTGGCGCTAGCGCTTTTGCCGTTGGAAGTCACAGTAATATCAGAAGTAAAGCCTTTTGCTTCTTTAACAAACTGAGCAGCAGGGCGAGTATGCAGACCGTTCGGAGCGGTAATGGTAACTTCTTGCTGGAACATTATATTTCCCCAACTTATAGGTTTAGTGTTGTGGAACTAAAGTCTAGCCTGGCGGTTCAACTTTAGCCTGTATTGTTAGCATCGGCGTAAACTGGACGCGACACAAAAGGAGTTCGGTGCAATCCGTTGCTGGCAACTTCTTGCCGCTGACGTTTCGTTCGTCATTAAACATTATGCCGCGAAAGGAAGAGTTGAACCAAATCATAAAATCGATTCAGCTAGCGCTTTTCCTGTAACGATTAATTTCGCGCATCAAAATAATTAGCTTGGTTAAATACCAGTTCTGGTGGGTTGAATCAATGCCAGGCGAGTTGAAACTTTGAAGCAGGCCACAAAAAAGCACCCAAATGGGTGCTTTTTTACGCGTTTTTAACATGCTGGCATTACTGTTGCAGTTCTTTCTCTGTGAAGAGATCGGCAAACAGTGCAGTGCTCAGATAACGCTCACCCGATGACGGTAGAATAACCACTATATTCTTATTGGTAAAGGTTTCATCTTCCTGCAGCTTAAGCGCGGCAGCAACAGCAGCGCCGGAAGAAATGCCCGCCAGAATACCTTCTTCTTCCATCAGGCGACGCGCAGTAGAGATTGCTTCATCATTGGTGATGGCGACGACTTTATCGATAAGTTTCAGATCAAGGTTGCCTGGAATGAAACCCGCGCCAATCCCCTGAATTTTATGTGGGCCCGGTTTAAGTTCTTCACCCGCCAGCGCCTGGGCGATAACCGGGGAGTCGGTAGGTTCAACCGCGACGGTGATCAGATCGGTTTTGCCTTTAGTGCCTTTGATATAACGGGTCACACCAGTCAATGTACCGCCGGTACCTACGCCGGAAATAAAGACATCAACCTGGCCATCGGTATCTTCCCAGATTTCCGGGCCGGTGGTTTTTTCGTGAATTTCCGGGTTCGCCGGGTTGCTGAACTGCTGCAGCAGCAGGAACTTCTCCGGATCGCTGGCGACAATTTCTTCCGCTTTCTGGATTGCACCCTTCATCCCTTTTGCGCCTTCGGTCAGCACCAGGTTCGCACCCAGAGCTTTCAACAGCTTGCGGCGCTCAATGCTCATCGTTTCCGGCATGGTCAGAGTCAGTTTGTAACCGCGGGCTGCGGCAACGTAGGCTAGCGCAATCCCCGTGTTGCCGCTGGTCGGTTCTACCAGCTCAACACCCGGTTTCAGTACACCACGTTTTTCGGCATCCCAAATCATATTGGCACCGATACGGCATTTGACGCTAAAGCTCGGGTTACGAGATTCCACCTTCGCCAGAATGCGTCCGTTACCGATACGGTTCAGTCGAACCAGCGGCGTATGACCGATAGTCAGCGAGTTGTCTTCAAAAATCTTACTCATGGCCTGTCCTTAACTGTATGAAATTGGGATACCGCTTCAGCATACCTGTTGAGAAAGTATGGGGAAGTAAGGAAATCGCATATCTATATGCTGATGGGAAATAATGCCTTGCAGTATGGAATAAGAGCGGGCATAAGCCAGCCCGCTTTTACACATTTTTGCATTACTTCCATAACGCGTGCTTAGCACGATAGCAGTCTACCCACATCGCCGTAGCACCACAAACCGCGACCGGCATGATGAACAGATTGAGCACCGGAATCATGGTGAACAAACTGGTTAATGCGCCAAATTGCATATTGGTGACCTTGCGTGTGCGCAGCGCGACGCGCATCTCCTTAAAAGGCACCTTATGGTTATCAAACGGATAATCGCAGTACTGAATGGCCAGCATCCATGCGCTGAACAGGAACCACAGCACCGGGGCGACGGTCTGCCCAATACCCGGAATGAAATAGAGGATCAGCAACACGATGGCGCGCGGGAGATACCACGCCAGCTTTTGCCATTCACGTTTCATAATACGGGGAACATCTTTCATGATGCCGAGAACGCCGGTGTCAGGCGGTGTTGCGCCCGTTAAGCGCGCTTCCAGTTGTTCAGCCAGCAGACCGTTAAACGGCGCGGCAATCCAGTTGGCTATGGTGGAAAACAGGTAGCCGAACACCAGTAGTACGGAGATAGTGACAATCGGCCACAGCAAGTAGCTGAGCCACTGAAGCCAGTCAGGGACGTGACTCATCAGCGAGGGGATCCAGCTATCGAGTTGTGTGAATAGCCACCAGAATGCGCCGCCCATCAGCAGGATATTCACCAGCAAAGGCAGGATGACAAAGCGACGAATGCCCGGTTGGGTGATGAGCTTCCATCCCTGTGAAAAGTAATAAAGGCCGCTGCGAGGTACGACTGCAGATGATGAAACCATGGTCAGGACATACTCCTTGTTATATAAGCTCTGGTAAACTTTGCGTATCTTACCGGGTTGTTGAGCGTTAAGCTGTTCAGAAATGTTCGAAAAAACAGCAAAAAGCACAATTTTGTTCATCTTTATGCCGTGAAAGCCAAGAGTGCACTTGCACTTGGCGTAATCGACAAATACTCTTAGTGAGTAAATGTTTGCCGTGGTGGCAAGGTGTTAGAACAACAGAGAATATAATGATGCAGGATTTGCGTCTGATATTAATCATTGTTGGCGCGATCGCCATAATCGCTTTACTGGTACATGGTTTTTGGACTAGCCGTAAAGAGCGGTCTTCTATATTCCGCGATCGCCCACTGAAACGCATGAAGTCTAAACGTGAAGACGAGGATTCGTTCGACGACAACGTCGAGGAAGACGAAGGCGTGGGCGAAGTTCGCGTTCATCGTGTGAATCATGCTCCCGGTAACGCGCAGGAACATGGTGTTCCTCCTCAGTCGCCGCAACACCAGTACCAGCCGCCTTATGCGTCGGCTCAGCCGCGTCAACCCGCGCAGCAGCCTGCACAAGCGCCGGTACCGCCGCCGCATGCTCAGCCGCAGTCTGTACAACCGCAGCAGCCGGTGCAACATCAGCCTGTTCAGCAACAACCTGTACAGCAGCCGATGCAGCATCAGCCCGTTGCTCCGCAGGTTCAGCAGCCCGTGCAGCAAGCTCCGCAACCTGCGCCGCAGACTTTCCAGCCCGCAGAGCCTGCCGTTGAACATCAACCGCAGCCTGAGCCGGTAGTTGAAGAAGCGCCAGCTGCTGAAAAACCGCAGCGTAAAGAAGCGGTCATTATTATGAACGTTGCGGCGCATCACGGTAGCGAGCTCAACGGTGAAGTGCTGCTCAATAGCATTCAGCAAGCCGGCTTTAAATTTGGCGATATGAATATTTTCCATCGTCATTTGAGCCCGGATGGCAGCGGTCCGTCGCTGTTCAGCCTTGCCAATATGGTTAACCCAGGAACGTTTGACCCCGAAATGACGGGTGATTTCAGCACCCCTGGCGTAACTATTTTTATGCAGGTTCCGTCCTATGGGGACGAGCTGCAAAACTTTAAGCTGATGCTGCAGTCCGCACAGCACATCGCCGATGAAGTGGGTGGTGTGGTGCTTGACGATCAACGTCGCATGATGACGCCGCAGAAACTGCGCGAGTATCAGGACCGCATCCGCGAAGTTAAAGAATCTCGCGCCTGATTCTCCTTTGGCGTGACATCTCCTTGCTAAACCCCCGCCTGTCGGGGGTTTTTTATCATTGATGGTGCGATATGGAATCAATCGAACAACAACTGACAGAACTGCGAACCACGCTTCGCCATCATGAGTATCTCTACCATGTGATGGACGCGCCGGAAATTCCCGATGCGGAATACGATCGTCTGCTGCGCGAACTCCGCGAGCTGGAAGCGCAGCATCCGGACCTTATTACCCCTGACTCGCCAACCCAACGCGTTGGCGCCGCCCCGTTAACGGCGTTCAGTCAGATTCGCCATGAAGTGCCGATGCTGTCGCTGGATAACGTGTTTGATGAAGAGAGTTTTCTCGCCTTTAACAAGCGCGTACAGGACCGGCTGAAGAGTACGGACAAACTAACCTGGTGCTGTGAGCTGAAGCTTGACGGGCTGGCGGTGAGTATTCTCTATGAAAACGGCGTGCTGGTTAGCGCCGCAACGCGCGGCGATGGCACCACCGGGGAAGACATTACCTCGAACGTGCGCACCATTCGTGCGATCCCGTTAAAACTGCGCGGCGATAACATTCCGACGCGTCTGGAAGTGCGCGGCGAGGTGTTCCTGCCGCAGGCCGGGTTTGAAAAAATCAACGAAGAGGCCCGCCGTACTGGCAACAAAGTGTTTGCTAACCCGCGTAATGCGGCGGCTGGGTCATTACGCCAGCTCGATCCGCGTATCACTGCGAAGCGACCGCTTACTTTCTTCTGCTATGGCGTTGGTGTGCTGGAAGGTGGTGTGTTGCCCGATACCCATCTGGGCCGTCTGCTGCAATTTAAAGAGTGGGGATTGCCGGTGAGCGACAGAGTGGCGCTTTGCGACTCTCCGGAGGAAGTACTTGCTTACTATCATAAGGTTGAAGAAGACCGACCGACGCTGGGATTCGATATCGATGGTGTGGTGATCAAAGTCAACTCTATGGCCTTGCAGGAACAACTGGGTTTTGTTGCCCGCGCGCCGCGTTGGGCGGTGGCCTTTAAGTTCCCGGCGCAGGAGCAGATGACCTTTGTCCGCGATGTTGAGTTTCAGGTTGGACGTACAGGGGCGATTACGCCTGTCGCCCGCCTTGAGCCAGTTCAGGTTGCCGGGGTGTTGGTCAGTAACGCCACCTTGCACAATGCGGATGAAATTGAGCGTCTTGGTTTGCGTATTGGCGATAAAGTCGTCATTCGCCGTGCGGGCGATGTCATCCCGCAGGTAGTGAACGTCGTGCTTTCCGAGCGCCCGGACAATACCCGCGAAATCGAGTTTCCCACCCACTGTCCGGTATGCAACTCTGACGTTGAGCGTGTGGAAGGCGAAGCGGTCACTCGTTGTACCGGAGGTTTAATCTGCGGGGCACAGCGGAAGGAATCATTGAAACACTTCGTTTCCCGCCGTGCGCTGGACGTCGACGGCATGGGCGACAAAATTATCGATCAACTGGTCGAGAAAGAGTATGTCCATACGCCAGCGGATCTCTTCACGCTGACCGCAGGTAAGCTGACCGGTCTTGATCGCATGGGGCCGAAGTCGGCGCAAAACGTAGTAAATGCGCTGGAAAAAGCGAAAGAGACCACGTTTGCCCGTTTCCTCTATGCGCTGGGTATTCGTGAAGTCGGCGAAGCGACGGCTGCAGGTCTGGCGGCATATTTCGGCACGCTCGAGGCGCTGGAAGCCGCCTCTGTTGAAGAGCTGCAAAAAGTGCCGGATGTCGGCATCGTGGTGGCGACCCACGTGTTTAATTTCTTTGCCGAAGAGAGTAACCGCGAGGTGATCGTCCAGCTTTTGGAGCAGGGGATTCACTGGCCAGCGCCGGTGGTTATCAACGCTGAAGAAATCGACAGCCCCTTCGCGGGTAAGACGGTGGTGCTGACCGGGAGCCTGAGCCTGATGTCGCGTGATGATGCCAAAGCACGACTGACCGAGCTGGGGGCAAAAGTGGCCGGTAGCGTGTCGAAGAAAACCGATCTAGTGATTGCGGGGGAAGCGGCGGGCTCTAAACTGGCAAAAGCGCAGGAGTTGGGCATTGAAGTGATCGACGAAGCTGAAATGATCCGCTTACTGGGTGCCTGAGATGGAAAAAGAGCAGCTGGTTGAAATCGCCAATACCGTGATGCCCTTTGGCAAATATAAAGGGCGTCGGCTGATTGATGTACCGGAAGAGTATCTGCTGTGGTTTGCCCGTAAGGATGAATTCCCGCCGGGCAAGCTCGGCGAACTGATGCAAATCACGCTGCTGATTAAAACTGAAGGGCTGACGCAACTGGTGCAGCCCCTGAAACGCCCGCTTTAAGCCTTTGCGGCGCGGCTTTTCTGCTGCGCCTGCAATGCGTCCGTCTGTTGCTTGTAGCGACGTGCCAGCACCGCACAAACCATCAGTTGAATTTGATGGAAGATCATCAGCGGCAGCACCATCATTCCTATCACTGACGTCGGGAACAGAATATTTGCCATTGGGATCCCATTCGCCAGGCTCTTTTTCGATCCGCAAAAGACAATGGTGATCTCATCGGCTTTGTTGAAGCCGCATTTACGCGCAACAAAGACGTTGATGCCAATCACAATTGCCAGCAATACGATGCTGACCACTACGATAAACAGCAGTGAGCCAATCCCCACTTTGTGCCAGATCCCATTAACCACGGCTTCACTGAAGGCGGAGTAAACCACCAGTAAAATGGATGATTGATCCGTTTTTGCAATCCATTTTTTATGTCGGGACACCCAGTTACCAATCCACGGACGCGAAAGATGTCCCAGTACGAACGGCAGCAGCAGCTGCAGCATGATTTTCCCCACCTGCTCCAGGCTGCCTTCTGCGCCATGCATATTCATTACCAGGCCAACCAGCAACGGTGAGAGAAAAATACCCAGCAGGCTGGAGGCCGAAGCGGAACACACGGCGGCGGCAACATTACCCCCCGCCAGCGACGTAAAGGCGATTGCCGACTGCACCGTGGCTGGCAAAATACACAGGTACAGAAAACCGGTGTACAGCATCGGATCAACATTAACTGGTGCCCACCAGGCGAACAGAACGCCCAGCACCGGGAAAACAACAAACGTGCTGCACATCACCCACAGATGCAAACGCCAGTGACTACCGCCGGCAATAATTGCCTCACGAGAGAGCTTGGCCCCGTGCATAAAAAACAGCAGGGCAATGGCAGCGGTAGTTAAGCCTTCAAAGAAAGGCACAAAGCCACCTTCGGCTGGGAAAAAGGACGCCAGTAATACGACCGTAATCAACGTAATCGTGAACGGATCAAGGATACGAAAAAGTTTCATAAAAGCTCCTGAAATTCAGTAGCAACATTTTGCGTTTTTCCATTTGAGAAATAAAATTGATTTATTGCATCCATATATGAATCGAATAGATGAATTACTCTCTGCGTCAGTTGCGTATCTTTGTTACCGTCGCCCAGGCTAAAAGTTTTAGCCGGGCGGGGGATATCATTGGCTTAAGCCAGTCTGCGGTCAGCCACAGCGTTAAAGAGCTTGAAGGGCAGACGGGTGTGCGGTTGTTAGATAGAACAACGCGGGAAGTGGTGCTGACGGAAGCGGGGCACCAGTTGGCGGCGCGCCTGGAACGTATTCTGGATGAACTGCACAGCACGCTGCGTGAAGCAGGCCAGGTGGGGACACAGTTAACCGGAACGGTGCGTGTTGCCGCCAGCCAGACAATCTCTGCTCACCTTATTCCACAGTGTATTGCCCAGAGTAATGAGCTTTATCCTGCGATCGATTTTGTGCTGCACGACAGGCCCCAGCAGTGGGTGCTGGAAAGTATTCGCCAGGGAGAAGTCGATTTTGGCATTGTGATAGATCCTGGTGCCGTGACCGATCTGCAGTGTGAAGCCGTACTGTCCGAACCGTTCCTGCTGCTGTGTCGCCAGGATCATCCGTTAGCCCAACGTGAGTGGGTGAACTGGCAGGATTTGTATCACGAACGTTTGGTGTTACAGGATTACGCTTCCGGTAGTCGACCGCTGATCGATGCGGCGTTGGCCCATTTTTCCATTGATGCCAACATCGTTCAGGAGATTGGTCATCCCGCCACGCTGTTCCCGATGGTGGAGGCGGGGATTGGCATCAGCGTGCTGCCCGCACTGGCGCTTCCCTTACCGCAGGGCAGTCACTTGCAGGTTAAGCGCCTGACGCCGGTAGTTGAACGGCAACTGATGCTGGCTCGACGTAAAAACCGCTCTTTATCAACCGCGGCTCAGGCGCTGTGGGACGTGGTGCGTATGCAGGCCAGTGAATTAACCGCTGGTCGTGCCCGTGATCCGTTGTATCAGATATAAATATCGACCTGATGTTGGTCGGAAGCCGTGTTGATGCCCTCAGCTTTTCTCTGATCGGCGCTTTGCTTTTGCTGTGACTCCTCGGCCTGCCGTCGCAACAGTTGAGCCAGCTGTGCTTGTAACATCTTGATTTGTGTCTGAATAAGCTCCTGCTGTTCGCGCTTCTGCTCAACACTGCCACTACTATTGGGAATATCTTTGAGCTGCTGAGTTAGCTTGGTTATCTTTTGGGTGACTTGTGCAATCTGAGCGGAGATGTCATTCCCGGCTGGGGCTTTTCCACCACCACTACTGCTTTGAACAGTTGGGGTGGAAACGTTAATCGTTGTCATACGGATTCCTCACGCCATAAAACATGGGTATCGGCATTAGTGAACAGAACTTCAGTTACAATATGGCGGAGCGGAGTTTAATAATAAAAGTTCCAAATCTTCATGTATCTCTATTCCTGTGCCATTTCTGGCCCGAAAAAAATGTGATTTCAGGCTGGTTTAGGGCGACTCATCGATACCGATTTACTATCGGTTGTCGGGATAAACGGTATTGGTAATCGATTGCGTAGTCTCGCTATAACAGTGCGGTACGCGACATTATTTTCGACTACTCAGTATTAAGGATATCTCATGAGTCACTCTCTTTTCTCGCAAAATCCCTGGTATAGCGCCGACATCATTCGTAGTTACAAACCCGATTTCACCCCGCGCGTAGCCTTTATTCTTGGCTCTGGCCTCGGTGCTCTGGCGGATCAAATCGAGGATGCAGTGGCCATCTCTTACGAAAAATTGCCGGGATTCCCTGTCAGTACTGTACATGGTCATGCCGGTGAGCTGGTGCTGGGAAATCTGGCGGGTATTCCGGTGGCTTGTATGAAAGGACGTGGGCATTTTTATGAAGGTCGCGGCATGACGGTGATGACCGACGCCATTCGCACCCTGAAGCTGCTGGGCTGCGAACTGTTATTTTGTACTAATGCCGCAGGTTCTTTGCGCCCCGAAGTCGGACCAGGTAGTCTCGTTGCGCTTAGCGATCACATTAATACGATGCCAGGTACACCAATGGTCGGACTAAACGATGAGCGTTTTGGTGAGCGATTCTTTTCGCTGGCGAATGCCTATGATGCTGACTATCGTGCGATCCTGCAAACCGTCGCCGCAGAAGAAGGGTTTCCGCTGAGCGAAGGGGTGTTTGTTTCTTATCCGGGACCGAACTTTGAAACGGCGGCAGAAATCCGCATGATGCAAATTATTGGCGGCGACGTGGTGGGGATGTCGGTAGTGCCTGAAGTTATCTCCGCGCGCCACTGCGGTCTGAAAGTGGTTGCGGTGGCTGCCATCACCAACCTGGCTGAAGGTTTGGGGGATGTGAAGTTATCTCACGCACAGACGTTGGCTGCAGCGGAACTCTCCCGGCAGAACTTCATCAATCTGATCTGCGGCTTCTTGCGCAAACTGGCCTGAATAATTAAAACATGACCCCGCTTGCGGGGTCTTACTTTATGGCAAGGAACGGAAAAATGGGTATCGCATCTCGCTTAAAGCTCATGTCGTTTTTGCAATATTTCATCTGGGGAAGCTGGCTGGTAACCCTGGGTTCTTACATGATTAACACCCTGGATTTTACCGGCGCGAATGTGGGTATGGTCTACAGCTCGAAAGGGCTGGCAGCGATTATTATGCCGGGCATTATGGGGATCATCGCCGATAAGTGGCTGCGTGCCGAGCGCGCTTATATGCTGTGCCATCTGGTGTGTGCTGGCGTGTTGCTGTACGCCACAACCGTTACCGATCCACAGACTATGTTCTGGGTAATGTTGGTTAACGCGATGGCGTATATGCCGACGATTGCGTTATCGAACAGCGTCTCATATTCATGCCTTGCACAATCGGGTCAGGATCCGGCCACCGCGTTCCCGCCAATTCGTGTATTTGGCACGATAGGTTTTATTGTGGCGATGTGGACGGTCAGCTTAATGGGACTGGAACTGAGCAGCGCACAGCTTTATATCGCTTCAGGCGCATCGCTGCTGCTGGCTCTGTATGCGCTGACGTTACCAAAAATACCGGTTGCGGAGAAAAAAGAGTCCGCCACGATGGCCAGTAAACTGGGGCTGGATGCGTTTGTTTTGTTTAAAAATCCGCGTATGGCAATTTTCTTTTTGTTTGCCATGATGCTGGGGGCGGTGCTGCAAATCACCAACGTCTTTGGCAATCCGTTCCTGCATGATTTTGCCCGTAACCCTGAGTTTGCCAACAGCTTTGTGGTGAAATATCCCTCCATTTTGCTGTCAGTTTCGCAGATGGCGGAAGTGGGTTTTATCCTCACTATTCCATTCTTCCTTAAACGCTTTGGCATTAAAACAGTGATGCTGATGAGTATGCTGGCGTGGACGCTGCGCTTTGGCTTCTTTGCCTTTGGCGATCCGTCTCCGTTTGGCTTTGTGCTACTGCTGATGTCGATGATCGTTTACGGCTGCGCGTTTGATTTCTTCAACATCTCCGGATCGGTATTTGTCGAGCAGGAAGTTGACTCAAGCATTCGCGCCAGCGCCCAAGGGTTGTTTATGACGATGGTAAATGGCATTGGCGCGTGGGTGGGTTCAATCCTGAGCGGGATGGCGGTGGACTATTTTTCTGTCGATGGCGTCAAGGATTGGCAAACTATCTGGCTGGTGTTTGCCGCTTACGCGCTGGTCCTGGCGGTTATCTTTGCATTGTTCTTTAAATATAAGCATGAGCCTGAACGACTGGCGCAGAAATCACTGGCACATTAATGCTCCTTTAGCGGCGGGTTCTGATACCCGCCGTTTCATTTTCTGCGATGCAATGTGGTAACTTTGCGCATTAATCTTCACTCAGGAGCGCATTATCCATGGAACGCACGCACCGCATCGATCTGAAGTTACTGCGTTATTTTCTTGCCGTCGCAGAAGAACTGCATTTTGGACGCGCTGCTGCTCGCCTGAATATGTCGCAACCGCCCCTCAGTACGCATATTAAAGAGCTGGAACAACAGCTCGGCACGTTGCTATTTATCCGTCATTCCCGCAGCGTGGCGTTAACCCACGCCGGAAAAATTTTGATGGAAGAATCGCGCAGACTGTTATCCAGTGCTAATCAGGCGCTGGCACGAGTGGAACAGATTGGTCGCGGTGAGGCAGGGCGAATTGAGCTAGGCGTCATTGGTACCGCAATGTGGGGAAAAATGCGTCCGGTGATGCGGCGTTTTCTGAAGGAAAATCCCAACGTCGAGGTGCAGTTTCGCGAGAACATGCCCGCAATGCAGATGACGATGCTGGAAAGACGTGAACTGGATGCGGGGATTTGGCGCATGGCTACTGAACCCTCTCCCGGATTTACCAGCCTGCGCTTACATGAGTCCTCATTTTTAGTGGCCATACCAGAAGAACATGCTCTTACCGCCTGTGAATCCGTACCGCTGGAAGCGTTGAGAAATGAATATTTTGTCACGATGCCCTCCATTCATACCGACTGGGCATTTTTGCAGCGAGTTTGCCTGAGCGCTGGATTTTCCCCGATGATTATCCGTGAGGTGAGGGAGCCGCAAACGGTGCTGGCGATGATCAGCATGGGGATTGGTATTACGTTAATTGCTGACAGTTATGCGCAGATGAGTTGGCCAGGCGTGGTATTCCGACCGTTAGAGGAACGTATTCCGGCGGATTTATATATTGTGTATGACCAGCAGCAGGCGACACCCGCGCTGGAGAAACTGGTAGCGGCATTGACGATGTGATATCTGTGCCGGATGGCGACTAACGTCTTATCAGGCCTACGAGGGGAGTATTGTCGGTAGGCCTGATAAGCGTAGCGCATCAGGCAGTTGTATAAATCGCAGATAGCAAAAAGGCGCCTTTAGGGCGCCTTTTTACATTGGTGGGTCGTGCAGGATGACTCGCTTCGCTCGCC
>NZ_JAOWEE010000020.1:0-310 GCF_030334295.1 Citrobacter sp. Cf088
CTCCCCGAGGGAATACCGGCGGCAGCGGACATCGTTAACTTAAGATACAAAAGCTGTTCGGAGATGGAGGGTCAAGATCATTTATCATTTTTTTATACATTATTAATGACAACTAAGTATCTATTTTTCCCTTGCATCAGAGCATATGCTGAGTCTTATTTGTTCCCTATCCAATATCCGTATGAAGAGCTTTTTGACCCCCTCCCGGAAATCCCCTCGAAAAATCGGTATGTTCATAAGTATAATTTTCTACTAACTTGATTTAAAAAGGATTTCTATGACCCGAAGGGCAGCTAAGCTCAACGATCAC
>NZ_JAOWEE010000001.1:0-264 GCF_030334295.1 Citrobacter sp. Cf088
GGAGGATTCGAACCTCCGACCGCTCGGTTCGTAGCCGAGTACTCTATCCAGCTGAGCTACGGATGCATCGGGAATTGCTGATTACTACTGATACTGCAAAGAAGATGGTGCATCCGGGAGGATTACTCGGCTGCGCCTCGCCCTGCGGGCCGTTGCTGAAGCAACGTTATTCTCCCTGGTACTGGCGATTATCTCGCAGACCATGAAACAACAGTTTTGCTGCTATCTCGGAGAAGATGGTGCATCCGGGAGGATTCGAACCTC
>NZ_JAOWEE010000021.1:0-213 GCF_030334295.1 Citrobacter sp. Cf088
AACAAATGACCTCTTCAGAACGTGAAAGTGAGGTGGCCGCAAAAAATGTCCGGTTAAAGCGACAGCTGGCGGAACAAGCTGAGGAACTGGCTATCCTCCAAAAGGCAGCGACATACTTCGCGAAGCCTGAAATGGTAATTCCTCTATTTTTAGCGGAGGCGATAAGTAGAATCAGTTCATGTAATGAATATGCTGCATCGGTGTAAAACCATT
>NZ_JAOWEE010000022.1:0-562 GCF_030334295.1 Citrobacter sp. Cf088
AGGCTCCCACTGCTTGTACGTACACGGTTTCAGGTTCTTTTTCACTCCCCTCGCCGGGGTTCTTTTCGCCTTTCCCTCACGGTACTGGTTCACTATCGGTCAGTCAGGAGTATTTAGCCTTGGAGGATGGTCCCCCCATATTCAGACAGGATACCACGTGTCCCGCCCTACTCTTCGAGTTCACAACCTGTGCATTTTGGTGTACGGGACTATCACCCTGTACCGTCGGACTTTCCAGACCGTTCCACTAACACACAAGCTGATTCAGACTCTGGGCTGCTCCCCGTTCGCTCGCCGCTACTGGGGGAATCTCGGTTGATTTCTTTTCCTCGGGGTACTTAGATGTTTCAGTTCCCCCGGTTCGCTTCATTACGCTATGTATTCACGTAATGATAGTGTGACGAATCACACTGGGTTTCCCCATTCGGAAATCGCCGGTTATAACGGTTCATATCACCTTACCGACGCTTATCGCAGATTAGCACGTCCTTCATCGCCTCTGACTGCCAGGGCATCCACCGTGTACGCTTAGTCGCTTAACCTCACAACCCGAAGATGTTTC
>NZ_JAOWEE010000023.1:0-219 GCF_030334295.1 Citrobacter sp. Cf088
GGTGGGTGATGACGGGATCGAACCGCCGACCCCCTCCTTGTAAGGGAGGTGCTCTCCCAGCTGAGCTAATCACCCACTTCTCAATTTCTTACTCTACACGGCGGAGACTACATAAAGTAGTTGGTGGGTGATGACGGGTTCGAACCGCCGACCCCCTCCTTGTAAGGGAGGTGCTCTCCCAGCTGAGCTAATCACCCCCGCTGTGTGGAGTCGCATTAT
>NZ_JAOWEE010000024.1:0-265 GCF_030334295.1 Citrobacter sp. Cf088
GCTTGTAGCTCAGGTGGTTAGAGCGCACCCCTGATAAGGGTGAGGTCGGTGGTTCAAGTCCACTCAGGCCTACCAAATTCTTTCTGATACCGCGTTGTGAAACGACTCGCATACTTCAGTATGCTTCGCCGCTCCACGCCTTGTCTCAGCAGGAATTAAGGTGAATGAGATAACTACGATGGGGCTATAGCTCAGCTGGGAGAGCGCCTGCCTTGCACGCAGGAGGTCTGCGGTTCGATCCCGCATAGCTCCACCATCTTTACTG
>NZ_JAOWEE010000025.1:0-283 GCF_030334295.1 Citrobacter sp. Cf088
CTCCCAGCCAGGCGCAGTACCGCTCCGCTTCGTTCCAGTCCACATGCGCAGGTGCATCCGGGATTTGTCCCATCTCGTTCCACTTCTGCCGGGTGATACGCCCCTTAACCTCCCGGTCCTTCAGACCATTCCAGGCCAGATAAAACTGGTACTGCTGGTTGCTGGCTTTAAATTTACTCAGCGAATAGCTGCTTAACTCCACCCTGTGTAATGGTTTGCTGTCTTTACGCCCGTCGTACTGCAGTCTTTCCACGCCATACTCTTCGCCAAAATCCCCCATCAG
>NZ_JAOWEE010000026.1:0-80238 GCF_030334295.1 Citrobacter sp. Cf088
ACTAAACCAACATTTCTGATATCCCCCTCATAAGTATCGGATACAATTCGCCGTTTTTTTCTCACAGAAAATAGGTTAAAAAATATGCGAATTGGTTATGTTCGAGTGTCAACAATTGACCAAAACCCTGAACTTCAGCGCGAAGCTATTGAACGTGCAAATTGTGAGCTAATTTTCGAAGACAAAATGACCGGCACGAAAGCTAAAAGACCAGGGTTAAACCGCTTACTCAAAAAATTAAAACCTGGCGATACGGTTGTTGTATGGAAGCTGGACCGGTTGGGGCGTTCACTCATAAACCTGGCGGATCTGCTACAAACATTTAAACAGAAAAATATCAAGTTTCTGTCTCTGACCGAAGGCATAAATACCGATACATCAATGGGGCGTTTCACATTCCATATTATGTCGGCGCTGGCGGAAATGGAGCGTGAAATCATCATTGAGCGAACGCGCGCGGGCTTGGCTGTTGCACGTAAAAAAGGCCGAATAGGTGGTCGCCCACCAAAATACTCACAGGAAGATTGGGCGCAGATGGGACGTTTAATTCTCGACGGCATGAGTCGTAAGCAGGTCGCCATTATTTTCGATGTTGGTGTCTCGACGCTCTATAAAAAGTTTCCTGCATCACAGATGGAAAGCCTGGACGATGCGTATACGGATGCCTATGAACAAGCGGAGTTCAACAAGCGACCGATATGGGAGCAGGCTCTGGAGGAAGGCTAGATAGGTTCTAAGTTCAAACAGCCCCAGCCAACTCCTTTCATTTGCAATACACATACTCACTACTCTGCACCTTTCAAATCAGTAGTTTTACGGAGGGTTTGTGGCAGAAGTAGAAGCGAATCTCATACAGGCGCTTTTCCTGTCGCTACTCAGCGGCATTGGCGTTTTCCTGCATGGGGTGCGCGAGGAAAGGATAAAAGCGTCATCCCTTAACTTGCTCACCGAATTGGTGTTAGCGGTACTCGCAGGATTGACCGCTTATTACATCGCCAGACATAAGGCCTGGGACGATAGCTTGCTATATCTCGCCGTGCTCGTTGTTAGCAACAACGGTCGCGAGGTGTCTACAGCTCTCAAAAACCGACTTATCGACACAATCCAATATTTATTTGGGCCAAAAGGGGGCCGGGGCTAATGAACGATATTCAACAATATTTCCTTGTGGGAATGGCTGCGATAGCGGTGCTCGATCGCTTTTTGTGTAAAAGAAAGCAGGTCGTGTTGCTGGGGGCCGGTGAAGGCGTCGTTAAGGACAATGCGATAGCTTTCCCGGTTAAGTTTAAGGTCAATTGCGAGAAGCTAACCGGCGCGCATATCGAATATTGGTTGCGCGACTCCAGTAACCCCACTGCGGTAATTACGGGTAAGACCAGAACACTGGATTTAACGCCCAAAGGCTTAAACCAGGAGTATTTACTTATTGATACTCGCTATCTGGATACGGGGACCTGGGAACTAACGATCCGTGTAACGCACGGCAATAGTCGAATGAATCCGCTGTATCGTATTTTCCCGCTTCAGGAATCAACTTCCCGTAATTACCTCATCACAAAGGAGAAAGGGGGATACAGTGTCATCAACTAAAGATAAGGGCTACATCACGCTTAACTTTGACGAGTTGAACGAGAAAGGCCTTGATAAGCTGAAGAAGGCTATCTCTAAATCAGGGTATGAGGTTGTCAAAATCATACCTGCAGGCACAGCCCGTCGAAAAGATGGTATCCCGGTAAAAACTTTCGAGCTGAAAGGGATTGATGAACAGGCTATGGTTGTTCAGGTCAACAACACTGGCGATATCTCTGGCATTAAGCTGAACGGCAAGAACGCACCATACACCCCCGTAAAAACTATGGCTGAGCTGGGTAAATCATTAGCTGATTTATTCCGTAAAGGCTCCACCGCATTTCAGAAAGCGCTAGCCAGAAAACTCGCGCGGGCTGCGAAAAAAGATGAGGCTGGCAATAAACCAAAAACTACCAAAGGCGTTAAATCCAGTGTGCAGATCCTCAGCGATGCGCGCGCACGTCGTGAGGAACTGAAGGGCGGTATTACCGCGACTCAAAAGAAAATTGAGTCCTTATCCTCTGATTCCGACATGACGCAAAAGTCGCGTGAAAACATCCAGGCCGAGCTAAATCTGGAGCTGGCAAAAACCAGTCAGTTAGAGAAAGAGATCGCACAACTGCAGAAGGGGGAAAAATGACCGTAATACTGACTGACAAAATTCTTCTGAAAGACGTGCCTGGCTATATAGCGCCTGCAGTTTCTGATGATATTTACAACGAACTGATGAAGGGCCAGAGCGCCGATTTGATGCTGGAAAGCGCCACTATTGAAGAAGTGGACCAGTCTTATCTTGGCGATGAGCTGGTCTATGTCTCTCATGCAGCAATGTTTGAAGCGATTAGCACTGAGCGCATGCGTTTGTCGCAGACCATGCGCGCGTTCGTAAGGGCATTAAATCGCGGTTTGAACGGAACCGACATTAAAGCAGGTACGGATGATGCTGGCCTGGACGATAGCGGTGAAAAAACGATTGGAGGGGCTGTCATCGGTAAGGTTCGCCGGGTGAACAGTATTCCAATTATGACGGCGTTGATTCCATTATCAGATGGGCAGTCAATTTCCCTGGTTTTCCACTCCCCGACTGCAGATAACGGGCGCGTAAAGAACAATGATTTGCTGGTGGCCTTCCGTTTCTTGCTGAACAAGCGCGATGTAACACATATTGTGGCCCCCATTGGCGGTCGCGATGTGTCTTTGCAGCAAGTAACGCAAGCTCTTGCAAACCTGGCAGAGCGTAACAGTGCAAAATTCACGAAGCAGCAAGATGCTCAGGTTAAATTACGCAGTGATATAGACGCGCTGAACGCTGAAAATGATCAGTTAAGCGAACAACAATCCTCTCTGCTAACTCAGGTCGAATCACTCCAGACCAAGTTAATCGCACATCAGAGCGATGAGCGGGACGTGCGGGAGAAGCTCGCTAACCAGCGTCGAATTAATGCCGAACTGGAGGCTAAAATTGTAGCTTTGCAGGGAGTATCTCAGGCCGGTACCACTGATACCGGTTCATCTTTCACGGATGCAACGCGCAAAGTGAAAGACCGTATGGGTATTGATGGTAAGGCAACTCTGAGTAATGGGGCCATAATCCGTTACAACTCATATGATCATGACGGCGAGCTGCAAGGTAGCGTAATTATTACCGATCCTTCTGGTAAGGTTTATGAAATGCCATCCCCATCATCCCAGGGCGGGGCTATGGGGGTTACTGCAACTAAATTACTGAAAGCCTATCGAGAGAACCGCGCTGATCGTTACGTTGTCACGACACCACCACCACCAGAACTTCCCCCGGAGCAACCGCCAGAACAACCGCCGGAGTTGCCACCAGAACAACCGCCAGAACCAACCGCTAAGTACCGTTATGCGCTTACAAGTCGCCCAGCGAGTATCGGTGCTGTCCCGGCAGATCACACTGCAATTTTGGATGCGCCGGAACAGAGCGATAAATATGGTCGTTTGGCTCGTCATGGTTTCATTGAATACGATCGTAAGCTGACAGAGCAGGAAGCCTCTAATTTTGAGTTGAAGCTGATTCCGACCGAGGCGGATCTCGATGTACTGGCGAAAACCGTCGTTAGTGATTCAATGGCTAATTACGCACAGCAATATGTTGAAATGGCTGAGAGTGACCCGGCAACGTTCGGCTCTCAGGTGAAGCTGAATACGAAGAAAGCTGCGCCGAACATTGCTTACCCGGAAGGCGACGATCTCGATTACTTTATGGAGAAAGTTAAGGCCGAGTTGGTAAGCCAAACACCTCCCACGCCGCCGCAGACTAATGAGGAAACTCCCGTGGTATCTGAAGCCGATACAGCAGCGAATGATGCGTTGAGTTATCTGGATGCCGTAATGCAACTGCAGTCGAAAGACATAGCGGAAATCCGTGACGCCCGTAACAAGGTTCGCGGGGCTATTGCCGCACTACAGAATGCTGGTCGTTTTGACGAAAATGAAGACAAAGTGAATGCCGCTGCGCAACACCTGTCTGATTTACTGGTGGCAATTCAAAGAGAGGGGGCTGGAGCATGAATTTAAGCGCGCTGGAACGCCTTGACCTGAATGATCGCCTGGATGAATTGATGGTTCAGGCCACAACAGCTAAAGGGCTGGATTTGCTGGATTTGAATGACGAAATCGACGCTATTTTGGTGAAGCTGGGTTACGGTACCGAATCAATCCCAGCCGACCCAGCTGAAGATAATACGCCGTCTATCGTTAAAGACTTTCTCTCCGGGAAGTTTGTAAAACAGGCCCAAATGGATTTTGTGGATACGCTTCGCCAGGTCGGTGAGTACCTTAACGAATTTCTGACACTGGACGATATGAAGGGCCAGGCCAATGCGTGGGTTGCTCAGAATGACTACGCCATCTGATCTCTGATAACCAGCCCCGTTAATCGGGGCTTTTTCTTCTCCCCTCTGAATAACACACACTCCTTATCCTTCACGAAACCTAAAACGTGGAGGTATGACCGTTGGAAACAGCACAACAGGCCATTAGCAACACACCAGGTCTGGATAGCCTAATTACGCTGGTGGCGTCACTGCAGTTGAGACAAACCCCCATAGGGCGAACGTCGTTTGTTGTGACGAGCAAAGGGGATGAGGTCAAAACGGGCTTTAAAGTTGTTAATGCCAGTAGCCTGATAATTTCGAATAACCTTGATGGGACGATAAACCCTGCATTCCCAACGGAGCTGCAGCCGAGGGATCGTACCCGAATGTCGAGTAAGATTCAGGTGAGCAAGATCGCCGGAAACTTACGTCCAGCACAATTAACCGATTCAGGGTTAAGTAGCCACGGTGCGCCTATTGTCGGCCCTGACAACGTTGTTGAGTCGGGGAATGGGCGCTCAATGGGAATACTACGGGCCTATGAGCAAGGGCAGGCTGACAGCTATCGCCAGTATCTGATCGACCATGCAGCCGACTATGGGGTTAAGGCTGAAGATATTGCCCGGATGGATATGCCGGTGCTGGTGAGGGAGCGTGTCACCGACGTTGATCGTGCTCAGTTTGCCAGAGATTCCAACCTCTCAGATCTGCAGGAAATGGCAGCGAGCGAAAAGGCATTCGTAGATGCCGAAATGCTCGATGAGCGGCTTATGGCGATGTTTTCCCCTTCCGAAGAGGGAAATCTACTTGCCCGGTCTAATGACGGCTTCATTCAGTCGTTTATGCGCGAAATTGGGGATACTGCAACTGCAGGTCTGGTAACGACTGACGGCAGGCCGACCAAGCAGCTGATTGATCGCATTCAGAACGCTATTTTTGCAAAAGCGTACAAAGACGAACGACTTGTAAAAATGGTCGCAGAAGAACCCGATCCCGAGATGCGTAATATCCTGACTGCACTCAACACCGCAGCCAGTGATTTTGCACAAATGCAGATGCTATCTGGTGACGTTCACAAAGAGGCTGTGAATGGGCTGGTGGGTGGTATTGAGGAAGTGGACGGTCTTGATAAACAGGCCATTGCCGCGCTACAGGAGGCCATTAACCTTGTGCGCCGGGCCAAAGACTCAGGCCAGGCAATCGAAGAGGTGATCGCACAACAAGGGCTGTTTGAAGACATCAGCAAAGAGGCTGAGGCCCTGGCGCTATTTATCGTTGCCAATAGTCGCAGTTCCAAGCGTATAGGCGCTGCCTTCAAGAAGATGGCGCAAAAAATAAATGATGAGCTAATCCACCAGCAGCAGGCGCTGGGGGATATGTTTGGCGGCGGTAGCCTGTCACTTGTTGATGTGTTGTCTGCAGTCTCTACCGAAATTGAAGATGAGTTTGGTGAGGGGAAAGGGCTTAACTTTGCGATGTTCGAATCAGCACCGGGTGATAACCGTGCCTATATATCGCAAATGATCACGAGTGCAACAAGCGTTGACGAGCTGGTAAACGTCATCAAAATGACCGGAAAGCTTGCTAAGGCCAATCCGAATACTGAAGAAAATCTCGCGCGCCTGAGTGCTTCTGTGGGCAGAAACATGCTTTATTCACAGCGACCTCTAATTCAGCCATGGGTGGAAGCGCACGGTTATAGCGGCAATCTGCTTGGCGAAATGGCAACTTCTTCAGAAAATAGCGCCTTCTACTACAAGGCGTTGCAGGAAGCCATTAAAAATAATGAACCTGCGCCGTCACTGGCGGATGCCAGAAATATTGATTACCGGGTGAAGTTATTTTTGGAAGCATCAGAGGGTGGGGCCAGTCCGGATCGATTGTTCATGCTTATGCACAAGCTTGAAGACTTAATGCAATCAGACTTGAGCTGGCAGGAGTTGCGTAAGGCCTGCAGAACCTGGCTGGACAAATTCATGAAAATGCCGCATGCCATCTATGCGAAAGTCACGAGTAAGTTTGATAAAAAACTGGCTGATGCAAAAAGTATCCCTGAAACGATAGCCGCTCTGCAGTGGGCGATCGCTGCAGGCAAAAAGGCACTCACGGACATTAGCGATGTAATGGAAAGTGGAAAGGCTTCGCTCGATGCGGTAGGGCTGTCGAAAGACTTTAGCGGCGACGAGCTGGCAGATGCTTACATCGATGTTTTACGCCGCTTGAAAGCGCTTGCCGAAACTAATGATAAGGATGGTCGTCTAAAGCTACCTGAAGAGGTCGATTATTATATTGAGCAGATTAATAAAGTTCGTGACCGGCCTGAAAAGTTGAAACCATATTTGAAAGATGTTTTCACGCCACATGGCGGGATAGGTCTGGAGGTAGATCGGCTTAAATGGTTTATAGACCGTGAATCAGATGAAGCCGTTCAGCTATATGAACTTGAGAGGTTATTCAAGGATAAAGCTCCATACCCGCCTCTAATTGTTGAGAAAATACACAGTAAAGTTAAAGCGGCTATGGATGCCGTGATGCAGGCATCCCCAGTGTCAAAAGAAGATGCCGAAGCGTGGGGCAATGCGATTGAACTGGATAGCGACATTATTGAGAAAACCACTGTTACAGCAGGATGGCGTACTGGGTACGATGCGCGCGATGTTGCGGAAAAGGTCTTTACCTTGACCGGCGGCAAGCTGGATACGCTGAAAAAGATTGAGCACCAGGCGAAGGTTAGAGCGAGTGCAAGCCAGAGCTGCCAGTCTGTGACGATCGACGCGGATACGGATGCCGAACATGTTATGTGGCACGAACTTGGACACCATGTGGAATTTTCTAACCCCCATTTGCTGGAGCGCGCAAAAGGCTTCATTAAATCAAAGACTGAAGGACGGTTGGTATACAGCAATTTTGGCGGGTACGGCGATGCTGAGTACAAGGTCAAAACATCACTAAGTCATTACTACATGTCAAAAATCTACATGGATAATAGGGTAAGTCTCGCGAGTGGTAAGTTATTATCGAAAGCACCATCGTTGAACAATTGCCGCTCTACTGAAGTGTTTTCAATGGCGCTGCAGTGCTACGCCGATCCTGAATTGACTGCAACTTCATACTTAAACGGTGACGGCATTATCGAGTTTTTACTGGGATGCTTTAAGGAGCTGCAGAATGCGCATTAAGGTAACAATGCCCGGAGGAAAAGCCGGTATGGTTGAATGCAGTAATGCCGGTACGCTGGTAATAGTTGAGGGAGATATCACCCAGGATGATATGCGCAATGCTCTTAACGGTGTACGGCCTAACTCTGCCGTGGGAGAGGTGAACTCTTTAAATGCTGACGCACATTTGGTCTTACGTAGCCTGGAAAGCGCTGGTTGGCAGGTGGACTGGCCTGAAGTTGACGCTGGCGATGATGATCCGAATGATGAAGATACCCCGAACATAGCCAGCACAATCCACTAAGAAACGCCCACTTCGTGTGGGCTTCTTTTTGCTCGCTACCGGTTGCAAAGTACAGAGCGGTTACTGTTTCGGCTCATTGCTAACAGAGGAAAAAAGCATGAGTCAGCCCAATGAACTCCGTTGGATAGTTGAGGCCCGTAAACACATCGGGTTACGTGAAATCAAAGGTGCGGAACATAACCCCGAGATCCTACAAATGTGGAAGGACATTAAACGTGGTGGCATCAAAGACGATGAAACTCCGTGGTGTGCTGCATTTGTAGGTGCGATGCTTGAGCGTGTAGGCATCCAGTCTACTCGATTTGAATCGGCACGAAGCTACACCTCTTGGGGAACCGCGCTGCACGATCCGGCATATGGTTGCATTGTGACGTTTACCCGTGAAGGTGGCGGTCATGTCGGCTTTGTTGTTGGTCAGGATGCAAACCGTAATTTGTTAGTGCTGGGGGGCAACCAGGGCGATGCTGTAAACATTCGTGCATTCCCGCGTAGCCGTGTAACCGGTTATCGCTGGCCTGCCGGTGAGCCGGGGCCGGAGTCATACAAGCTACCACTGCAGAATGCGCAGACGTCCACCAGCGAAGCGTAATTACCGAAAACCATCCGGTTTTTTGCTGTAATCCACGTCTTTAAAGCTGGCACGGAATATACCGTCATCACGCTGGTGGATAGATTTTTTCATGGTATCCATCAGCTTGATGAACATGTGCTTGTAACGCTTCTCGTTGGCACCGAGTACAGACTGTCGTTCGTGGTAATTGCGTTCTGCTGTATTGAGCTGCCCCTGAATCCGTGTTTTGTTAATGCGCTCATTCCACTGCTTCAGCGTTTTGCCTTTCACTCCTTCTTGCTTATCCACAGGATCACTTTCACCGGTCCCAATATTTGTCTTTTCTTTCTGACTTTTAGAAGGGGTTAATATCTTCTTTTGTGACGCATTTTGCGCCCCCTTTTCGGGTTGCGTTTTGCGCCCCCCTGATTTGTTGAAAAGCACAGCTGACGCGGCTTTCAAAGCGAAGGCCATTACTTTTTGTTTCACTCTGCTGGTGGTTTTACGAAACAGTGCGATCGCAAGGCAAAACAGCATGGCACCGCGCGTTAGTGTGCGTCTGGCAGTTTCAATACCAATTTTGTCTTGGGGTATTTCAGAAGTAAAAATAGCGCGACCGGAAGCGCCTGCAGTGAAGCGGTCGAGTGTGGCTATGGAAACTTCGGCATCGAGCGCGAGCGTTTTACGGCTGGCATAGCAAACGCCGGTGTGGGACGGATTTACTTTGTTGGCGATGCTGGCAGCAATCAGTTTCCCGGTCCGGCTGATAAGCGCCGCTGGCAGGAAAAGAAAAGCGTGACTTAGTTTATATCCCGTGGGGTAGTTCTTTTGTACTTCAAGCCAGAGAGCCTCATTGTCCATGTGGTGATAGTGTTCAAAATCTGGCAGGTCAGCGCTAATGACACAGCCCGTGATAGCCGACGACATGTCATTCCATAGTTCCTTTGTGTTATCCATTCTGCTTCATTTCCATCGTTATATTGATTTAGAAAACCTCCAGACGCGGGGCTTCCTGTCACTGAGTAACATTTGGACAAAGATGGTCACGGGTGAGCAAAAAAAAGACTTGAGTGCCGAGATCGGCGCTAGTAAACTGGACGCTAGTCTAGTAACCAGACAACAAAAGGCCTCCGCTCAGTAAAGAACGTTTTCATCTTTGTGGGCTGGGAAAAACGGATCGGGTTAATTCATATTTGCCTCCTTTTTGTCTCCTTTTATTGTTGCCTCTTTGTTTCGGCATGGTTGTTGGCTTATCACATTGAATTTCAGGGGCTTAACCCCCGGCAAGAACCACCTGGCAGGGTGGTTTTTTGCTTTCAGCGGGTAATATCACCCACAGATTCCCAAAAAGCACGATCTTTTTAGCCGTTACGATCCTGATCGTCGGGAACTGGATACTATTCTGATCTCTTGTTTTTGACAATGCTGTGTTTATTTACACCTTAGAATTAACGTTATTAATTTATTGCTGGAATGGCATAAAAAACCGCCAGTTAAGGCGGTTTGAGCGGTTTGCTACGAAGTTATTTATTCGGACGTAACCAGAGTACATCCTCATCGCTGGCGATGTTGGTTTGTTTCGCCGGATCGTGTTGGCGGGGAGGGTGATCGCCGATAGGTAGGCTGGAAGACATATTTCCTGCAGCTGATTCCAGCATCGCAGACAACACATGAATATCTTCTTCAGATTCCATACGTAGCAGCGCCTGACGTTGTTCTTTGCTGAGAAAAACAGGCAGGCTGTTTAATGTTTCTCGCATAATACGGCGGCGGGTTTTCGCCAGTTCACCGGCGCTTTCCAGCATGGCGTTTTGCTCACTAACTCGCGCCTGCATTTCCGCCAGTTGGCCCTGCAGCGCCCACATCTTACTTTCTAGGTGGCTGGTATGCTCTACGGCCTCAAACATAGCCTGATCTTCTCGCAAAGTTTCAAAGTGATGGCAAAGGTCCGTTGCCGCGTTTTCACTAAAACCTGACTCAATCAGCCCAGCGATCATAAGCTCGGTGCGCGTACCGGCAGACTCAAGCATTAATGACGCCCTGTCCAGGCTGATATAGTTTGGCGTGGTTACATAGTCAAAACCATAAAAGCCGGTGACTACTGAACGGAGTGAACTGTCGTTGCCGCCAGTGGCCCAACTCCAGCCACCAGCTCTTGACGCCTCCATGCCACTGACAATATGGCCTGGCTCAGTATCAAGAATCTCCTGTGTGTGCGTGACCACGCCATCATCATCTACTGATACTGAAAGGGTGCGGTTGGACGGGACATTCGTCAGAGTTACGGGTTTGCCTTCCACAACCGCTACGGAGACTTCAGGGAGAGTTAGTTTTCCTGTTTTGGCGTAGTGAATTTGTCGGCGACCATGACCATAGTAGCCGTACATTTCACCGAGAGAGATGCATTCTTTTACTTCAGGATCGTTGAAGGTATCTCTAACCGATTTCAGGATGTAATTGCGCGTATTCTGCGGTGTGTGGCGACGAATGGTGTCCACCAGAGAAAAGCGATCGGTAACTGTCTTTAGTGATTTCAAGGTGTGCTCCGTATTACTGTTGTGTCATAACAAATTTGGCGAAGTTAAGCAGTTGTTCCCGACTCCATGTTTCCGGGTTACTGTCATCACCTCTACCTGGGGCGGATTCGTACATCATGTCGTCGTGTTCTCCTGCGTCTTTGGTCGCATTGAACTCTTTGATCATGGACTGCAGCATCTGCTCATCCATTTTTAGCTGGTCGCAAAACAGGTAACGCATGAACGTTTCACTACCAGCCAATTTGGGGCTTTGCTGGATCTGGTCGAGAATTTGCGTGATAACAGCGATGAAGTTGGCACGGGAATCCTGATCTCGGGCTTCTTCCTGCATCAATGCTGTGTTCATTGAGTTGAACTGGACGGAGTAGGGGCGCTGGTTAGACAGGTAGGCTTTACCGTGTTTGTATGCCAGATGAATATCCGTGAGCCGGTAAATCACATCGCTTGCTGCCTGGCGGAGCCATTGAGCACGGATCGCGGCTTGAATAGCTGTTTGCGCCCAACCACCTTCACCTAATCCCCCTGACATTTGGTCTGCCCAGCCGAGCATGGTCGAGTCTATGCCCAGGCTTGAGCACAGCTGGCGAAGATGAAACATGACGTCTTCAATGCCGGTGATATCAGCTGGAATGTACTGGGTATCAATAGTGATGTTATTCTTGCCATCCCCCATAACCGGTATCAGATGGTTAAGCACCGTCGGCATGGTATTCGCCTGCAGAGAACGGCGTGACATAGCTTCGCTGTTACGCTTCAGGGATTGGCTGACCGTGCGCGTGTAGTTCGCGGCGTTTACCGGATCGAGAGTGCCGGTTGTCAGTGCGATCAGCCGGTCAATTTTTGCAGCGTTGTAACGTGTGGCCTTCAGTGCATTCAGTGCGCCGCAAAGGTTCATAAACGCTTCATACGAGTTTTCCAGAAAGCTGGTCCCGTAGTTCTGCGTTTCGGTGATAGGGTGCTGGTTTTGTTCCGTTAATAGGGAATATCCACGCGTACCGGTTGTGACCGGAATAATTTTCCCTGATGGCGTCCAAAACGGGTTTTTCATTGCCACGATCTCCCACGGGTCAGCCAGCATGCGTTGCATTGTTTCCGGTGAAAGAAGGTAATCGCCTGAGAACCCCGCGAGAGTCCCGCCTTTGTTAAATTCCTGAATGAAGTACGGGAGGGTGTAGTAAGACGATTCGATATTTACGATCCCGCGACCAGGCTCACCGTAGGGGCGCATATATCCGACGCCGAAAATAGCCATGAGTAACCCCCACGACGGCAGGCCGGTATCAATCATTTCCCCCAGGTCATTCATTAGCTCATTGCAGCGCGCCACGGTTTCTTTATCCCCTGGGTCTTTAGCAACGATGGAGAACGCCAGGCCCGTCCGTTTACTGGGAGATAAGGCTTGCGCGAGGTGGATATTTAACGCCTGGGAAACCGTGGCGCTTTTTGCCATTTCCTCCAGCACTGTGTACCGCGACAACCTTTCCAGAGGCAGCTCAAGGTTGATACCTATCTGATCCGCCTGTGTTGTCAGTTCTCCAGGCGCGTCTTGCCGGTTGCCAGTCAGAAATGACAGCCCCGACCGTGAAACCACATTGTGACCACTGCTGATGGGGAGTTGTGCCAGTGGCGCGGCAGGCGCACTGGAGAACATTTTTTTCAGGGCCGCAAGTGGCCCGGAGCTTGTCGTCTTTCTGTTAGCCATGTTTTGACCAGTACCTTTGTTAAATACAGACCGCTTAGATTTACGTGGATTTTATTGGGTCTATGTTTTACGGACATAAGGTTAAAAAATGACAAACCAGCTTTCAGAGGCAATTGGTGGGGCATCAACACTAAGTGAGTTGATAACAGCCATACTTCGCGCGCGTAAGGTGCGATCGGTTGTGCAATTCGGCATTGAAAAGGAGAGCGGCGTAAGTATCCAGCGAGCCAGGCGACAAGCGAACAATGACGCTATGCGATTGCTGAATGAGCTACCTCAAAATTTTAATGGGAACAACCTGAGCGCTGAACAGCGTGAAATTCTTGCGGGTTACACCGGAGAAGGTGGCCTGACCGATGGGGGAAGCCAGTACGAATACTACACGCCGCAATTTATGGCTGAAGGTGTGTGGGATCTTCTGGCTGATTATGGCGTAACGTCTGGTCACGTTCTTGAGCCGTCTGCAGGTACCGGTATTTTCCAGGAAACGAAGCCTGCAGGTGCCATTATGACTGCAGCGGAGATCTCGTTAGTTTCCGGTCGTATTAACCAGTTACTGCACCCTGAAGACAGCGTACAGCTGGGGGCGTTTGAGACTTTAGCGGCTAAAGTACCGGATGATACATACGACCATGCAGTCGGAAACGTCCCATTTGGCGAAAGCCGAACTGGTTACGCTGAGCTTGATCCCGCTTACAAAAACGAAACGAACGTCGGGCATTACTTCATCCTACGAACCATAGACAAGGTGAAGCCTGGTGGCCTGATTGTGCTGGTGGTACCGAACGGTATGACCGACGGCGGAGGGACGAACAAGAAGCTGCGCGACCGCGTATCCCGTAAAGCGGAGTTTTTGGGTGCTCACCGTATGCCGTCCGGTACCTTTGCCGAGAGCGGAACATCAACGGTGGTCGATGTATGGGTGTTACGTAAGCACACGAAACCCCTGGCGGAGATCGTCAATGATGCCACTGACAAAATGCTCACCGGCGCGAATGTGCTGTGGCCTGTATTCATTAAGGGTAAATGGTTCCTTAGCCCCGAGGGGAAACGCTTTGTTCACGGAGAAACAGAGCGCTCATCATTCAATAATATTTTGACGGTCAAGAAGGATGGCCAACTTACCAATGCGGCAATGAAACAGGCGCTGTCACGTCGCTTTGATAGCCGAATTGACTGGTCCATGCTCACCATTGAACAGGATTTGTATCAGGGGGCCGTCGAAGGTGACAAGCGGCTGGTGGGCGATATCTGGCATACGTTCGACGGCGACAAGTGGATACGAGACACAACGACTAACCATACCGCCATTGATGCTGCCAGATTCGGTGTAGCAACGTTTGGGGATTTACAAACGAGATGCCGATCTCTGCAGGGGCTGCTATCGCTGACCGCCAGCCAGATCGCCGCCGTCATGGATGTTTACCCGTCCCTTCTTTCCGATCGTCAAAAAGGTATTGTTTCATTTGCTCTAAGGCAGAAAGCCAGCCAGCGTGAACGAGTAATGCGTGGGGGCTTGATTGGCCTGACGATTAACGATGCACAGGACATGATCGCCCAGGGGCGTGACGCGGGTTCTTTGCTGGTGGACGCGGCAAGGATTACCGCCGAAGAGGTAGCGCGAAACGGATCACCTAATGGCCTGCGGTTATCCGGGTTGTCCGATAGTACCGCGAAGGCCTGGCTCACCTTCCAGGCGAACGTAACCAGAGAAGGCCAGCTGTCGGATTTGTTGACCGGTAATATGAATGAGACTGAACTGAAAACGCTGGATACCGCTAATCCAGAGCAAGTAGTCAGTCATTTATTTAGCCAGATTGACCTGATTCCCGTCACGCTGGAGCAATTTAGAGAGGTCTGTACTGCAAAGCTTCCTGAAAGTGATGACGCATTACTGGCGTATCTTGCCGGGTTCCCTGAAATTGCGCTCGATGGCTATGGAAACATGCTGCCAATGTCCCGCGCCACCAGCGGAAATGTACGCGGCAAAATCAACCACCTTGCAGGGCTGGTAAACGAGTACCCGGACGGACCCGAAAAGCAAAACTTTGTTCGCCAGATGGAGCTGATTAATGCCCGTCGAAAAGCGGCCCCAATCGACAAAATTAAAGTCAACCTCAACGCCCGTTGGCTTGACCGTCGCCTGATTAAAGAATTTCTCGCCGAACAGGGTTATGACGCCTTCCGCTATACAAAGGATCTGGAAGTTGAGAATGGCTACCTGGTGTCGGCGGATGATTACGAAGGTAAAGACGGTATTTTTACCGGGTATCAGCTGCGAACCGTCACCAGCAATAGCGGTGTAACTGAGTTTAAAAAGGCTAATAACAGCGATGGTTTCCTCAACCAGCTGGAGAACTACCTTAACGGTGTGAAGCCGCGCGGCCCGAAGGCGGGGGAATACCTTTCTCGCATAGCTAAGCTGGAAGGTAGCTTCAACGATTGGTTGCGATCACATCCTGACGTTGAGGGTGTTGTGAACGACTACAACGATGCCTTTAACAACTACATTCCGTTCGAACATTCCAGTGAGTCACTTCACCTGGAAGGACTGTCTGGCAAGCGCATCCCATTAAGCTATCAGAACTCTGAGGTTCGCCGCCTTTCGGAAGATGGGCGCGGGATCATGGGCTTTGGTACCGGCCTGGGTAAAACGACGACGGCGCTTGCCCTTGAAGCATTCAACTACCAGCACGGACGTTCAAAACGCACTGTTTTTGTCGTTCCAAAGGCGGTCTACCACAACTGGTACCACGAGGCGCGGGACTTCTACAGCCCGGAGGTCTTTGCGCAAATGCTGTTTGTCGGCATTGACGAGGTACGTGGGGAAGATGGCGAGATTCAGACATCCCAGGTTCGCAATGAAAACAACGAGCCGATGACTGATCGTGACGGCAACCCGGTAATGCGTAACGTCATTAAGGATGCCGATAGCGCCACGATTCTGGAGCGAATGAACCGCATACCGGCGTCGAATTTCCGTAGCGTCATCATGACCAAAGAACAGTTTGGCATGATCCCGCTGCGTGAAGAAACCATAGAAGAGAACTCGGCACAGGCGCTCTATAACGCTATTGATATGGGCCGTACCGATCTTCTGAAAAGTAGCCATCGTGCTGAGCTGGCGAAGAACAAAATTAAGGACAAGGCCGCTGACACTGGCACAGCGAAAAAGCACCAGGTTCCGTACTTTGAGGACATGAATTTTGACAATGTGATCGCCGATGAGGGCCACAACTACCGAAATTCACTGGCTGCTGGTCGAGAAACCGCGCAGTTGGCCTATTTGCCGAATCCTGCAGTCTCGCAAATCGCGCGCGACATGGCTGTGAAAAGCGCCTACCTGATGAAGAAATTCAACGGTCGCGGCGTAACCCTGTTAACAGCTACTCCACTGGTAAACAGCCCGTTAGATGCCTTCAACATGCTATCTCACGTCGTGCCGGTTGAAGAGTGGAAAGCCATGGGGATATTAACCCCTGATGACTTTGTTCGCGTATTTGGCGAAACCGCTAATGTGGTGGTGCAGAAGATATCCGGCGAGGTTGTTGATAAGCAGGGGCTGGTGGGCTTTAAGAACCTGGACGGCTTACGCGGTATTTTCCATCGCTGGACCACTCTCAAGACCGCTCAGGACGTCAAGGAAAGCGTCAAAATCCCCGACCTGAACGAAATCAACGTAGACGTGCCGCTAACGCAAGAGCAGGTCGATATCTACGAGGAATTGCGCCAGCGCGCGGCGAAGATCGGGCAGAAAGACGTCATTGAACGCAATGAGGATGGCACGATTTCCATCACGGCGAACAAAAACGATGACTTTATTTTCTCGGTGATCCGCGACATGGATAAGCTGGTCATTGACCCTGATCTATATCGGTCGTCAATGACGTTTATCTTCCCCGAAGACCAACGCGAAAAGGTTATGGCTATTGCCGCCGGTCTTCCCGCTGCAGCTGGTGGGGTAGAGGCTGATGACGATGAGTCTGACACGGGCCTGGTGAGCACGTTATCCAGTAAGGTAGTCGAAACCAAAGTTAGTACCCGTGGGGATGCCGTCGAGCTGGTGGTTAGCGTAGACCTGGAAGCTGCAGTGCTTCAAGCCATTGCGAAGGCCGGGATCGACATGAAGACAGTCACGCACCCGATCCCACCGAAATATGCCGCTCTGATTGCCAACCTTAAAGCCGGACTGGTTAACGGTAAGCAAATCATCTTCATGGATGAGAAAAGCCAGCACGGTAAGCTACGCCGCATTTTGTCGAATGCGCTGGGTATGGATGAGAGTCAGATCGGGATCATCAATGCCACCAGCGTACAGCAGGCCACCGGCGTGAAGCTGAAAAAGGTTAAAAAGCCGGTCGAACCGACGGAAAAAGCCGACGGTACATACAAAGACGGTGCTTGGGAGAAATATTACAGCGAGCTGGCAAAATATGAGGACTACATTTCCGCGCTGAATGATATGTCGCTCACCGGCATGGAAGGGATCGCCGCTGATTATAACGAAGGTCGAACGCCGATCGTCATCTGCAACAAAAAGGCTGAAGTAGGGATTAACCTTCACAAAGGTACCACGGATATTCATCATCTGACGCTACCATGGACCCCTGCCAGCATCAACCAGCGCAACGGGCGCGGCGCGCGCGTAGGTTCATCACAGGATAGCGTGAACGTCCATTACTACTGTGGCAAAGGTTCATTTGACGAATTCCGGTTAGGTACGCTGAAACGCAAGGGTAATTGGATTGGCGAAATCATGACGTCTGATGCCTCAACGCTCAAGAACGGCGACATGGATGAAAATGACGATATTCAGCTGCTGCTGGCGGCGAACCAGGATGAGCGTAAAGCGCGTCTTGAAGCGCAGCTTTCAGCCCGACGCGAAGCGGAACGCCGTAAGGCCGAAAAAGAAGCTGAGGTAGCGCTTGATGTGTACCTGCGTTCGTCCATTGCGGCAAACGAAGATCCGACCGCGCTGGCTGACAATCTCAACGAACTGACTGCACAGCTTGGCACCCAGGAGGAAGCGGTAGAAGAGGCGCGCAACGAAGTTACGAAGGAGGAATCCGAATATAACAGCTGGGCGGAGATCCACGGTAAGCGAAGCGCTGATGTTTATCACGGTTCGTCACGACGCAATGCCCGGACCATGTTGAAATATCAGATTGAGAAACTAACCGACCTGAAAGGCCAGGTTAAAACAGCCCGTAATACCCTAACGCGCAATAAAAACGCCGCCACCATGCTAAAGCGCGCCAAAGGCGATCTGGAACGTAGCATTGCTGCAGGTGTGATCGATATTGACCCGGATGTATTGCTGAATCCGTCTAATTACATGAAAACGAATAGCGGTCGAGTGTTAAAAACCGACGCTTATTACACCATCAATACTGATACCTCACAGCAAGTGATTGTGCGCATTACTCGCCTGTTACCGGAAAAACAGACGGTAGAAACTGAAATCACTTACACCTCAGTTTATCCGTACTCCACGTATCGCATCGGATCGAAGAGAGAAATGCCGGTGAGCGATATTATCAACCAGGTTGATGTTTCATTGGATACGGTAGAGGCAAGACGTCGGGCAGCTGAAGGCCTCACACCAGACAAGGTTGCCAGTGTCCTTACCCGTGCGCAGTTTTACGATGCGGTGACGGAGAACGTCTTACGCGTGAGGGATGATTACTGGATGGCATACAATGACGGCAAACTTGAGCTGGTCTATATCTTGCGTGGAGCCTTGCCGGATGATATCGCGCCAACGTCTTATGTTTACCCGGACAGTAGTGATGATGGCCTAAAACGTGCTCTGTTTGCATACAGCCGTAGCGGTTCGAGCATGTACTCGGCAAGACTCTTTTTCATTGCTGTATTTGGGGAAAACTACACCGCCGAGCTGGAGGCCTTTGGCGAGCAGGGGACCGTAGAGGATGTATTACCGGTGCTCAATGAATCAATCGCTAAGGCTGAGGCCATGTATAACGATTCATTGGCTGGGGCGTCGGATAGCGACATTCGCGCCCAGTTTAACGGTAACTATGAGTCTGTTAGGGCTATGTGGAAACACCGCATTTCAACGTCATCCCTGTCACAGCTACACGAGCGATTCTCAAATAAGAGCCAGCTGGAAAACCTGTTCCAGAAACTGCGTGATGAGCGCCTGGTGGCAAAGCTACAGGTCATGAAAGATGGCAATGAAAAGTTGGCGCAAAAACTGTATGAGCAATACTCCCGCCTTAGTGGTGTGCGGTCGCTGAAGGTGATCCGCGATCTGGTTGACTCATCCACTGCCGACTTAATTAAACAGGTGAATAGCCATGATTCGCTGCTGACGTCTTCCCTCGCTGATTACCTGATGGCTGGGGTGCTGGTGGGCGCATACTCCGAAAGCCGTATATCGGTTGAGGATTTCCGCAGCGCAGAGCTGGTGCGCCGTCACATTGACGTAATTAAATATAAATTACAGGAGATTAAGCACGGGGGGGTTAAACAATTTGCTTCATCATGGGAAGAATATCTCTCTATGATGGCAGGGGAAAAAACAGCTGAAGAAATTGAAGCCGAAAAGCAGGAGCGAGAGGCAAAACAAGCGGAAGCAACAGAGTTTACCCAAGAGCAAACTGACGAGAAAGAATTAGGCTTCAGCATTCAGCAAAACTCGCTGAATCTTGAAGGAAAGCGCGTCTGGCGTCGTAGAACGTTCAAACTCAGCTATCCGGCTGGTGGTGCGCACGTTTTGTGTGATACGTCAGGACGTGCCACGCTCAAGAAAAAATCCGTGCGGGAAATGCTTAAAGAGAAATACGGTGCGACGTTCTGGAACTTTGAAGACGATCCGGTTGAAGGTAACGAGTTTACCCAGCCTGCGTGGGTAGTCTCAAGCCGGTACGACAAAGCCGAAATCCAAGCCAGCATTCAGGCCATCATTTAATTTTCATGGAGAGGCCCAGGTGACTGGGCCAAAAAGAAATGACGACATTAATCGACACCATTAAGCCGACAGAAGAGTACATAGAGACAGTATTGCTGGTGCATGCCCTGTTAGGTCGCAGCGAAGAAGAGTTTACCGCAGCATATCTAAAGGGGCTGGTGGAGCGCCTGAAAGCAGATGTTAAAACATATCGATCGTTTGGCCCATGGTGGCCCTCGCTCAAGGTCTTGCTATTGAAAGATGGCCATACTGACTTTGGGCAAATCGTTGATGGGGATGTGGCGGCGATTTACACCATGAGTCGCCCAGCTCTGACGCTGGTGGCGGCACACCTTTATGCTGACGAAGTGCTGGAGTCTGGTAATATTCACAGTGCTGTTCATTTTCTCAGTGTTATGCCGTCGGCGGATGATAATGAGCCATACCAATACACCAGCTACGACGAGTCCATCGAAAAATTCAAACTGACCAGATAAAGGAGCATACATGTCAAAAGTCAGACCCCAAACTGAACGCCGGTTTTACACTTCGGACCAGTTGCGGGAAAAGGCTGCAGCAATGGGTTGTTGCTTACGATTTGCGCGGTCACAGGGGGTTTTCGAGTTGACGATTGATAATCAGCAGGAAAAAAACTGGACGTGGGTAATGCGTCCTGGAAGCAATGAGCGGGTACGGCTGGTGCGAGAGTTGACGCGGGATGAGTGGGATCTTGCGCTCGCGAACGCACGGGAAACACTTCTTAGTTTTTCAATCTGAAGTTTTCTAACAGAAAAATACCTTGCTTTAAATATATTAAAGCCTTAGATTTTAATGGAGCAAAAGAAAAGCCCGGCATAGCCGGGCCTCACATTCACCTGTAGGTTTTCGCCGTCAAACTTAGGCCTACAGAGAACAACGGGACTATATCATGAAAACTTACGCGCAACGCGATTTTGTAAACCACCCTCAGCTTTCTGCGAAAAAAAACGACGTTTCCTCTCTGGAAAAGACCCTCATCGTATGGGGCGCACTGCTTCTTTCAACCTTCGGCGCGGCCTGGATCTTGAGTCTTATCTACCAATTCGCGATCCGTTGAACAATCTAACCTAAGCCCACGCGACAACCGAACAATATCATCGGTTTTTGCATTCTCTTCGGCGTTTACATAGCTAACAGCCATAAGCTTGGCTGTTGCTATTGTGTTTTTTTTGAAACGCCGTGAGAATAAATGTAATTATTCATTATCTCTTAGATAGCTTGATATCTTTCGGGGTGTGATACTTCATTAAGCTTCATGGAAAGGGTATGCGATTTTCATCGGAATGGCTTGAAGGATACAAAAAGAAGCGTCCAGTTCGCGCCGCCTCTTCTGACTCAGACTGGTTAAAAACAGTTGTTAAGGTTTCAGTTCACGCAGCAGCACTCGCGGCCCTGATAAAAAAACCAGAGCTGCTTAAAGGCAACCAGGAACACTACGATCAAGTACAAGTTTTTGATCGCATAGAACGGAAACACCCCGATCTCTACTCACTTCTTCATGCGACTCCGAACGGCGGATATCGCACCAAAAAAAGCGCGGCGCAAATGCCAGCGGAAGGGCAAAAAAAAGGCTATCCAGATATGTCTCTTGATAAGCCAGCCGGTATTTATCACGGGATGCGAGTAGAGCTAAAACACGGGAAGAAAAAGCCAACAAAAGAGCAGATTGAATGGCTCAATTTGCTGACAGATCAAGGCTACTACTGCATCCTGGCATTCACACCGGATGAAGCCGTCGCGGAGATGGTGGCTTACTCACAGCTTGCCGCCGGTGAATCGATGCCAGAGCACCCAAATAACAGCTACTGGAGGGCGGCGGCTTAAACGTAAGGCGATGATAGTGAAGTCAGATGTGCTGGTGGCGCGTTGCCAGCAGTTTTTTTTACATAGCATGGGTAGAGGATCGGGGTTACATGGACATTAATTACGTATACAACACACTCGAAAATAACCCCGAAATGATAGGCCAACGGGAAGGCTCTGCCGATTTTGTAACGTATGAGCCAGATGAATCTGAGGAAGGGGGAGTGTTCGTAGTCAATGATATGAAGGGAGGGATGGCACCGTTTGAGCCGTCTTTAGATGATTTGCTTGCTGATAACTGGGTGTGTCATGCGTAAACACTACTACAACCTGTCATTTGTCGGAGAAAAGGGGCATTTCAGGAGTGCGGTACTCGCATTGGATTATGACGTAGTGACCATACCTGATATCAGTTTAGCCAAACAGTCATTGGACATGGATGAGTCCACTGGCCTGATCTCAGTAAGCTATCTTGGCCTCATGACTGAGAACGAATACTTTCATGGGCTGGGGAAAGGTAGGGTATGGCGTAGATGGCTAAACGTCGCTGCATGGTTCGTACCGTTCCTGGTATTAGGTCTGGTGCTATTACTACAGTGATATGCGCATTAAGGGCTGCAGTGCGGCCCTTTTTTATGTCCGTTATCAATAGACTATTAGGAAATTACAGATTATTATTCGCCTTGTTAAATACCATAAATTCTAACAAGGAATCTTAGAGAAAAATGTCTAATGCCGCAGAACAACTCACCACTCCTACCCGCATCACCGATGAGGTTCTTCACCTTTCCTTTGTCGGCGTCTATAACCAACTGAATCTGACATTACGCCGTATCAGCGGTGACGACCTCGACCGGCGCGCGCTGGAAACCAGTATAAGCATGATCGAGCAGCTGCAGAGTGACGTTAATACGCGCCTGGATGATGAAACCAACGACTGTAACGCACTCATTGAACAGCTTGAGACAACGAAAAACCAACTACTGGAGATGAACCTGTACAAAGTAGGTGTGCAGGAAGAGGCACAGGCGAAAGAAGACGAGCTGGAAGGGTTACGTCATGACGCCAAAATGAAGGCGCTTGAGCTGGAAAACTCAATTATTAATTTGCAGAGCCAGATTGAGTCATCAGCACAGGAATTAACAACGATGCAGCTGGCCTACAATTCATTGAAAGCGTCCTTTGATACCTATAAGCGCTTACATCCTGAATCTCTTCTCCGTGAGCGTGACGATCTGACAAAGCAAGTCTCCAGGTTGCGAGCAGAGCGCAAAGACACAAATAAGAGACTTCAAACCATGCAGGGCAAGCTCAATATCGCCGATAAAGAGGTCGCTACAGCCCGTTCGAACCTGATCACCAAACGTCAGGATTTGGACCGGCTTAATGCTTTGTACGAAAACCTTAGAAAGCGGGTGGATTTTCACGACGGTCGCGAACAAGTGAAACTTCATACTGTCGTTACTGAGCAAGGGACTGAGCTTAACCTGTATATCTACAACTTCCACTTTGGGTTATTGGCGCGCAATAGCTACATTAAGGGGCATGTGATTGAGCTGGCTGATTTCCATTTCCAGATCCGCACAGCCATGTTGGTAGCGATGGACGTGGTGCCTGGTGTGTGGGGCAATCCGATTTACGAACGTCTGAGCGTATTTAAAAATGCCTGGAACCCAGCGATAGACGAAGAATTACACCAGCGGATCATGACCCGGTTAGAAATGGACTTCCCGAAAATCCACAAGCGCGCGCTGGATGCTATCGCAGCTGGCATTGATGAGTTGACGTTACCGGCTAAAGTGCTCTCTACCCTGAAATGTGCGGGATTTAAGAACGTTCAAGCCATTGCATCCGTGTTACCTTTTGAGCTGGTGGATATTAAGGGGATTGGAGAGCAGACCGCTACGGAAATCACTAACGCGATAAACAGCTGGGCTATACGCTGGGCGCGCGAGAACGGCGACATTGAAGCGTATAAATCGAATGTGATCAGCAGCGCTAAATCAGTAAAAAACAAACGCAAATAAATTAAATCCTTAGAATTAGCTTGATAATAAATGGAGCAGTACGTAAAGTACGAGCCGACATTACGACATTAATTCCTTTGCAAACGGGCTGACCATTTAATCAGCCCTTTTTTTTATCCATTTTTCTCCAAAACGTATCAGGCGCACTCAAAATTTGAGGGTACGTGATTACCTATGCTTATATTTTCCTTAGAATTAACGGTAATGTTAAGCGGAGGAAATGGAATGTCTGAACGTATAACCAGTGTCGAAGTAGCCGCAGTTATGCTGAAGTGCGGTCGTTACATGACGATTTCTGAAATCATGGCGGCACTCACCGAAGCCTATCCCGAGCTTGAGAACGGGCATACATCAGTCACGAATATCGTGCGTACCTTCATGAAATCCCCGTCTGCCAGCTGCTTCTCTTTCCCCGGCGCATATCCTCGCATGTATCTGCTTACGTCGGTTTCAGGTTATCTATTCAAGATCAGAGGTAACAGGCAGGTTTGCTACGACGATTTGCCGTTTCATAGTGGGAGTAAGAAGGATCTGGAGTTAGAGAATAAAAAAAGCCAGGAGGTTTCCCGGCTGGCTTTTAACTTATTCAACAGCATTTGCCGTGAGCGGATCGCATCAGGTATTACTATCGTCTGAAGGACGGCTAAGCCTTGCTATTGGGCGTGATACACGTTCACTCTCCACCTGGTAGGGCTTAGTGCCAGGAGTGCTGCTTTCCACTGGTTTAACAGACGTTGCATCATTCGGTAGTGGAGCTGGCTCAGACACCTTGCCCGGTACCAAAGCCTCAGACTCAACTGGGGCAGCTTGTCTGTTTTGTTTCTTTGGCTGGTGGTCAGCCGCAACCATTCCCATCAATGACATAGCCATACTGATAAAGCGCTCAGCGCGTTCGCTTTCCGGCAATGCCATCAGATCCTGACGTTCCATTAGTGCAACCAGAGCGCCCAGCCCCATTTTCTCCAGTGCATAACCGTAACGCAGACAATCCAGCATCAGCCGACGTTTAGCGGCGTTACTCTGCAGACCGTTGTATTCATTTGCCAGCGCGTCAGTTAAGGGGCTGTACTCAGCCAGCCCGGTAATCTTGATGGTTTGTTTTGTCATTAATTCCGCTCGCTAAGTTCAGCCAGTATCTCGTCACGCACTGGGTCAAGTGCGAAGTAAACGCCGCGTACAATGCTTGTTTCCGGGTATTCAGGAATGAATACCAAATCATGCCAGTCGGCGGTGTAATCAGGCATGCCATGTAGACGACCACCAATATAGTTTGCACCACCGCCTACCAGCAATAGTGCATCAATATCCAGCATGTTTCTGTGAACCTTGCGAATATCAGCGCGGATAATCTCAGCCAGTTCACTGGCGGCCTGACTGATAACGCCAGATACATCAATGCGCTTGCTGCGAGCTGCTTCCAGGCGCGAACCAATGAACCCCTGACGAATTATCGTATCAATGCTCTCGATGTTAAGGCTCTTGGCGTTGATATTTTTCCCGCTGGTGGCCTCAAACTCCTGCAGTAGAGCATAAACGCGCTCAATCATGCGATGAATACCGTTCTCAGTCGTTCGACGGCTAATAACCTGCAGGTCTTTATCCACCACAGCCATGTCACAGGTGAAGCGCCCTAAATCAACGACCAGGATGCTTTCTGCTTCTAACAAATCTGGAAAGTCAGACTGGGCAGAAATCACGGCAGGAACAGCTTCAGGGAATACCTCAACATGTGCGATACGGGCTGGCTGAATATCGGCGCTGTAATTGCGAACGGGTATCAAAAGGTTGTCGGCTTTAGCCTTGGTACGGACGCGATCAATCTTACCAATGTCAGAGTAGAACTGGTTCACCGGCAGTGTTTCCGCAAGTATCACGTCAGCACCGTCAAGACCGGCACGAACAAGGGCTTCATTAACTAATACACGATGTGCTGCACTTACCTGATAGTCAGGGTCGCAGGTATCAACCAGGTCCGTCCCTTTGTTAACGACAACATAGCTGCGCTCACGACCATCATCGGTGGTTAACCATGAGGATGATGTTTCACTGGCTAACGTTTGCTGGCTACCTGAGCGAATCAGGGACGGAGTTACATAAGTCTCCATCTTGCCATCACGTTCAAAGGTCAGGGCCACATTGCCGGAGCCTGCATCCACTGCAACAAAAACGTAGTTTTTCTTACTCATATCCTAATTCCTATTAGCTAATTTCAAAGTAATAAATCGCAATGGGAATGTACCATAAAGACTTAAAAAGTCCATATTCAAAGAACTATTTAGCAACCATATGGGCAATAAACGTGCTTATTAAAAGGACAGATAATGATCAATAAGCAGGGGGAAATCTAAGTGATCAAATAAGTGATCAAAAAAAAGTGATCATTTGCGTGATCACTCTAAAAACCAGACCGCCTATCCTCGCGGCAGTGTGGTTTTTGGCGGTAGGCGTAATGGCAAAGATTGACTGGGATTGGCACAGGGAAAATTATAAAAAACATAAACTTGAGTCAGGCGTGACTTACAAGGAGTATGCCGAATTCCATTCCTTAAACCCGAATACCGCACGTCGCGAACTGAGCAAAAAGACGGATGAAGAGGGGCTGGCGCCCACGCTGTCGGCGCGTGATCAGGCAGATGATCTAACCATCAGAAGGAAGGGAAGAAAACTCAAGCACAGCAGTGCCTTAGAGGAAATTACAGGAGAGAGTGAACCCGGCGAAACACGAGCAGGCACGAAAAATAAAAAAAATAATTCCAAAGGCACACGCGCCAAAATGATCAAACCAGTGCATGAGGGGGAAGTGATCCCACATGTACCGAAACAACGAGGTAAGGGTAAGCAATTCGAAACCGGCAATGAGGTGAATGTTGTCGCGAATACCAGAGGGAAGCCCCGCGAGGTTGATCGTGATGCGGCTGTCTCATTGTTGGAGGCTGGCCTGGAAGAATGCGAGGCATCCACAGTTAAAACAGCCGTCGAGCATATGCAACTGTTGTCGCGAACCACCGCAAGGGCAGTAGAGCTATTCGAAACAGAAATAGCCAACATGAATACCCCACGAGAAAAGGGTGACAAGGAGGGCGATGACGATGCACCGTCCGGGCCACACCCGCTGTTAAAGCTGACAAAACTCCTGATTGAAGTCGGCTACAGGATGGATGACCACGCTACCCGTATCAGTTCTATCCGTTCCTCACGAGAAAAGCTCAAGATTGACCGTGAAAAGCTGGGCGCAAAAGCGACCGAGGCACAGGTTATTGCCACCGCCTACCAGCTGCGTGATGAAAACGACTGGGATATAGCAGAAACCGCTGAGTACATCGAGCGTCATGGGGTAAAACTGCCGGACTCCATCGCCTTGAGGCTGGCTAAGGAGATCAAGGAAGCAGAACCGCCAGTAAGTGACGCCGGTGCTGTTGATGATGACCAGCTGGAAGAAGAGGCCCGTAAATATCGCGAAGCGCAGGCCGGTAAAGAAGCCTTCCTGAAAGAGCGCCGGGAAACCGTCGCCAGGATTGTAGACGAGGGCGGGTATGGCGATACGAACCATGACGGCATCCGGCGCGAAGGGGAGTTAGACCCAGATGAAGAGGGGTTAGATCTCGATTACGAGGCGACCCGCGAGTTATACGGCGAAGGCGATGAGATCGCGATAGCGCCCCCGGATGAGGACGAATAATGGCATCCGGGAAGAAGAAAATAAAATGCGTAACCTCTGATCCGCGCTGGCGTGACATGGCTATCCGCTATCGTCATGACTGGGGATTAGCGGTCGTTGAATTGTTCGGAATGCAACCGAGCTGGCAGCAGGATGAAATACTGCAGTCGGTTCAGCAGATAAAGAGCATGACGACCGTTACATCGGGGCATGGTACCGGTAAGTCATCCCTGACAGCTATGATGCTGATGATTTACATGATTCTGTACCCGGATGCGCGCGTCGTTATCATCGCGAACAAAATTGCGCAGGTAAAATCTGGCGTCTTCAAGTACGTAAAAACCTTTTGGGCCAACGCCGTAAAACGTCACCCGTGGCTGCAGAACCACTTTGTTTTAACCGACACCATGTTTTATGAAAGAAGCCGGAAAGGTGTGTGGGAAGTTCTCTGTAAAGGCTATCGCCTGGGTAATGAGGAAGGGCTGGCAGGGGAGCACTCCAAACACTTACTGATAATTCTGGATGAAGCGTCCGGTATCTCTGATAAGGCTATCGGCATCCTTACCGGCGCGCTGACGGAAGCTGATAACCGCATGCTCATGCTTTCCCAGCCGACGCGCCCGTCTGGTTACTTCTACGACTCTCATCACAGCCTGGCGAAGACTGAACATAACCCTAAAGGGATCTGGACGTCGATTGTCCTCAACTCTGAAGAATCACCGTTTGTAACTGACGACTTTATTGTCATGAAGCTGGCGGAATATGGCGGTCGTGACAGCATGGAGTACAAAATCAAGGTACTGGGCCAGTTCCCGTCCGTGATTGATGGCTTCCTGTTGGGCCGCGATGCCTGTGAGCGCGCCCAGCGTCGTAAAGTGTACCTTGAGAAAAACTGGGGCTGGGTGGCGCTTGCTGACGTCGGGAACGGTCGAGACAAATCCGTCCTGAACATTATGAAGGTAAGCGGCTATCGTGAGAAACGTCGGTTCGTTCCGTTCGTTGTGCTTGAAATGCCGGGTACCATGAACCCTACAGAGTTCGGTGACTTTATTGCGAACGAATGTACTCAGGAGCGGTTCCCCAATATCACTATAGGCGTGGATAGTGACGGCGTAGGCTCAGCTACCGCCGACCAGCTGGAGCGCAGGGGAGTTAACGTCGTCCGTATCCGCTGGGGTAAGCCTATGTTCGCCAAAACAGATAAGGACCGATTTGTAAGCCAGAGAGCCTATGCCAACATAGCAGCTCGTGACGCCATACAGACAGGCCGGATGAGGCTGGATTCGTCGCCTAAAACAGCAGAACAGGCCTCTAAAATACCCTGGAAGATAAACGAGGATGGGCGTGTTGCGATGATGAAAAAGGACTACATGCGGCAGAAGATGAATATCAAGTCACCTGACCGTTGGGATACGTACTGTTTTTCAACGCTGATATCGTATCGCCCTGCTAATGATGACCTGGGTGGAGACATGGAAGAAACCCGCGCAGATGCACTGGCAGAACTGTCGAAATATGATGATGTGATTTAAGGAGGGGGCTGGTGGCCCCCTGCCAATTTCAATCTTTCTTAATCAGAATGTTAAAATTCTTACCGCGTCGGCTGCGTGTATCTCCAAACATGGAACGCAGCTCTGAGATAGAAAGAATATTGTTATTATCGGTCGCAAATTTTCGCTCAAGTAATTTCCGATCCTCTTCTGTAAGCAATTCGAGCTTACGCCTACCCGCCTCTATTGAGCGGTTAGCTTTTTCTATTTCAGCCTCTGTTTTAGCCTTTGCCAGCTTAGTTTTAGCCCGTCTTTCAAAGTGGGTAATACGGCTTAAAATTGATTGCTCAACGATAGTTTTTTGCGCAGCCTTAGCCTCTGCAATCTCTATTTGATCAATGCCGTAAATATCCCCAACCGTAAATATTGAGCATTTCAATGGTTTTATAAGACTATACTTATTGAAATATTCTGTTTTAGGCTCTGTTGATATTTTTATGTCGTCCTTTGTCCATTGCGGGTGATAAATCATGACGCCATGAGTCCCGCAACGTGCGCGCGTACTCTCGTTTTCACCTTTAAAAACAACATCTAAGACAGTATCCTGATACCCACTAACACGGTGTCGGAACTTGTGTCCTTCGGGGTATGCTTCAAATGTTTCCATTTCCTCAGTGAGCGCTTTAACGGCTTCATTTGTATGAGGAAACTTTCTAAGTTTCTTTATTTGCTTTTCATATCTATTAAGCAAATCCTCGCGTGTATGAGTGCATGTTGTTGCAGCATTAAAAAAACCAATAGCTACGGACACTGGTTCAATTATTAACATTGGAACCGGTGAATATATAGCTGTCGATATGGCTATGCTTTTGTTTTTCTTCATCTCAGTAGCAAGTTCAGCAAACTTTTTCCACCGAATTTGTAAATCAACAGCTTTATTAAAAATAGCCTCATCGTTTGAAAATGCGATAGGACGAATCTTCTCGTCTTTGGCATTTCTGCTGTGACAGATGGCGAGTGAATCAACCAGTTGCATCCAGTCTTTTTTGGTCTGCAAAAACAACTTGTACTGCTGCTCAAACATCACGTCATTAAACGCTGGCATTGTGTGATTGTCCTTTTGGTTGTACTAACACGTTCTTACCCACTTGCTACCCACATTGAAAGTAATCAACGAACACGATAAAGCCTTAGAAAGACAGCGATCTCAATAAAGCCATGCTTCCAGCACCTTATGTGTCACGTCGTCTGGCAGGTGATCACGCAAAATGATCACCAATCTGAGGTAACGACGACCAGGTAACACAATGACCGACCTGAATCCCATCGCCCTCATCCTGAGTTAGCTCATTCATGTGGCCTGTCATGGGTACATACTAAAGCAAACCTTTCCCTTTATATATACTTTTGATTCTAAGCTCACTCACGTTTGAGCCAAAATAGGCAAAAAAATAACTATAGATAATGGGGGTTATATAAAGTTACGTGCTATGATCAGTTTAACGGGTTATCTTGGTGATCATTTTAGAGGCCTGTGAAAGATTGGGACCATTGGCGTTGCTGGTGGCCTTATTTTTTACGTAGCACGTCGTTTCTTAGAAAGTATGTATTTTGCATGAGGCCGTTTCACACGGTTCTCACGTTATCAAGGAGGTCATAACTTGAACTATCCGAATATTATCGACATGAATTCGAGTTTTCCCGAGCTTACGGGGATCACTCCAGAGGAAGTTGCACAGAATCTACGCAAATTCATGGCGGATAAAGAGGCATATTCTGAAAATACGTTCAAAAAACTAACATCGGTTGTCCGGGCGTGGGCTGTGTGGTGCCAGAAAAATCAGATCGCGCCGCTGCCGATTATGCCCGATTGCGCCAGAGCTTATTTTCTGGAACTACATGAAGCCGGTGTTGCATCCACCAGCATCACCAATCATTTTGCGATGCTTAACATGTTGGCCCGAATTTGTGGGCTTCCCGATCTAAAAAACAGTACAGAAGTGCAGCTGGCGATGAAGAAAATTCGCCGCCAGTCCGTTCTTGGCGGAGAGAAAACCGGACAGGCCGTCCCGTTCCGGCTCGCCGACCTGCAGTTAGCCAGTCATATTTTATCCCAGTCCGACCGGCTTGCCGATTTGCGAAACCTCGCTTTTCTGTATGTAGCCTATAACTCGCTTCTTCGAATACAGGAAATCGCCCGAATCCGGGTAAAAGACTTATCCGTTAACGATGAGCGGATAATCATGGACATTTCTCACACAAAAACAGTCGTGACCGCCGCAGGTGTCATCAAGCATCTGAGTGTTCCAGCCAGTAACATGTTGAAAAAATGGCTAAATACTTCAGAGCTGATCAGCCATCCCGACGCGGTTGTGTTTTGTCGTGTATTTAAAAATGATCGGGTACAGATATCAGAAACGCCGATGACGACGCCTTCACTGGAAAAAATATTCCAGGATACCTGGCGGCTGCTGGGCAGACCATCGCAAACTACCAACAAAGGCAGGTATGAAATGTGGTCTGGACATAGCGCCCGGGTCGGAGCTGCACAAGATATGGCTGAGCGCGGTGTGAGTATGGCGCAGATAATGCACGAAGGAACATGGTCAAAACCAGAGACAGTAATGCGCTATTTACGACGCCTGAAGAACGAAAACAGCGCCATGAGTGACATCATGGAAAGGTAGATACATATCATTCTAAGGCTTTTATTTGTTGTAACGTGACTGTTATTAGGACAAAATCGGACACACGCCAAAGGAGGTGTTATGTCGGATCTTGTCCTGCTTCACAGACACTTTGTCATTGACCATTGCAAGGTTAGTTTTACTGCAGGCATCAAACATGGTCGTGCCGTGGTAGTTTTTGGCATTGCCACCCAATCCGAAGTAACCCCCCTCCTGACGCTTGAAAAAGAGTACCCGGACCGTAACGCCGCTTGCCAGTACGTACAGCGAGTGACCGAAACGGCAGCGCGCAAGTTGCTGGTTTACTACCAGAACGAGCACCAGCCATTAGTTGACCGCATCAATAACGTGTTTTCCGGGCCAATCCGACTGGAATATTCCAGTCGCCACAAACCAGCGTAAGAGAAGCGAATGTCCGTATCGTCAAACGTTGTGCGCCTGTTCGTCGCCGTTGCAAGCGCCCATGACATAAATGATCCAGTCGGCAACTTCAGCAACGGGTCTTATGTGGACTCATACAGTGGATATTACTTCGGTCCTGACATTTTCCAGCATCCCAAGACATTAGCCACTCTGGTTAAGAACGGGGTGATCGAGTTTTGCCGCGACCAGGAGCATGGAGAAGTGATCCGTTTCGACGACCGGCGCGACGTTCTTGACGAGTTCCAGCGCGGGATAATTGACGCGGAGGCCGGTAATCCTGATGACGCGGAGGACTCCACCAGCCCTTACGCCTACCTTGCCGGTAGAAAGTTCTTCAATCAGCGCCAGCGCTACGGGGGAATGGCGTACAGAGAGGACCAGGGACGTGTCTGTCATGGAATGGTGTGTGCTGACACCGGGGAACGATGGGAACAAGGGTGATAGACAGAAAAAAGGGGGCCATTACAGCCCCCCTTCTTCATTGCGATTTAGCCTTTGAAAAAGCCACTGACAGGATAGCAAATTGAACAACGCCTTCCCACAATTACAGATCTTTTCTTCTCCATACCCGGACGTTGCCGCCGCCATTATCGCGATCTATTGCGGTGAAAAGCGCGGCCTGACGCTTTCCCGCCGGGATTTTACCGCCCTTCTACCTGGCGTCAGCACCGATCACATTCGCAAAACGCTACGTGACTTTCTTGAAAACAAGACGCTGGCCCGGAGCGGATGCCGGTACCGGCTCGCGGTTACTCCCGCCAGAATTATTGGCATGAAGCCGTACCGCCTTTATCGCGTGGATTTACAGATTCTGCGACTCATTCAGTCAAGAGGCGTCATTACGGCAAGCGACATGCTGCGGGTAAACGGCGTGTCACGAACGATATTTCTGAGATCTGCCGCAAGGCTGAAAAAGCTGGGACTGATTGAGTCCTATCAAGACAAACCACTCCCGGCAGCATGCCGGTACTACAAATTTAAAACACAGGAAAATATCCATGAGTAAATTACAGATTTGCAAGATTGATGAAGGCGCAACGGTACCAATGCTGGCTGGTGGCTCTACTTTCCCTATTGAGGCTACAGACATTCGTTTTGAGGCCGTCATCCGCAATGCCGGTAATCACGCAAAGGCGTACTGGCTGAAAACAGGGCTGGCGTTTAACGTCCCTGAAGGCCACGTGCTGAAGGTTTACTCTGCACCTGATATCGCAAGAGCTAACCATGCCAGACTTGCCGAATGCGTAGCGCTGGTGGAGCCTGGCGACCATTCAGAGCTTATTCTGCGTATGGTGATCGACGATGGCGGTAAATCATTTGAGCCTAAAGCGGGGATGATTGTCGCCCGTGCAATGCTGGAAAAGATTGTCTGCCCGGAGCTGGAAGAAGTAGACAGCTTTGATGTGCCGAAATCAGCTAAAAGCACTAGTCAACCCAAAGGGGATGTAACCGCAAAGGCTGGTAAATAACATGGAATACATCATCGGCAAAGGGGTGAGTGTCTTCACCCTCGATGGCAACGAAATCGACCAGAACAATATTGATCTGGCCTTGTTTACCCTTACCGGCTTCACCCCCATTAATACCAATGGCGTTACGGTATGGGAGCGCGGTAGCGAGCGCTACTGGACGCCACCAGACACGCAGATAGAGGACGTGGATAGCATATCTGAGCATCTGAATGCGAAGGTAATGGTGCCGTCACAGGATGCCAGTTTCGCGCAACGGCTATTGCGCCTGGTGCCGATGGTAGTCAATCCGATCGTGTTTATTGAAGGTCGTTTAGTTGGTGGCTGGCAGGTCGAGAATAACCCGGAGCCGAGCACCGGCGACATTATGACAAACGGTCATCAATCCCATTCTTACCAGGACACCGTTTTACCCATGGCTATTGCAATGGTGTTTCTGCAGGTACAGGGGCTGGGCCAACAAGCCTGGGTCTATATCGGGGAGCACGATGCCGCGCAGCCGGAGCTACATTACGTGGTCCCTCACCCGCGTACCCTGGCATTGTTGGAAAGCACACCTGCATTCATCCGCGCGCCGGAGCTTGATAAGTTCGCGGTAGTCGGTCCGTCGCCAGACTTGATACAAGAAGCGTTTACGACCGCTAAGCTAAAGCAGGCCGCGCGCGTTCCTGAGTAATCACCGACCGGCCCCCACCAGGGGGCTGTTATTCACCCTTCAGCATCTTCCGCTAACAATTCAAGCATTGACGGTTTAGGGTTATCAGCCACGATCTGAGTTGGTGAGCTGCAGGCGTCTACTTCCGCCTCTTTGCGGGGCTTGCTGTCGGCATTCAGCCACTGATGGATTAGCGCAGGCATCTGGCCCTTCGTTAAATCGGGTTTAAACCACAAGCTGTACGCCGTCCGGGAGCCACCAGCAGCTGCATACTCCGCGAAGTTGACAATGTAACCCTCCACTCCCTTTTTAAACTCTACGTCATCCATTTTATTACCATTTAACGCGACCATGCCTGAGTCCTGATAAATGATAACTTTGCGCGTACCGCACTCGAAATTAAGCGCACGTAAGCTGGTGGATTGTCCTACTGTCGGAACAGAGATTAGCAATGCAGAAATTAAAACCCGTTTTATATTTTTCATATTTCCCTACCAGACTAAAAAGCAATAAATATGCTTTCACTTATATCTGGCGAGATAGGTTATAGGACTTTCCGCAACAATAGTATGTTATTAAGCAATAATCTTTAACGCCCCAACCTGAGCGCGTCAGCTGCCGCGCGCCCTGTGGCTCATGGCTTCTTGCTATGACTGGGTGTGTTGGCTATTAGACATTATTTTCTAAGGGTTTACTTTAATTTTAATTATAACAACTAAAGGAGGGCAATGAGCAGGTTACTATAAAAACTCATTTGCTCACCTGCCCCTGAAGAAAATAACATAGCCACCAACGAGAAATGATAAAAACAAAGGGCTGAACATGAAAATCAAACTAAAGCTTGTTATCTTTACTTTTAAAATAAATCTTCATATTGAAAGATTGTGTAATTGAATAACCAACAGTACGTTTACGCTCCGTAGTGGTCTATGATTAATCCGCTATTCAATAAACAAAAACGAGGCTTTACATGGATGAAGAATATATCGAGGCTTTAAACCTGAACCCAAACCATAGATTTGAGTTAATCAGTAGCCGAAACGAGGACCGCAAAGGGCGTGATACGGACTATTACACGTATCGTGAGTATGACGAACAAGGCAACGACCTTGGTACCATTACAGTCGCCGATACGACGTCACATTTCCCGCCACAAAGACGGACGATTACACGGGCTTAGAAAGTTAGGTAGGAAAGGGGGTAATTGTACCCCCTATATGGTTAGTTACCGACGGCTACTGCAGCATACGCTTCACGCATCGCCTCATGGAGTTCCGCAAACTTCTCTGCCTTGTACATCGTTTCCCATGACAGCCAGTTGGTTGTGACCATGGCCCAATGAGGCCCGCAATTAAGCATAGGGTCCAGAGGAACCTTTGCCCCTTCCTGGTACACAGCCTCTATCATTCGAACGCAGCGCCCAAAATCATCAACGTCACGGGGGTAAGCATGCTCAGCGCTACAGCTCCCCGTCAGCATAGCTGCCATATAAAGACTGCTGGCCCCCACATCATCACTGGCAAGCCACGCATTCAATCCTACCCCCTTCAAGCCCACGACAGGCTTACGGGCGAACTCCTTAACGATTAAATTGGCTGCTTCGATTATCGTGTTGTAACGGTGGTCTACAGTGAGGCCAGGAATCTGGCGGCACAGTTCTGTAGAAATGGCACTTATTAAAGCAATCTGGTCTATCTGGTGGGTGTCGCTCATTGCTGGCTTCCTTGTAATGGATTCAGGCGACCTGGTGGCAGGTAACGCCCATAGAACGGATAGCGGCGCACACGTCCGGGTTATCATCGAACGCACACAAAATGTTTTCGGTACCGATGTTCCTGATCCAGTCGCGCTTAACCTCAGCTGGTGGTCGGTGCTCTTTCTCCCCACGCATGATCAGGCGGTCATAAGGGATCTGGAATAGCGATAACCAGGCAGCGGTTTCCGCATAGGCCACCTCTCCCCGGCTGGTAAGTATGAAAATCCTGTAATGTCTGCTCAGTGCCACCAGCAACGCGATATTCGCCATGATGGGAGTATCTTTCTCACACGCCAGGCTAAAACGGTCCCAGTTCGGCGCGTAACCCATCATGTCCGGGCCAGGAATCAGATACTCACGGTGGCGGTGGTCAGCCAACGTATTGTCCAGGTCAAACACCACGATATCTGCAGTGGTCACAAAAACACTCCTGTCATTCGTAAGTGAACAATAAAAATTAAATGTAATTCTAAGGTGTTTGTATTTATCGAATGGATAAATTACAACATTCCGTTTTATACTCTGAGAATACCATTAAATCTAAGGTATTTTAAAAGGGTTGTTCATGCTTAGTACAGAGGATCGGGATGCACTCTACGAAAAACAGCGAATCGCAGCGCAACGGCAGCGCGAGCGTCAGAAAACCAAGCTGGCTGACCCAGCTTATCGGCAACATCAACAGGAAAAACGCCAGGCGGCAGCACAACGATCCGCCGAAAAACGATTAGCCCGTATCCGTTCGCCGGAGTATCAGGAAGCGCAGCGTGAAAAACAGCGCATTAAGCGACAGGAATCGGCACAGAAACCACGTACAACACTTACCGTTACCAAACCCCGCAAAACCTCAACGCGAGGACTGAAAGGCCGAACCCCAACTGCAGACGAACGGCGCGTAATGGATGCGTTAGCCAAACTCCCCTGCACCGCTTGCTGGCTGCATAAGCACCACCAGCCAATTGTCAGCCTGCATCATGTAAATGGGCGCACTGCAGCTGGCGCGCATATGGATGTTTTACCGTTGTGCCGGTGGCATCACCAGGACGCGGCCTCAAAAGCAGATCGAGAGCAATACCCGTGGCTGGTGCCGGTTCATGCCAGCGGCAATGTTGGCGGAAAGGCCGAATTTACGCGCCTGAACGCCTCGGAAGAGGATTTGCTACTCATGGCCTACAAACAGGCTGGAATAACCAGAGAGGGGCGCTAATGGCTCGCACAACAACGGAACGGGCCTTAAATCCCCACGGTCACGTATATGTACTGGATGGATTGACCAAACTCCATATTTGCAAGATTTGCGGAACCTGTGAGCGCCGGAACGGACAATATTGGTGGGCTGGTAAGTGGAGTAAGACAGAGCCGCCGTGCGGCCTCAATACTGAGGAACAACGGGACTGGCATAAAAGCGCCAACCCCGACAACGAAGACAGCTAACACACTGCCTGCTTTCTTATCACCACATCTTTCTGGCGCGATCAATTTGCTTACGAACATGCTCGCTGGTTGCATTAGGATGCGCGCCACCAAGATACGAAGTCATTTCTTTAGCAAAATCATCAAATGAAGCACCATTCGCTTTTGCGTCTTTTATTGCTGATTTTGCTTCTTTTTGGTCAATTGGATGACCAGCAAAAACTCCATCAGCACATCCAAAGCTACGCCCAACCTTTTTCTTCCAAGGCATCTTCTTCTCCTTTTTTGATTGTCATAATCGCCGAGTACACCGGCTGCGAAAACGTCACCGAAAACAAGCGGTTGAATTCACGCAGACCAGTATGGCGTAAACGATACATAATTCCACCGCTTAAGCTGCCTATTCTTGATTATGAAGGAGGTCAACCAACCCTTACTCAACTCACCGTGACTAATAATTTTTCCTTTGACATGAAAAAACACAAAGTACAAACCGCATAAAATCCTCGCAGCTGTTGTGTTCCCTTGAGGGTACTTTTGACAATTTAACTTCCTGCTTTAGCGCGGTTGGGAACATCAATAGCCAGTAAGGGGCCGCAATCGCGGCCTTTTTGCTTTCTGGAGGATAGAAAATTGAGTCAAAAAATAGCTGTTTTCAGTCTCTCAACATCAAACCCGCTCTATGTCACCGCTATCTATAACGATGACAACAACCTGATAATGAGCATCCCGAAACCACTCCCCAACTCATTAAAACAACAACGAGTAAAAGTGATCCCCGCCATCGAGAAGCTACTTAAAGCTGACTTTAAGGTGCTGGTGGATGAAACCAGTGGGACCATTGCGAGTGAAAGCGGCGCTCACCATGTTTCACTGAAGACGCGACATACAGACTCGCGCGCAGCCGTTCTCGTCGGCATCGAGCGCTACAACGAATTGCGCCTCCAGAAAGCCATTTCTCTTCCTGAGAAAAACCCCGGCGCATATGAGATCCCGTCTTCTATCGTGGACATTGATTACAACGCCGCCGGTGACGAGGTGTATCACATCAACTGGCAGGATATTCGACCCGAGCACCTGCTCACGATCATGTGCTGTTTTGCCACGGTATACCATCCTGTCACCTCTGCTGCGTACATCAAAGCAATGACCGGCGGCGGCGAAGAACGCGAGCAGCACCCGCTATTACGCGTTTTCGGGAACCTCATTAAGCATCAGGAAGTGACCAGTGCAAACGCCGTTCCGCCATCGCTAACCGGGCAGCGAATCAGTGATAACGAGGTCATTCTATGAGTTACAACCGCCTGGATGACCGCACAATTGACGATCCTATCCTGCTGGCATTGTTTCATCAGGAAGTCATTGCACGGGCCACCAGCTACAGCGCCGACAACATCTCTTACACCATCAAGCCCGATGAGGTTTACCGTTCTGATTTGTCGGCGTTTCGCTGTTACGGTAATGAAGAATTACGCTGGGTATTCCGCCTGCTGGTGGGGCATGAATCTGAAACTGAAGCCATGCCGGTTGGCACAACATTAACCGTGCCGCCGGTGGCCTGGATACGTGACCGGATGCGCGACTATGCGTCGGGAACGGTGGAGTTAATCAGTGGCTGATTTTCCCCGCGCCAGTAACGGGCGATACCAGACAGAAGGCCTCAGCGCGCGCGAGTTCGAACGCCTATTCAACCAGATTGAGAAGGATAAGCGAAGCAAGCGCCGCGCCGCTCGCCGCACTCTGACGCCGTTTTCACTGAAGAACAAAACAGCCGAAGATATCCTCTCGCTTGGCAAGAAGAAAAAAGGCGGTACGTTCTTCACGGTCGAAGACCTGAAGGCATTTGAAAGCCGCCGCAAGGATATCCGACAGACGTTCAATTCAGGCGTTGCCGGGATCACCTATGCCCAGCTCATAGCCGGAAGTGAAGCGATCGACGTTAAGCGTGCTAACAACGCCGTAGACGACGGTTCCGGCATTAAGCGCGCCGTGCCTTCATCATTGAAACATAACGTCGTCACGGTCAGCGTGGAGGCATCAGATCGCTCCGAAGATCAGCATCACCGCGTGAAAGTGCGTTTTGAGGAATGGGATTCACTAATTGATGAGCTGGGGGATGAGACTAGCGCGGTAAAAGTGACGAAAAAGCTGTGTGCCGGTCGTGTATCCTTTGATTGTGATTGTGGTCGTCACCAATACTGGTATCGCTACATCGCGACCGCCGGTAACTTTGCCCTGGCACCACCAAAGGAATACGCCTTCCCCAAAATCCGTAACCCTAATCTCAAAGGGATCGCCTGTAAGCACGTGATCCACGCAATGACCCGACTCCAGTCGGCAAGCTGGCAATTGCGGATCGGTCAGGCCATGCTGCAGGCCGCTAAGCGTGTAGGGTTCGGTGACGACAAGCGGCGTACTACTAAGCATTTCACCGAGGAAGACCGGAAAAGATTCAACAAGAACCGTAACTCACAGACTAACCAGGGGGCGATGCGTCAGGAGTGGGATAAATACCAGCGCCGCCAGAAAGCGCTGGGTAATCAGATTGCGCGAGACAGTACAAAGCTACGCACCCTCAGCGACAAACTGCTAAAAGCCCGGAAAATGACGCAAAAACAACGGGCAAAGGCAGAAGAAAGTCAGCAAAAGCTTAAAGCCGAGCAGGATAAAAACAAGGTGCTGCAGCAGCAGCTCGCCGACCGTTTCAAGGTGGAACGCCAGGCGTTTATTGATGCGATGGTTATGACTGGTGTATCACGTCAGGATGCCGAAAAACGCTTCCTGGACTACGTGAAAAACAAAGGCAGGGGTTAATGCAAAAGCCCCCAACCTTTCGGTCAGGGGGCTGTTTTACGCGTCCATGAATGAGCTTGGCGGAATGTTGAAGCGCCGCGCAAGTGCTTTCATGTGATCCAGTGTTAATGAGCGAGTCCCGTTAAGGATGCGGCTCACCAGCGATTTCTTACCAATCTCTTCCTCAAAATCACTCTGAGTCAGTTTGTGCTGGTCCATCAGGACACGCAGCAGGGCCACGCCACTTGGTAACGCTGCAATACGGTCGTTGAACTCCGCGAACTCTTCCGCCTCATCTTCATACTGGGCAATTTTCGCAACCAGCATGTCCACCAGCGGATGATCTGGCTCGTGTTCAACCAAGTATTCAACCAGCGTCAGCGCGTCTTCATAGTCCTTGCGAGAGGCATTGCCCCCCAGGAGGGGGACAATGCTAACCAGGCTGTTTGCCGCCTGGATAGCATCGGTGTACATCATTCTTTAGTTCTCCGGTAAAAATCTGTCAGCTTGTCGTATTCGGCGTGTGTGGTTATGTGCTTTATAAAGATTTTCCCACGCTCAAAATCAGCAAAAAACATCACCCTTAAATTCCCACCGCCAACATCGATCACCCACCACTTCTCCCGATATTTCATTCTGTCCAGCGAGGCAAATCGTTTTTTCATTTCGTCCGGTGAAGTGTAGTTCTCTCTCTTCAAAGTCCGGTATACGTCGTCTAGTGCCGCTGCCTGATTGGGGAATTGCCTGGTGGCTGTATCGAAAGGTGCTCTCGATACAACGTGCATCCTTCGCTCTCCTTGTGTTTCCATCTTGGAAACATAATATCGCACTCCCGCAGAGTTGACAAGTTGGAAACTGAAAATAATTAGTGCCTCTGCAATTCACAATCTCCATACAGTGCTCACATACGCAAATTAACCCCGTCAGTGAGGCACAGAATGGGCCGTTTTGATGAATGGTTTGACGACATAAGGCCGGTAACAGTCACTCCGGTTAGCCCTGCCGTTATCCAGCCAGAGGAAACAACCGAAGCCACCCCACCAGCAATTACCGATATGGATGAGCTGGTGGAGGTGGATATTGCTGCCCCGCAGCAGCCAGAAGAAACGCTTTTTGATGAGATAGGCTCAACAGAAAGCGCGCCGGTCGCAGCATTGCCAGGTGAACTGGCGACACGCGACCAGGACATAAGTCTGAAGCCGCGTTTTAAAGGCCACTCCCCGCTCAATTCGATGGTGCGCCAGGACTGGATGAAATTCATAGACCTGCACCCGGATAACTTTGACGCCCTGCTCTTTCGACCAGACCCCGAGGATGTGGGCGAGGTTGACGAAGAAAGCGGTATTGAAGGCCCGTCCTACACCGAACTGAACAACAACCAGCGTGACCTACGCTATCTCGATCCGGTCCCGGTCAAGGTGTTGGATTGTCCTGATGAACGGGATTCATTTCAGGCCGTTGATTCTGACGGCGAACAGGACGGGCTGAGTGATGAGCTTCAGTTACTGCGTATAGCCGCAGAAAACGTTTCTATCGGTTCAATACTCACCTGGAATGAAGAAATGGCATCCGGGAAGTTGGCCCAGCGCTGGTGGTATGTACATCGCATTTACAGCTTAGGTACACAGCACGTCGGCTCGCTGTATTACTGCATTCCTGCACGAAACATGGATACAACTGAGGGAGGGATCGTTAAATGAGTCGAGAACTTTTAGCCAAAACGCGCCAGTGGAAAAAAACACGTACAGGGAAGTTCGAAATAACCGGATTTTCCGCGATCGATGAAGCAGTGGCGCGGGAAATTAATAAAATTTTCAGCGACGTCGTAGTGACTCACCCCAACAGGGGCCGTGAGCGGTTTGCAGAGTTCCTGAAGCGTAAGCCGGAAGACCGCGTATTCGTGGGCAATTTTGATAACGTGGTTGAGTTTTTGGGCGCGGTTCGTCGCGCAGCTGCCGGACGCCGTAGCATTCCATCCGATAAAAATATTAACCGCGATGCCATGCCGTTTATCAACATTTCACGGACCTTTGACGCTGACTACGAAAATAACGACAACCAACGTCATCGGCGCGAAGTAGGAGACTTAATGGCTGATGATGGCGAAACACCGATCGCTGAGGTGGACGCCATGCAGGTATTGCTAACCTACAGCGTTACGTTGATTGCTGCCGAAAAATCCACTCTCAGCCTGATGTGTAACACCTTAGCGTCATCATTACGCTGGCGCGAATCCACCAGCTTTACGGCTATCGACTATCTGGTTAACGCAAAAACGGAAATTGATTGCTCTTTCCAGGATGCAAAGGCTATCGGCTACAGCGATTTATCAACGCCGATCACCGAAAACCGGATATTTGCAGCCCAGGCGACGTTAACGGTTATGGCAGACATGCTAACCGCGTTCGAGGTCGATGCGAGCGAGGTTCGTGTTCATACGTACAGCGGCACTCAGGGTTAGTTATGGCTCAGTTACAGCAATACTTTCTTCAGTCGGCAACGCTTAACGATCAGGTCATCCCCCGAGATTGGATAAATTCGGTTCTCTACATTGAGAAAACAGCGCTTACCGGCCCCCTTCTGCGTCTGGAGGTGAGGGATGCCACGGGTTCTATTGTTGACGAATACAAAGCGGCCTACGGCGCTAAGCTGGTGGTCGAAACGGGCGATCCCACCGGCGACCGCAAGACGGTAAAAGAAACCTTTTTCGTTACGTCAGCACCAGCACAGGGTGATGTGGTCCAGATAACGGCGATCCTTGACGCTCTGAAGACAATCAAGACGCCCACCAGCGCAGCAAAACTGTTTTCAAACAGACAGCCAAGAGACATTCTCAAAGACTTTGCAGGTTCTTTAACCGTTGAGGCTGATACGTTTAAAAAAGCAGGAACGTATCACCTAAATATGGGAGAAAAGCCATCGCTGGTGCTCAGCCAAATAGCTGCCGATCATGGCGCTCTGGTGTGGATAGCGCGCGGTAAGTTTTACGTGAAGGAAATGGCGCGCTTAATCAAGACAAAAGCGGCGATGGTGTATGAGTCCAATAACCCCTCAGCTCAATACACGATCAGCCGTTCCGAGCACATCAATCAGGATTTTGCCGCCACACAGGATAGCCAGTATCGCTTTGTTGGTTACTCAGAAACTGATGGGTATGTCGAAACTGGGGACGCCTCCCTGCCCGTTCGCTATGTTTCCGATGCAGATATGTCCACGCTGAAGAACATGCAGCAGGTCCTGGTACCGAAATTAGACATTGAGGTATCAGGTAACACAGATATCACTGCAGGCATGGTGATCGGTATCCAGATCCATCGCTACGACCAGAAAAACCAGGTAGATGAATCCCTCCCGAAAAACTTCATTGTTGAGCGAGTAGCGCATTACGAAGACCGCATATCGTATATCACGCGCATGATATTAGGAGTGCCATACATTGAGTAAGAAAAGAGCTGTCATTGTGGGAACTAAGCACCCTGGCGGATTAATGCGCGCGCAAGTAAGGGTTTTGCCGGATTGGGTTGGCGTACCGGATGAATCGTTACCGTGGGCGGAATACATGATGCCCATTGGCAATGCTTTTACACCAACAGTTACCGGTGATCTGGTGTGGGTAGAGTTTCCATATACCGATGTTCGGGGAAAGCCTGATACACGACGACCGTTGATTGTCGGCGCAGCCTCCGATTCGCCTGGCGGGGTTCCTAACGTTGCGCCTGAAGCGTCCGGGCAAGGTTCCGCGTGGGAGCCGCCGCCGGTTGATGGTGCGCCAGCGCGCCCACAATTCACACCAAGTGAAGATTTTGTTGTGCATCGCAATAACGTTTTTGAGGTTCGTACAGCTGGTGGCGGGTATGAGATAGCCAATACTGCAGCTGGTACGCGCATAGGCATGAATGAGGACGGTAAAGCCTACATTATCGGACCTGGTGATGTGGTCTTTGATGCTGGTGGAGACTTCATTGTAAAAGCTGGTGGAAAAATCAGCCTAAAATCTAAGGGTAAAACAGAAATAACAGCAGGCACAGCAATGGACCTAACTGCAGCTGGCAAGCTGAGCGGCAAAGCATCGCAAGTTGATTTTTCAAAATAAATAACATCAATTCTAAGGCATAATGTGATTTAATCGACCTGTCTTTATCAGGTAGGTAATCACAGGATGAAATCTCCTTTCTTAAAAAACGTCTGTATCTATCGCCTTTCGCGTGATTTTTCCCTGTCACGCGAGGCGTTTCACGAGCAATTAGCCCAGTTCGCTTTCACGCCTTGTGCAGCTCAGGATATGGCTACGTCTGGCTGGGTTAACGTTACCCCGGAGACAATGGTTATTGAGCATGAAGGCTCTTACCTGATCTGCTATTGCAATGAAAGCAAGATACTCCCCACGCATGTAGTCAACGAGGAAGTGGCGAAGCGTGTAAACAAGGTAGAAAACACGCAAGGCCGTAAAGTTCGCCGCGCCGAACGTCTGGCCCTCAAAGATGAAGCGCTGATGGCTCTCATTCCGCGCGCATTCACCAAGTCCTCCATGCACTACGTCTGGATAGACCTGAACCTGCAGCGGGTTATCGTCGAAGCCGGTAGCGCCAGAACTGCAGAAAACATACTGGCCCTGTTACGTAAAACCATCGGTTCTCTGCCCGTTGTGCCGTTGATGATGGAAAACCCCATTGAGCTGACGATGACCGATTGGCTCAAATCAAATCAGATGCCAGCAGGTTTCACTATTGGCTCTGATGCCGTGCTTAAAGCCATTCTGGAAGATGGCGGCGCACTCCGCGTTAGCAAACAAGATCTGTTTAGCGATGAAATATCTACGCACCTGGAAGCCGGTAAGCTGGCGACCGCTGCGGGACTGCACTGGCGGGACCGAATGTCGTTTCGGTTGATGGATGATATGACGATCAAAGCCATTAACTTCGCCGACGAGCTGCGCGACCAGAATGACGATATCGATCGTGAAGACGCTCATTCCCGGCTGGTGGCTGATTTCATACTTTTCTCAGGCGAGTTCAACGCCATGATGAGCGATCTCACCGTTGCGCTGGGTGGCGTCTGTGAGCGCTAACCAAGTAATACGCCACCAGCTGACCTATGGCTCAGTGTGTAGCGGCGTAGAGGCGGCAAGCCTTGCATGGGAGGTGCTTGGTTTAAAACCTCTTTGGTTTGCCGAGATAGAAAAATTCCCGTCTGAAGTATTGGCATACCGTTGGCCTAACGTTCCCAACTTGGGCGATATGACGACACTCCCCGCGCGTATCCGGGCGCGTGAAATCACCGCGCCAGATGTGCTGGTCGGTGGTACGCCATGCCAGGCATTCTCTCTTGCTGGGTTACGCGGTGGTCTGGCTGATCCGCGAGGCCAACTCACCTTAAAATTTATAGAGATCGCGAATGCAATTGATGAAGTCAGAGCTGCTGACAACCTCCCACCGGTTATTATCGTTTGGGAGAATGTACCCGGCGTCCTTATCAGCAGTGACAACGCCTACGGCAATTTTCTTGCCGGATTGGTTGGCGAATATGATCCGTTTGAACCAGGTGAACGACCGGCGCGCGGAAAACACGGTCGATTCTGGCGATGGAGAGCAAAGGCCGGGTTACATGTTCCTAAGTGGACAAAGCACGGTCACATTGTTGGACGATGCCGCACCGTGGCCTGGTGCGTCAAAGACGCTAAATATTTCGGAGTGGCCCAACGCCGCCGTAGAGTCTTCCTTGTCGCATGTGCTGGAGCAGGAATTGATCCCGGATCGGTACTTTTTGAGCCGGGAAGCATGTGCCGGGATACTCCGCCGAGCAGAAAGCCGCGGGAAACGACTACCAGAGAAGATGCAACAGGCGCTGGTGGCAAGAATTACCGAAACACAATATGTATGGCAACCGGGCAGGCCGGAGCCGAAATAACTCAGGACGATACCAGCCCGACTCTAACCTGCAATCATGAAGCCCCGATAGTATTTAATGAAACCGGGCGCGGCTTCTGGAACACCGATAATACTGCCGCAACTATTCGTGCCGGTAATGCAGCCGGATTAGGCGGCGCGAGAGATAGCACCCTCACACTATGCAATCCATCATCACAAATTCGACGCCTATTACCTATTGAATGTGAACGCCTGCAGGGTATGCCTGACGGTCATACCCATATCCCCACGGGCCGATTCAAGCGGCTTACTAACGATGAGTTGGAATACCTACGACGAAAAAGACCTGAACTATCCAGCGATGAGATACAGCGCCTGTCAAAAGATGCACCGCGCTATAAAGCCATTGGCAACAGTATGGCAGTTCCGGTTATGCGCTGGCTGATGACACGCATTCTTAGCGAATTACCGGTTAATGCACCACTGCAATCCCCCTCTCCTGTACCTAAAACCGTTGAGAAAATGACAAAGAAAAAACGCAAAACCTCTAAGGCGGTGAATACGTCGTCTTTTGTACGCCCGTTCCTCAAATGGCCCGGCGGGAAATATGCCCAGCTGGACCAAATCATGCCGTTTATTGGATCGGGTAAGCGCCTCATTGAGCCGTTCGTCGGTGCTGGTTCGGTATTCCTCAATGCACAAGGCTTTGAGCGATACATCGGCGGGGATACCAGCGCTGACCTTATTGGCCTTTACCATGCACTACAGAAAACCCCCGGCGCGCTGGTGGATAAAGCCAGGGCAATGTTTGATGGGTATAACTCCGAAAAGGGTTACTTCGACATTCGCGAGAAGTTCAACCGTATTCACTACACACCACTGGAACGCGCTGCGGCACTTCTTTACCTCAACCGCCATTCTTACAATGGCCTGATGCGTTACAACCTAAAAGGCGGGTTCAACTCATCCTACGGCAAGTATAAAGCCCCCTATTTCCCTGCAGATGAAATGGAAGCCTTTAGCAAGCTCTCTCCTTCATGCGAATTTCACTGCCAGTCTTTCGTGGACACTATCCGCCAGGCCGGTGAAGGCGATGTGCTGTTTTGCGATCCGCCCTATATGCCGTTACCGGGTAAGGAAGGATTCACAACATACACCGGCACTACGTTCACCGACGAACACCAATGGCAATTGCTCAATGAAATGGTTGCAGCCCACCAGCGAGGCGCGCGTGTGATCGCCACGAACTCCAGCAACGAGAAACTGGTTGAGGCATACCGCAAAGCTGGCTTTAACGTGCGCGACCTGTTTGCGCGCCGCTCTATGTCATGCAAAGGCGACTCACGTGAAATCGCCATTGATATCATTGCTACGCTGGGGGCCGCATGACGCACGACGAACTAAACTAAATAGCCAAACGCTGGCTACTCAGGGCCGAAAGTGCAAAGGGGCCGGGTTGCAAGGTCGCTTTCGTGGAAGTCGGCGCAGTAGGCGATACAGAGCGCGCTGACGCATGGGGTTATCCCCCGTAAGCTGGACCCCATACTCTAATAACAAAAAGCCCACCGAAGTGGGCTTAATCATCTTACCGTAGATCAGTTCAGTCTTTTTTCGTCTGCTTCAGGAAATTCATAACCTTTTCTGGCGGTAGTTCTGCCAGAGCCAGCAAGCCAGCTTTAACAACATCTGTACGCGTGAGGCTTACTTCCCCCTCAGCTGCAGCTTGCTGTAAATGAGTGGTTATTTGGTTCAAATAGTTATCGGTTAGTGACACCGTAACCGGTCGGCTTTTCGCGCGGCCTTTTGATGCCACCACGGGAACAACACCGGCATTGGCAGAGCCTCCAGTGATAAAAGCGTCTTCGCCAGGTTTGGTTGCAGCACGGTTTCTCACAGAATCACCTCATCAACTAAATTACGAATCTCTTCTTTTGCCTTCTCATTCTCCGCTTCAAAAATGGTTGTGCTTGACGCCCACGTGTCACGGAAAACTTTACGGTCACAAACACGGTTTGAAGCCTGAGCCATTGCCGGGAAGTCTTTCAGCACTTCTGCCGCCAGATTACCTTCATTCACAAAGAGGTTGGTTGGCGTCATATTCAGAACAAGGTACCCGCGAACCTTTTCATTGAAATCTTTAGCTGCAGTGAATACTTCACAGGTGTGCGGCACAACATCCAGATCCATCTGTGAAGGACGAAGAGGGGAAATAAATACATCAGCCGCCATAAGCCCGGAACGTAGCTCGCTACTGTCTCGCCCAGCACTATCAGCTATTACAAAATCATAATGCTGAGACATTTCTAAGAGAGTGTTTTTGATGTTGCCGGTAGCCGATACTACTGGTACGCGCGGCAAATTTTCATCACGGTTGTTATACCAGGTCAGAACTGACTTCTGATCGTCGGCATCGACAATCATAACGGTTTTCCCTAACTCCAGCAGATACGCCGCAATAGAAACGGCCAGCGTCGATTTGCCCACGCCACCCTTTTGAGACCCCAGTAATATAATCATCGTGCAACCCCGCGTCATACTGTCACATTGAATGACACTATTATAATGTGACAATAACAAAAAAAACAAACACCCAGCGTCCCAATATGCGCATTTCACAGAGTAAATCACAGACCACCTACCCTTTCGCTGCGTAACCAACACAGGAGGCGTTATGAGCGCAGCAGGAACTATTGATTCCGTTTGCTCTGGTCATGGTGGATTTCCATCCAGGAAAACAGCAGAAGCAGAGCCATTCCTAACCATCAATGGAAAGCCGGTGCTGGTGGATGGAAACCTATTCCCCGATCACTCAGACGGCAATTCCACTCACAGCGGCGTAGCGGTATCTACACGCCCCTGGTTCACCATAAACGGGAAACCTATCGCATGCGTTTCCGATCCCGTGTCGTGCGGCTCAGTGGTAGCCACCGGCGATGATTTTTTTCAGGTGGCATGATGTTAGATAACGATAAACAAATTGATGCTTTCGGCATCCTGACGGCACAAGGCTCAGCGACCCCAGCGCCCATTATTAGTTACCGCAAAGCGACAGGCCTGTCTGACAGCCTAAAGAGTGCCGTTACCGCTCTTTACCTGGCTGACGTCACATACCCTCCATCAATATCCGGGTACACGGATATGCTACCCAAATACATCAATACACTGGCTGCAGCAGCTGCGGAGGCCAGCCGATTTATTGCAGCGATTCAGGGGTACACCACGCCATCGGATCTTCTGCAGATGAAAATCGGCTGGGAATGCTATGCAAAAGGCAACCGCTTAACGCCGGTACCGCCATTTGCGCTGGTGGAAGGGTTATGTGACACCGCCACCAGTGAAAGCATGATCGACGCACTGAATCATATTGAGCTAACTGCACTGTCAGATGCGATGAACATCATTAACGAAAAAATGCTTGCCGCCGCCGTTCCGCCCGGAGGTGAAGGAGAAGCAACTCCCCCACCGGTACCGCCCAGCTTCACACCAGCTGAAATTGAAGCGCTGAAAGTTGCAACTGAAACGCTTTCCCCGCTGTTTTCGGTACTTGATGCCACCAGCACAGTAACCAGCGATTACACAGACCGGGTAAATAACTCTACGGCTGTAGCCACAAAATCACTGGCTAATGCCGTAGCCATAACACTGACGGTAGGGCTAACCGCCGATCCTGTTATGTCACAAGCCATAGCGTCAATCATGCCCCCCGGCGTTATAGACGCACTCAAAGAGGAATGAACATGTTAAGTGCCTGGCGAACGCCGGTTATAGCAGTCACGCTGGCCCTACTCAGTTACGTATTGATTAAGGGATATAACGCCTATTCAGATCACGTTAAGTACGTAAAAGGTCTGGAAACCGACAACAAAACGCTGCAGGAAGACAACGACAACCTTGATGCCCAAAAACGCGGCCTGAGTGTCGCTCTCCAGCAACAGCAAGAGCAAAACGAAGAGTTGCGGCTTGAACTGCAAAGGCGCGCCGATCTTCAGGCTGAAAGCAATAAGAAAGAGAGTGATCTGGAAGAACAGCTAAGCAAACAGAAACAGGAAACAGCAGATGCAATTTCAAACCTTACTAAACAGCTCCAGAAGGCGGGGCTTCGCAATTTGCGTCTTCCTGACGGTGTTATCAGGATGCAACGGGAACGCGCCGAGGAAGTCAACCGCAGAGCCAATAGTCGTTACAAAGGTAGTGAGCCTACCAAAGCAGGAAGCCAAAGCGTACCTACCGTGCCTGATTCCTGAAGATCCTCCAGAACACCTGGAACTATACCCTGCCTATACGATGGTGCTGTTCGATGCAATTGAAGAATGCAACTCGCGTAACGCAATCCGGTCTGACTACAACATGAAGCTTTGATGGTGTGATGATGGGTATGGGAAAGGCTGCAATAGCGGCCTTTTTTTCGGCCCGGGTTTAATTACGGTTACTTTCATAATGGAGCCAGTAAATACGGTTACTTTCATAAAACATCGCGCCTGCAGGTCTACTATTCAGCCCTGCTATCACCAGCAGCGGGGTAAAACATGCAACTAACCGTACAGTAAACTAACCGTATACGCATGCGAGAGCATGCAACTAACCGTATTATGAAACTAACCGTATTCCTCAGCTGGAGGCTGTCAGTTTTGGCGAGCGGGAATGGATAATAAACTGTACCTCCCTGCCCTTCTTCGCTTCAGAGAACTCCAGATAGCCAATAGACACAAGGTCAGCCATAGCGCGACGAACTACAACGTTCTGGTCGCAGACGCGAGATTGCATCGCCAGACGCTCACGTAAGCGCTTCAGTGATACGTACAACGTGCCGGAAGGCATGGACTCGAAGTAGATATACAGCGATTGAGCGGCTTCCTTACGAGATAACTCACCCAGCGCCTTTAAGCCCAGTAACACCTTATGGTCGTAGCGGTACAACTCCCACAGGTTCGGATCGCCAACAATCTCAACCTGGTCAGAGTCTGTATCAAGCGTGGCTTTCTGCACCAGGTGCGTGACCATGGCCTTTTTTCCGTCTTTGGAGCGGAAGGAAAGCGTCACACTGGAAAGGTTAAACATGGAGTCAAACAAGCGTTTACGCGCGCGCTGGTTAATATCCGTTGGACGTAGACCACACATCCGCGCAAACTCAGTAAATGGCAGGGTTATCTTTTCAGATGTGAAGCCATAGACACTGAAAGCGCTAATGATCCCTACCCACGTTTTAAAATCCGTGGACATATTTAACTTAGCGCCGTGAATTTTAATGTCTGTGTAGCCCTCTCTACGGGCCACCTCAAGGCTGGAAAGCTCATCCGATGCGTCTATGAGGAAATCACGCTTGCCGCGCTCACGTGGCGATACAGGCGTAAATACGCTAAGTCGGAGCAAGGCGACAGGCTGAACTGTCTTATTGCTGTTTGGCGTCAGTTCATAAACTGTGTCTGAATCTTTTTTAGTGACAGCAAAGGGGCTGACGATCTCATTGTTATTCAAAGACATTCCTATTTATCCACATAGGTAGCTTAAAAAACAAGCAAATTATGAAAGTGACCGTAATCGGATTATGAAAGTAGCCGTATTTATTATGAAAGTAAACGTATTATTTATGAAAGCGACCGTATTTATTATGAAAGTGACCGTACGATCTGCCGTTTTCTTTACCTATATCAAATAGATACAGCGTCGGTGATCTTTATTGATCTTTTAATGATCTCTATTGGACTAAAAGAATTGATCTATCAGGTGGATAAGTGGATAACTCACCGCTTAGCCACCTTAAGTCATTTGCGTAATTTCTGTAACTATCAGTTAGTTGTGGGCCAGATTTCGCAGATAGGCTCCTAGCTGCGCCCGTTGATAACCGATACCGCCGCTCGTTTGATCAATAATGATGTTGGCATCAAGCAAGCCGAGTTTAATACGGCGCTCAATCGCTGCCCACATCACCTTCTGATAGTTCTTCCCACCAGCAAGCAGTATTGAGCGTACTCCAGAGGGCCATTCTATAGAGTCGAAAGCAGAGAGTTCGGCGACCATTTCACCGGCTCGCGCAGCTGTCATGCGTTGCTCATACGGTTCAATGATACTGTTCGCGTCAATGAAACCGTGCCTTGCTGACAAGATGACAACGGCTGGCCATATTACCGGTGCGTTCGCGCGGAACGTCGAATACATGACCCCTTGATAAAGGTCTATTGCCGGGGCAGTTGCCCTACCCTTTGTCGCAGAGCAGGACATGAGAATTAAGCTATGTTTCATAATCTGTTCCTGATTTCTCATCGTCGGCTGCACCATGCTCCCGGCTGAATGAGTAAATATTTACTCATTCATAATCAGTAGTCAATGATAAAGAGTAAATATTTACTCAGGCTCATTCGACAGATATGATGTGATCAACCAGATTAGCCAGGACATGAGTATGAAAGTGAATTATGTGAGGAAAGGCACCGGTACGCGCACGACGATCGTTATCCCCGATCACCTATGCCAGTTATGGTTTGCAACCACGCCTTCTGATGCAGTAAAGCGCGATACGCAGCGTATTAAAGAGCGCCTGGAGCAGTTGGATGCACCCAGCGAAGGCGAACCATTTCAGCGCTTAGCAGAGTCTGCGCTGGTGGCTGATATTGAAGCATACCAGGCTCGTTTACTCGCTTCCGGCGAGCAGATGAAGGTTCGTGTCATTGAAGCCCTGTTACCGTGGCTGCAAGGTGCAGTTGAACCGACCGCCAGCGCGGGGGATGTGTTTAAGGCGATTGAGAGATTTAAGTCTGTTCCGTGGGAAATTGAGGAATCATTCGAAAGTCTTGAGAACCAGCGTTAGCTGATTTAACTGTGCATACATACACTATTTTGCGTTAAAAAATAGAGAATTGACTTGTTGCGCATGAATAATACGGCACTCGATCAAATTTTCTATTTTTTTTCTCAATTATTGACATATCTGCCAGGCCTTATAAGACGCGCACTTAGCTATTATTCCCCTTCTGCAACCTCAATTTAACCTTAAAATCAACTCTTGTACTGAAAAGAATCCCTACTAGAATACTCACCATATAGCGTCTACTTTATCAAGCATCCACTACATGTAGTTTTTATTTTGGTCTTAACCCAAAATAGAAAAAGCCCAGTTGATGAGACTGGGCCTTTCAGTCAGTAGTTGAGTTTGCGGCTCAATTACCGTGCCGAATGTATCTGGCGACTGAGGGAAGCTTAACGAAAGGAGCAGCATTCTTCAATTTTTTTAGACGTAAAAGTCGTTTACTACTGATTTGAATGTGAATTTAGTTTGTCCAGGTTTTTGGTGATGCTTAAACCTCATTCCCACTAAATTCGTGTCGAATGTATCTGGCGACTACGGATACACAAACTGCAAAGGCAAGTGTAAGAGTGTTTGCAGCCAGGCACGGAGACAATAGAGGCTCATGCCATGTTTCTTCTTCTGCTGAAACTTGCGCACCCTGTAGCGGTCATTATCATGACCCTGCTGGAATACTGGAAAGATCGTTAATTTCAGTGCGCAAAGAGGTGCTCGCTTAGGCGGGCCCTCTTCTCACAATTTAGCTTTATTCCCTATACACACAGTGTAATCTATGAGCATAAACCTCATGGAAATATGGAAATACTATGGCTAACTGTATTCCTCTAGACCCCAAATTGCCTGCCAATTTTGACATTACACCAAACGACAAACGATCTAAGAACCAGCTCGACACCTGGTGGGATCATCCTTACTGCATCACCCATGACGGCGCATTCCTGGTGTACTGTCTGAATGGTGGAGCGTGGGACCGCCCAACACTGTTTGGCAAAGCAAACACCTATGATGAAGCCTGCGAACTGGCAGAAAAAAAACAGGCTGAGTGGGTAAAAACACGCGCGCAACCGACGTTCCTGTATTCGACAGAACCTCCGTTCATTCTCATTCGACAGCCCCAGCGTCCAGACCACCAGCAGGTCGTCATTGCTGAGTTCGCCACAGTAGAAGAAATGAGTTTGTTTAACTTAAGACAGGAAGGAAATGATTTTGTAGAGGTCGCACCTACCCTCAACCACAAGCAAATGAATCTCCATCAGTTGGCCTGGTATAGCCATGAGCTTGAGCTGTCTATCTCTAAGCTGGGTAATGAAGCAAACGCGCTAAGTGAACTACGGGACGTTGTGATTAAACGCATCCGTGAAGTGCAGAACGGATAAAAGGGAATTCGAGAATGGCAAAAATTCAATACCACCGTGACTGGGGTAATTACCTGGAAGTGTACGACCACGACTCAGTTGCAGAAATGAACGATCAGCTACTTCAGCACTGTGAAGAGACAATGGGGGCTAACTCTCCAGATATAGTCGTTGAATATCCGGTATATCTCCGTGATATCTATTCTGTGAAAGAACCAGGGAAATTAACTCGCATCGGCTACGTGAGCTTGGTTTATGAGGACGCAGCCGACGGCTATGTGGTCCACCATTACACGCTCGACAAGAAAGAGCTTCCTAATGAATGGAGCGCCTTTAGCTTTTATGGCGGGGAATACGGGCTAAAACAAGCTCAGTAAAAAGACATGTAGTGAGGGCATCAATGGCGGTAAGGCTATATTACAACGCAGCTGATATGCGAACGAGGGCCAGTGATGCCTGGCATACTGAATGGATCAGTAAAAGCGGTTTGAAAGCGCGACTTTGGACTGATAAGGCTATCTCAGATTTTCTCGGAAAACCTCAGAAAGCAGGTCCCATTATGGCGTGGAGGCAAAAAGAAGTGCTGCAGGTTGAAAATACCCCGGCGTTTCAAAACTGGATGTTGAAACGCCGTGCATGGTTAACCGCGCGGGGGAAATTACCTGCAGAATGATAGTTGACCATCTACCCAGCTTGTTTACGGCATTTTGGGCATCGGTTGTCGCAGTAATACGGAAAGCTATTATCCAGCTCGTCCACCCAGTGCTTGTGATCGTAGCAGTAGAAAACCTCCCACGGCAGACCATACTCAAACATCCATTCTTGGACCTGCGCTGTCATCGGTATTGGCGGGATCGTACTCTGGTTGGTGCTGTAGCAATTTAAGCGTTCTTCTGCCTCACGCAGCTGGCGTTCAAGGCTCGCTATTTGCTGACGCATCAGCCGCCGTTCTCTCAGCATTTTGAAGTAAATGCTCTCGTCAGTGACTGCCATCTTCCCCCCTGCATCCCGGACACGTCCCATAGGTATCGTGCGGGAAGCTACTACACAACTCATCAAGCCAGCGTTCGTGCTCATAGCACCAAAAAACCTCCCACGGAACCCTGTGCTTTTTCATCAGCGCCATCAGGTTTGTCGGCATATCTGCCGGTTGGCATTCTTCAGGAAGAAGTTGCCCGGAGAGCTGCCTTTCCAGACGCTGCAGCTGGCGCACAAGTTCTGCGTTATCCCTCTCCAGTTGATCACATTTGGCCTGGAGTTCAGTTTTAGTTGGCATAATTCCCCTAAATTACGGGTAGCTCATCAGTGACTGCATTTAATGCGGAGTTGATGAGGAATGTAACGACTCCCATGACCGTTACATCATCAAGAGCATCCCCTTCAATGGCTTCGCCGTCGTCGGTTATCAACGCCCTCCCCATAACACGCGCAAAGTGAGTACGACCGCAGAATGAGATCAGCACCAGGTTGCGCTGTTTTGGCCTGAATGAGCGGTTAACAACGGCGTAGCCTGTCGATGTTTGTATCGTTACGCAGTTAGCATCGTTCTGGCAGATATCGTCTACGGTAAGACGGCGTTCGACATAATCATTAGCTGGTGATGGAAAGCCCACGGGAATACCTCGCGCAATAATACTGGTTTTATATACAGTATTATTGCGCAGGGCCATGGTGTCAATTCCGGTTACATGCGATATTTCTTGGTAATGTGCTCCATGGTGCGATCAATGATGTGTACAAGGCATTTTGCGTCCTGTGTATCAGCCAGTTGAGGGTTGCCGTTCGTCACCTCATACTGTAGCGGTGCTTTGACAATATTCAGTACATCGAGCGCGCGCTGCGGATCATCCTCATGAATCATCAACTCCGCCAACTCCAGCTGTTGCGAAGCGATCAGGTCGGTAATTTCCTGCTGGTGGCCCACCAGCATTTGCTGCAGCCGGTGCGCATGACGTGCCAGCAATTCTTCGCGCTTACTCATCTTATTTATCCTCCCTACAACCTTCTTTCTGAGGCTCCGCCAGAAAAGCAAGGCACAAACTGGCCCAGGTGTCTTTAGCGTAATCTGATGCCTCGATATCCTTGCGTGAAGTGACTTGCCATTGTCCATTCTCGTTCAATCGTCGGAATATTTTGGTTCCGACATTTTCGATCTCAGGTACGTGTCTAAGGCAAAGACGGCGCTGCAGTAACGCCTCCCCTGCAGCCATGTTGACGTAGGCCCATGGATTAAAATAATGCGTCGAACGCAACCCTTCGGCTTCTGGTCTTGCCATAGATACGCGCTGCGGTTTCACTCCTGACCTCTCCAGTGCCTCAGCTAAATGTCTGCCCAGCCCCTCTTCAACAATAACAACATGCCAGACATTTTGTTTTATTCGGGACAGTACCTCTTCTTCGGTCAGATGCTCACCAATATCAACCGCAATAAAGCGTCTTTCGTTCATTTCTCCAGATACGCGGAAAAGAGAAAAATTGATACCTGAAAGGCGACTGCTATAGCTACAGCAAGCTACCAGCTGTGAATTAGACCATTCAAAATTGACCATGGCTGTATTGCTCTGCTTTGCCTCGTTAAGTTCAGTTGCGGTGTATAACGGCATCCATAAATTATCTGAGCCGCAAGGTACCACTCCACTATTTAGTAATGTGCGGCTTAATTTTGCTCTCAGTTGCTGTGTATTCTGGTATTTAATTGCTGTATCAAATAGTGCGTTTACCAGGTCCCGATAAAGATGCGGTGGTAACGGGTATAAGTCTGAGTTAGGCATTGATATTCACCTTAATTGCAAACACCTTCACCGGATCGGCACCAAAGTGAGGGTGAGTTATTGTCTCTATGTCATAGCCGTCATACGGAACAACTATGCGCCGATCCGCGTCGTCTTTGCGTGGATAGCCCTTGGTAATAATCAGGCGGTCATATGAGCGGCCTACCAGCCGTTTAGTCCAATAGTCATTACACAAACGGTACTCTTTGGGTTTTTCTCCACGCTTCATAGCGTCAAAATATTCGCCTTTCACCGCTAGGTGGAGATCAGCCATTCTTTTTATTCCGGTTATATGTAGCACGTACCAAGTGAATAATTTTTTCAACTAAGATCCAGATTATTACGATTGGTGTAGGTATAAACCAAATTACAGCGAGTAATAGTGCTTCTTTTGGATTCCTTTCGAGGCCGCATTCCTCATCGCGCTTTAACGAATAGAAATACATCCATCTAAACCCCAATATATAAACCACCAGCATTACTAAATAGGTTGAGTTCATTAATTAACCTCCGGCGCTGGCGGTATACCTGCGTATAGGTTCAGCGCCCGGATGCCCTCGGCTATCTCTGCTAGCGTGTATGAAAACTCACGCTGCGCGTCGTTGCCAAACTCAAATGAACCAGTGTCGTTATCCTGGCGTCCGTGCTCGTTGTCGTAGGATTCGCGTTGCTGGTCTACCCAATTAGCAGCTGCTTCGATACCATCACGGTAGAACGAGACTGTAGGCACCTTGTCAGTCTCGCTTACAGATTTGGCGGTAGGCGTGTTCTTGTGGTTGTTCCATGAGCCTACTTCATCATCAACTTTGCCCTGAAGCATGGCGGCGCGGCGGATTTCGCTCTCCAGTTCTTCAGCCCAATCCTGCCACTCTTCCGGTAATCCGTTTTTACTGCTGGCTACGTGATTTGCCAGTTTATAGAGTTCATCATTCACTACCGGCGCTGGCGGTGCGGTGTAGAGAATGCGTACTTCACAATCCGTCTTTTTAGCGAATCCGTCGTACTGTGCTTTGGTGCAGTCATCCCAAAGGCTCCCCTCTTCATAACGCTCACGCCATTGGTAAATAGGATCAGAGCTATCAGCATCGCGACGTTGCTGCAGCTCCACCAGCGCAATGAGCGTAAGGGACTGAATGGCATGTTGAACTTTATTCCCCTCGCTGGCGTGGTGATCTACGCCACTTTTGCGTATCTCTATCAGATCCGTTAGGGCTTCATCGTCCAAGCTATCCGGCGTAATTGGCTGTAGTTCCATTATTTATCCTCCTGCAGTTGAGGCCCATACACCGGAAACATGCGCACAATATTCACTTTTGAGAACGGGAAAAGCTCGTCATATGGATAGTTTACCGGTAGTGAATCTTCGTTAACCCACATAAGTGGCTCGGCTGTTAGAGCTGTCAGTGTGATTTCAGCCAGGCGAAGATGAATTCTTGCAATCTCAGAGTTGCCTGGTAATCGGGTTACGGCCCCCTTCAGCACTTCAATATTTTTTCGCGCCTGTTCAATTAACTGCTCTTTGGTGAATGTGGTCATGCTGCCCATCCTCTGCGTTGATGGCCCAGCGCGTAACGCGCTTCTATCGGGTCTTCTTCTTCGTATTCACAATTGACGCTTTTAACCATTGCCATACAGCACTCGTTGCAACACCGATATGACATGAGTTCGCCGTCGAATTTCCACGTCGTACTACGATGGTTTTCACCCTTCAAAATTTCGCCAGCGCAAATGTGGCATTTGTATTCACCGCGAGAGGTAACAATTTTGTTCGATAGTTCGGTATCGCATGGCGTACCGAAATCACCTTCGAAAAGGTCAAAGTCCAGTGCGTCGTCTAATTCCTGTTTGTTAGTTGTCATGATTTACCCCATGATTTTGGTTTCTTATGTCCAGGAGCCAGCGCATGCATCTTGTTTCGGCTTAGTTTCCAGCCATAGCTACGTATCAGCGCGGCACATTCTGCGTAAGTCTCTCCGGCTGCGCTGGTCATTTCTTGACGACACCAACGCCCAACGGGGTCAATATTGGTTACGCATTGTTCGCAGTCGCAATAAGCATCAATTGAGTATCCTGATGTAATTGCCATATCAATCCCCCTTCACGACAATGCCAGCGTCTGGAGCGTGGCAATAATGTGAGCCGTCCGGCCTGTGTGTCAGGTCTATCTCACGGTCACAGCGCTTACAAAATGCGACTGGCTTTCCGCCCGCCTCCACAATAGCGGCGATAACCTCCAACTCATCAACTGCCAGCGGCGCATCAATATCGCCGTCTGGATAGAATGACTCTGGCATTTCAACTTTGAATTCCCGCGCCTCCAGGTGTTCGATATATTCCCTGAGAACATCTGCCCTGTGCTTACCCAGTGGGCGCACAACGGCAAAACGTTTATCGTGCTGTACCCACTCCGTTTTATCGTTCTGCTCTGTAAATGCGGCTCGGTAACGCTCCAGTTCTGCTATGCGCTGGCGTAATGCTGCAATTTCCATCTCGGCGGCGTCAGCATAATGGACGTTTGCATGCTCTTTCAGGTGGTTGCAGGCCATCATGAAGCCGCGATGATGCTCACGATTAGCTCGGCAAATGCCCTCTTCAATACGCTTCTCTGCGTCCTCCAGAGCGCCAGTAATCACCTCAAATTCATCCCAGCGAATAATTGGCGCGTAAACGTCACCAGAGCCGCGCTTCAGCCTGATATCTGAAATAATCGCCTGAGCCTGTTTATCAGTCATTCCAGGCCTCCAGCTCGTTCTGGATTTCCTCGTCGATCTCGTCATTGGTGGCGTCTTCGTTTAGATAGTCGCGCGCCTCTTTGAGATACTGTTCTCGGCGTTCGTGGTACCAGGCAGAGAACTCCGGCGACCAGCCGCGACCATTACCTTGAAAATCAACCAGAGCGTTGTCCTCAGCCATACGCTCAACCATGCAGTCGGCAGTTGTCAGGGCGCATTCCCGGATGTAACCGCGCAGATCACGCTTGCGCCAATACGGGCTATGTTTCGAGTCGCAGCGGCCTTTAAATTCGACGATCCAGCGACGGATGCAACGTGCGTTCAGTGACTTCTTCATTGAATACCTCCTTGTGGAGTAACATTTCTTTGTGAGATTTGAGCCGCTTTGCGACTCATAAACGTTTCTTTGCCTCAAACTGAAATTGGTCTTCCTCTTCCGCTTCGTGGCGATCACGTTCGCTGCAAAGGAACTCATATTCCGTCTGGATTTCTGTAGGCCATGCGTCAGTATTTGGACCGTATTCTTCCTGAATGGCGGAGATACGCTTTACACACTCGCGGTACGGGTTTTTGATAGGATTTGCAGGGGTAAGCATGGAAAACAGTTCGTCCAGGCTTCTGGCTCCCTTAATGCTGGCGATTAGCTGTTCGGCAACTTTAGCCACGATAAACCTCCCTGGTGGCGAGGAATGTGGTCATCGACTTTTCGATCATTGGCGCAGCGCGGTACCGGCTAATGCCCCAAACAATAGCGAATAGAATCCAGCGGAAATGGCTGGTATACGTCTTATAGGAAATGTCAGCGCACAATTCCCATGTATCTACACAGCCAGGCCAGTCAGCTTCATAAACGGCGTTATATGCCAACACATCGTTATTGAAATCCTCACGGCACAGCTCGCGAACGATTTCACGAATACGGGATTTGTCACTGTCTGGTTCGTCGTCTTCGTCGTTCCAATCAACGTCTGGCTCGTTTTCGTCGTCTTCAAAATATGTGCTTAGCAATTCCTTCAAGGATGAGCAAAATTCGTCATGATCATATGACTTAGCTATCAGCTCACGAGCAGAACAACCGGCACCAGCCTCAAGTTTTTCAGACCAATAATACGTGTTGATCTCCAGCGTATTGCGCGCAAAAAAAATCAAACATGTCGTGGGTACGGGAAAACGTCCAGGTCCCCATATCGCCGCAAATAGTCAGATAGCCAGGCCAGGTAATGAGATCGAAGTAATAGCAGGTGGTTCCCGGTTGTTGGAAACGGATGTGACGATAAACGCCGTCGTCTTTCAGGATGGTCATTTGATGGTTACAAACATCCCGAACAAATTGGCTCAACGTGTCGCGCTGTTTCAGTTTCATTGTGTTGCGTCCTTACGAATTGACTGCAGGTAAGCTTTTAACGGCTCAGAATCACCATGACCTACACCTACACTGTCGGCTCCGAGGGGCCATGAAGCTCTTTCCGTTCCACCAGGGAAACGGAAATAAACGACGATCTCTTTTTTGAAGTTTTGGTGAGCAATGACGTCGGTAATACCGGGAAACTTAGCGATCGCTTTTTCAATGGCCTCCAACTCTGCCGCCTTTATGCGCTGACGCTCCGTTTCAGCATCAATGAGGTAATTCATCCAGCGCGCCTGGCACTCAGCATCACAGTAAGCGGTATCGCCATCCCACACACGACCCTCAGTTTCGTTATCAACGTGACACTGGCAATATGCGCATTCTTGCCACCAGCCAAACTCTTCAACCAGTGCGTGGCCTGGCACTTTCCCCAGCTCTGCATATTTGTCTGCTCCGGGCATGCGCTTGCACGATATGCCGCTAAACTCTTCTTCCAGCTCTTGAGCGCCTTCGCGTCGTGCCACAACATTGCTGGTGGCAAACCGGACAATGCCGTATTCATCACCCTGAATATGGAATGCTTTTAATATCTGCTTTTCCGTCATGGTATTAGTCCTTATTTCGTTTGCATTCTGAGCAATTTAAAGCCGGTATTGCATGTCTCACACCGTGCAGACATTGAGCCTGAGCGGGACTGTTTGAGGCTGTATTTTTTGCACTGAGGGCATGCAACCTCAGTTATCCGTATAGCCATGAGACGATTGATTTCATCGAGCAGTTGAGGCGATTTAGAACGGCGCTTTTTGCGTGGCGGGGCCATACCCAGCGCTTTAAGTGTCTGGTTGTATTCTTTGCGAATCCATTTTCCGCCTGGCTCATCGGCAAGGCCGTCACCAATCATGTCACCCAGCTTGATTAACTGTTTTTGAAGGTATTTTTTGGTTTCTTCGTTTAGGTTGCTGGTGCTCATCGCGATCCCTCGCAGGTGTAGTTTTTGCAGCCTTCAAAGTCATAGGGGTTCAGCTGCCAGCTAATACGTCCACAAAACGGGCAATTCCAGCGAGTTTTGCCTGTGTCCTGGCGCTTACTCTTGCGCTTCAGGTGCGCCGGTACGCGCAATCCGGCTCCCTGAGTCATCTTGCGGCGGTTAAGAAGATTGATGTTGAACGTGCGGCGCTTTGCGGCATCTGCGACGGAGAACGGCAACCACACTAGACCTTCGCTGTCTTCCCGGGCATTCGTGTAGATAGCAGCTTTGCTAAAATCAGTCGTTGGTAATGAGCCGTCTGCCAGCCAGTACACGTCATTGCCGTCCCACTCGCCTTTAACGAATGCGACGTAGGCGTGACAGCCGTCCACCAGCGTTGTTTTGCCGGGGATATGCTGGTGGTCAACATGCCATACTGTCAGGGCGTCAATGCAGTCTGCAGATACAGGCAGGTCAATATCCCTGCCGCGATCCCATGCTGATTGTGCTGAATGCAGTGTGTATACATGCGCTGAGTCGATATTGGTGCTGTAACCCTTCCCATTAGCGCAATGAAAGGACATATTGCTACCGACGGTATCGCGAAGACAGGCCATGTAAAAACGATCGCTCATAGCGCGGCCTCCGGGCTAATACCTTCCGGCGCTACTTTTAGCTTTAACACGACGGGGCCGTTGCGAAAGTTACCATCGACGATCCCGTCAAGCTCCTGGATCTCCTGCTTAGTCAGGTTGTGCATTTTTGCAATGCAGTAATCCCCTTTAAGAACTCCCACACCTGTCGCGCGGCAGGACGTTGAGCCGTAGCTGTAACCGTGCTTATCTAGCCAGTTCTTGCATTCGTTCCATGCCTGGAAATCACCGGCACCGCTGAAAACCTTCTTAAACATTTTCAGCTCCCTTGCTCTCAATAGGACGGATGGTGTCAAGCTTCAGCCGACGCTTTGTGTTCGGCGCGCCGATACGACGCCCAGTAAACTTGTCGTATGTCTCTCTTGGGCCAGCGCACCAGGTTGTTGCTGTTTCACGCAACTTGATACGCTTATCTCCGTCTTTGGTAACGACTTTTCCGGTATGGGTTTTAGGCTGGCTCATAGTGCTGCCTCCTGGCGATCGAAACGTTCAACTTCAGCGATCAGGAGAGCTATAGCTTTCACCAGGTTACGGCGATAATCCGATGGTTTAAAACTGTCATCATGCCAATCAGCAGGCCAGTAGTTAGCCGCCTCCATAGGTTCGATGTAGCAGATAGCTGCAGCAGCCAGTTCCCCGCAGATATAAGTATCGTCCTGCTGAGTGCTATACCCTTCGTCCGTTTGCTGGCGCTGGCGCTCTAAGAGAACATCAAGGACAGCTGCAGTACGCGTTTGCCCGTTGAGAGTTGCTCTGGATAAATTGCTTTGGAGAGTGGCGATCAGAGCGCTTGCTTCCCGGTTAAAATCTTCCAGTTGCTCGCATTTAGCCTTCAGTTCTGCGTATGTTGGCTTGCTCATTCCGCTTCCCCTTCTTTAATTTTCCGCACCATTTCAGTCCACATAGGGGCCAGTTTTTTTATCGCTTTTTCTCGGCTACCAATTGGGCTGTCGAGATGCGCGCGGTAATGGTCGTATGGGCATTTAATACCGCCTCTATTCAAACCAAACTGATCCTCTTTCAGCGCAAATTCAGGGGTGTTGCCGCAAGCTGGGCATTTAGGTAACGATCTCTGTATTTCTCCGGCGTTCATTCTGTTTCTTCCTTATGCAAATTTGTGGCTATGAAGCACGTCGTTGTTACGATCTCTTCTGTTTTCTACGTCCACTTTTTCGGTAACTGCTACTGCCATACACCAGCGCTAACAGGCTCGATGCCATGGCTATTTTTCCCGCTGTTTCTGTTCCCCACTCTGCCCCCCATGCCAGGGCTATCACCAACCCCCAGCAGAGAAACGCCAGGCCAACAAACAGCGCCCGGACCAGTCTCATTTTTTAGGCCTGAAGACCTGACTCATTTCCTCTCCGCCGGTTTCAATCAGGATCTGCTTTAGTCCTTTTGATGCGGAGCCTTTGCCGCGTTCCTCAAGAAAATCGACGGCTTTTTTCGGTAGGTAGAATGTCTTGGATACGGGGGTATCAATCTTTCTTGGCGCGCCCACGCGGGGATAGCAAACCGCTTTGATGATTTCTTTGTTATTGGCGCTGGTGGGCATGTCGAGAATTATCTTCCCGGCACGTTTAAGGATGATGCGATCCGCTAACTGCCGCGTTTCCTCTTCCTCTGTCAGAAGTTCATGCAACCGGGCATCAATAAGACGACGTGAATCCGTCTGGTAGTTATGGCTGGTCGCCCCACTTTCGTATGAAAAAAAAATCTCGTAAGCCACGGCAATTCCCTGTTGGATAATTTCAGGGTAAAGATACATGTAAATCTAAATAAAATAAATCAAATCTATGGTAATTTTTCGGGTGGGTTAACAAAGTACAAACCGCATAATCTCTACGCGTCAAAAGTAACTCTCGCAGCCGCGCCCTAAGATAAGGGCTAAATTGTGAGCAAAGATATTTCGCCTGCCCGCGCGCGAATGGATGAAATCAACCAACGCGCCGCGCGTGTCGCAGCATTCACCGTTGATATTCAGAAAAAGAATGGCGTCACCATTACCGATCCGAACGAGCTGGCTCAGGCTTCACTGGATGCGGCATTGCGTGATCCGATGTTTGAAGGTGTTGACCCGCGCTTTGTGAAGCGTGTCGCGAGCGCGTGGACGTCGGCGATGATCGAGCACCAGCAACGTACCGGTGATTTACCATCACCAGACCTGCTGGCAAACGCGCAATACTGCTGTGAAAACCTGATGTTGGAAGCCGCATCTGACAAACATGAAGGCGTTGGTCGCGCGATGTTTGAATCAGCTGCAGCTGATATGCGTACCTCTGATGGTGTTTTACGCCTGGCCCAGTTTGTAGCGCTTATCCTGCCGGTATCTTTGGGTGCGGCAACGTCTGACGCATGTACTTTCGTACCGTGCGATCGCGATAAAGCCAATATTTACGAACTGCTGAACGTTGCAGGGACGGAGTTCGGCTCATTCAAGGTCGGTGACGAGCTGCACATGCAAGCCGCCGGTATGTATTCTCAACTCAAGCGTTACTACATCTTCCCCGCAGAACTTCAGCCGGATGGCGCGAAGAAAACCTTCAACTTTGGAATTAAAGCAGTTGAAGGGAAAGATATGGCTATCCGCGCTGGTCGCACGAAGCTGATCATTAACCGCCGTCAATCTAAAGCTGATGACGGCGACGGCAACCTGTATTTCAACGATAAAGATGCTAACGGGACGGCATTCTCCGCCACCTGTAAAGTTGCTTATGACAAAGGTACCGTCGCTGTTACCTTCACTGAAGCACCTGCAGTGGGTACTGAATTAGCCATTCAGCTGGAAATCAACATCGAAAAAGCGCCTGAGCTTATTCCTGTGATTAACCAGTCCATGCGTGAATGGCAGGTTAGCCCATCTCAGTATGTTGTTGCCTCTGAGCACACTGTCATGTCTGCATCTGATGCCAGTCGTGAATTTGGCCTCAACATGCAGTCGATCCAGTTTACTGCAATGCGTAACTGGCTCTCCCATGAGCAGGACATGATGCGTCTGCGCCTGATGGCGTTTTTCTGTATCGAAAAATACGAGTTTGACGTAGCGCTGCCGGAAGCTCAGCAATACGAATCCTGGGTTGGCCTGCTTCGCCATCGCGTGAATGAAATGAGCACGGCGATGGTCAATAAAACCCGTAAATCCGGCATTCGTGGCGGTTTTGCTGGTGGTGAGGCTGCGAACTTTATTAAGTCTCTCCCGCCGCAGTATTTCTCCCAGGACCCGAACTACGTTGAAAGCCCTCACGTCCAGTACATCGGTACGTTGTTTGGCTACATCCGTATCTTTGAAGTCCCGACCGCTGTTTGTGATCAGTTTGTAAAAGATGGCTACAACTTTAATTCAAATGAAGTGATTTTCTACGGTCGCGGTAACAGCATTGGTGAAGCTGGTCTTATCACCGGTGATGCCGTACCTGCCATTCCTTACATCCACGAAACGAACCCTTCTTTGGTGAACCGCACAACTATGTGGGGATCTGCGCTTAACGAGATCCATCCGCGTAAAGGCGAAGCGTATTTCTGCAAGCTGCAGCTGACCAACACCAAAGTTGGTTCGTACAACATGCTGAACGGCAAGAAAATCGAAGCAGGTCAACCGACTGAGCCTGAAGCGCCGGAAGTAGCTGACGCTAAATCCGCCAAATAATTGCAAAGCGGCATCTGAACGGGTGCCGCTAACAGGATTCTGAACATGAAACAAATTCCTTTTGCAGTTGGTCAGGCGTCCGGTATCGCGATCATGCCGGTTAATGCCGATGCGACCAACACCAATACGTCAGGCGGTGCTTCTGTTTTCGCTGGGTTAGTTATTTCCCGCCGTGGCAAGCCTGGCGTTGTATTACGCGTTACTGCAAATAACTATCAGTCGGTGCTTGGTGCGGCTATTCATCCGCGTCAGGGCGCTATGTTTGAGCCATTGCGTCACGTCGAACGTGCGACAAAAGGCGGTGATGGTTATGTCGTTCGCGTGTGCGCACCAGACATGAAAATCCCGACGCTGGCCCTTACGCTAAATGCGGAAACAAAAGCGTTCACCACGACAGCCTCCACCATGAATGTTGGGGCGCTCCCTGCCCTGCCTGATGGCGCTCACGCGCTGATTTACATTGATGATGGTGATGCCTCTACCTCTCGTGCAATTAACTTACATGAGGATGAGACTTCCGAAGGCTTATTCATTCTGGAGCTGCAGGAAACTGATGCTGCAGGTACCGTCACTATTCTGGAATCGCACCAAGTATCCTTTGATCCTGAAGGTATTACCGACATGGGTACTCCGGCATTCATGGCTACGGCCCTGGAAAATGGTTCTACGCGATTACGTGCGCTGGTGGCGGATGATGCACATGAAGCTATCTCTCAGCTTCAGGGTGAATTGACGCCAGTTAAAGCAATACCGTTTGCTGGCGGTAGCGATGGTGATTTTTCGAAGATTAAGGCTGCTGATTATCAAAAAGCGCTGACGGTCCTGAAAAAATCGATGTTTAGCTTTACTGCAGTCCTCTCTCTCGGTTGCTACGACCCGACGGTGATTGCGGATCTGGATAAATTTGCCCAGGATATCCGGGTTGATATGTTCTATGACCTGCAGGGCGCACAAACAGCCACGTTAGCTATCGCTGAAGCTAAATCACATGGCCTCGGTGGATTTCATCAATCATGCCGCTATTATTTCCCGTATTCCTGCCGCGATGTATTCACTGGCGCAAATGTCGTATTCGGAATCTCCTGTGAGGCATTTATTGCTAAGGCAAAAGGCGTTGCGCTGGTCCCTGATGTTGGTGGATGGCATTACGCCCCAGCTGGGACTTCGCGGGGCATCATTAGCCGTCAGAACATCAAACCTATCCCTAATCTGGATGAGATTGATCTCGAAGAGTTCGTTAAAGCCCGAATCAACACGGTTGCGATGAATGAAGCCGGTGATCTTTATATTGACGATTACCTGACGACTATCACCAAAAACAACTACCTGCGCCTGCAGCCTATTAGCTCATTGATGAACGCGATTGCGCGTGGTTTCTACCAGGTTGCTGAGACTGCAAAACATGAGCCTGATGGCGTTACGGCAACTGTATTGACGTCGGGTATGACAGATTTGCTTGAGCGATTTGTTGCCGCTGAAGCACTGGTAAAACCTCGCGATACAAGCCAGGGCGACTCTCCTTTCACCCTGTCACTGACTCAAAAAGACATTGATCTGTGGGAACTGGAATGGGCTGTTTGCCCGACGGGTTCGTCACGTCGAATTGTCGGTAAACCGATGCTCTTGCGCTAAGGAAAAAGAGATGCTGAATAAACGTAATATGAACCATAGCCTACTGCTTCAGGCCGGTTTTTCCATGGATACAACCGCCGAAGAACAAGCCATGCTTGAAAACAATACTGATAAGAACAAGCGGGTTAAAAAAGATGGCGATAAAGAAATGGCCATGATGGAAGCGGTAGAGCGCCGCTACAATGAAGACCGTCGTAGTGTGGCTGCTTCTATGCTGGTGGAATGGGCTAGCGACGGTGAACCTACCTGGCTGGATTTCAGTGCGTTGGCTATTTCCCTGGCTGACCTGCCCGATCTGGAAGATGACAACGCCGACTATACCGACGAACAGGTTGATGCTTACAACGATGCTCTGTCTGATCTGGCATACGCCGCCATTGCACTTGGCGCAGACCAGGAAGACGTCACCAGTATGATCGACGATGAGGATGATGACGCCGCAGCTGCTGTCTACGATGCAATTAATGACATTGATGACAGCGATGAAGCTATTTCTCAATACACTATCGCCGGTGATGACGATGACGCTATGTTTGAAGCGCCGAAAATTAAGGTTGTTCGCGACGGAAAAGTAAAACTGATCCGTAAACGCATCCGTAAACTGCGTCGAACCTCCAAACAAAAAGCGGCCCTGAAAAAAGCACGTCGTAAAGCGCAAACCTCCACGGCAAAACTACATCGTCGTAAATCCATGAAGCTCCGCCAGAAACGCGGAATGTAATGAGCCTGAGCCACCAGCAATATGCTGGTGGCTTTTTTAGGGAGCCTTCACAATGATTTGTGGTGCGATAATGCCAGATGGCGTAAGCCCCTTCCTGAAAGTCTTTATTACGTCAGAAACGCATATGGTTGTGGGCTATATAGGCCAGGGTAGCAGTGCTGAACTGCAATCTATGTGGGAATCACCGTTCGGTAATGACAGCTTAGGGGGGATGGCAGGGGCTGTGAGTTCTGCAGCCGGTAAAGTGGCCTCAACCGCGCAGGCTATGTCAGACCAGACAACCAAATCGACTTTCAATAGCCTGCTGATATGGGAAGGCCAGACACCACCGACATTTAACCTTGTCATTGATCTGATGGCTACAATGGATGCGAAGGTAGAGGTAAATGATGCTATTTCCACCTTGCTGCAGATGGAGTCGCCGGAGTTGGCAGCAATGGCTGCTACAGGACGCCGACCCACCCCTGTTATTCTGGATATCGGTCGCAGACTGAAACTGATGGATGTTGTGATTCAGAACGTCAGCTATCAACTCGATGTTCCGAAAACTGCCCAAGGCTACTATACGCATAATACCGTTACACTGCAGTGCTCTGGTATGGCTGTACAAAATCAGTCTGACATTCCCTACATGTTTATCTGATCCTTTCGTAAATCACAGACTACTTATCCTACCCCCAGTGCAATTTTGGCACTGCCACTGTTTCAACTGAGGGGTATTTATGTCTGGATTTTCCAACACCAAAGCCGATATGGGCTTTCTCAAAAAACGCCTTAATCAGAGCCTTGCCGCCGGTGAAAAACTGGTTGGCTCTGAGTTCTGGATGCGCATCAAGGGTTATGACAATTTGTCTATTCTTATTCGTACAGCCCAAATTCCTGAAATGACCCGTGAAGACGTAGAAGATTTCGCGCCGAGTGGCATGAAAATAAACCAACATGGGCCTGTTCGTAACTCTGGCGAAATTCAGGTGACGTGTGCAGAAACTATCAAAGGCGATGTGTTTAAAGCCGTGCGTCAAATGGTATATGGCAAAGAGTATGTCGATATCGAGCTGCAGGCAGCTGCAGAATCTAACAGTGGTTCAGATGGCGGTATTACTCGCAAATTGCTGCATTGTAAGGTCTACAGTGACGCCATTGATTTCGGTTCAGAAGACGTGACTACTGTTGTGCGCCCTACCCTGCGTATCGTTTACAACTGGGCTGAATAATTATGACGCCAGTCGATATGCTGGAAGGCGTTAAAAAGCGCTTTCAGCCGCTTCTCGCGGATGATGAGACATTGCTTAAAACCCTGTTACGTCAAGCGTTAACGTCTTATCAGGATAAGGCTGGCGTAATAGGCCGAGTTCAGATAAGCAAGCAGGAAGGCGTCAGCCTGAAGCTGCCAGAAGATTACCTGGCATTAATCCATGTCACAGATAGTCGCGGTGGCCTGGTGTATGCCGACCCCTACCCTGACTCGATCAAACTGGATTTGGATGGTTGCGAACGTTATCCACTGACAATGGCGTATTTACTCAACCTGAGAGATCGTGATTTCGAAAAATGGGTTATACCGGCTGACATTATCGGGAGCCTGGAAGACTATCTGGAGGCGCTTATTGCGATAAAAAACACGGAGAGACTCCGCATTGTAGCCATCGCCGGGAAATTGGATACCAGTGGATACCCTGATGAAATTACTCTGCAGCAGCGCAAGCAAGAGCTGGAGCTGCAAATGTCGGCGAACAGAGCGATTATCCCTGGCGCAACCATACTGTAACGCGTGGATCTGTGCTGCATAGTTTGCAGCACTCCACCAGCTCACGAGGTGATTATGGGTTTTTTTGATGGGCTGGCGAATAACATCACTGGTGGTGCCAGTGCTAAATCTATCGGCAGTAATCTTATTTCCAACATTCTTGACCGGGCCACATCGATCACCAGCGGAAGGTCGGTTTCGTTCGGTGGCATGCCTGCGGAACTATCGACCGCTAAATCAATCCTGCAGGCCGCAATGCGTATTCGTTATGCGCAGGGCTGGCAATGGACGGTTGAAGCTGATGGGATGCCCGGAATAGACATGTATGCCAAAGATGTCACGTTTGGTTTTGGCAACATCGAAACTGAGTCGAAAATTATCGGGGGGATTGAATTTAACAAGCCAACTCACCGAACGGCGGGAAACCTTACGATGACCGTTCGTGATAACGAGAATGGTGATCTGTATAAATGGTTCGATCAGCGCCGTGCAAAGGTTATCAATAATGACGGCACCATCAACCTCCCCCCTTCCTATCTTATGAATGTTCGACTCTATCGGGTATCTCAGGACGGTCAGCGCACACTGGCTGAAGAAGCTGCAATGATCCCTACCACGCTGGGAGAAGTCACTTGGTCGCGAGACCAGGTAACAGAGTTCATGTCATACCCGCTATCATTTGTTAAAGGTTCGTCTATTAACAAGGGGTTGAGTGGGCTTGCGGGTAGCGCAATCTCTGGGCTGGCGGGTAAAGTTAGTGGCGGTTTAAACTTTTAATTGTCATATCTTCATACTATGTGACAGTCATTATTTGTTATTCAATGATTGTCATATATTCATCCTATGTGATTGTCATAAACAGTCGCGTGGACACGGTTGCTCTACCTCAATAAATTGGCTCATATACTCATATACTCATATACTCATATACTCATACTGTCATATCATCACACTATCGTATTGTCGTATTGTCGTATTGTCGTATTGTCACGGTTTCATGTCGTCACTCAGTATTGGCATGTGTTTCTAACATGCTCTTATTATCATGTTTTATGATGGTCATTACATATGACGGTCACATGATATGATTGTCATACTCTCTGCGCGCGCAACGAAATAAAACACAGACTGCCTATCCTACTCAGCATCACTTCATTGCTGGGGCAAACATGAAAATTCCTGATTTCCCATTACCATCCCAACCAAGAACAGAGATCCACTTCCGCATGCCAACGGTGGATGACGCTATGTTGTATAGCGATAGCCTGCCGGACCAAGAGGAAGCCACGACAACGAAATACCTCAACGCCATGCAAGCTGGGGAGGTTAACGATAGCGCCCTCTGGACGGCGCAGGATCGTCGTACTGCCCTTTGGTGGATTTATATCAATTCCCGCACGGATACAGTCACCACGTACCCCTACAACTGCCAGCACTGCGGAGAAACTCATTTCTATGACTTCGACCTGAGAGAGCTTTCTGAAAATGCAGAATTGCTGACAGAGGTTCCAGAACGGCGCGTAACGGTACCGGTTCAGGGTGTTCCGACTGAATGGACATTAAAGCCGTTGGATGGTCGGGGGATTTGTATGCTTGAAAAACTCCGCTTCATGCTTCCTGAAGAAACCGACCCTGAATACAAAAATGCTGAGCGTCGAATGCGTCTGGCTGAAATTGCCCTGAATACGGCTCTTGATGACGACCCGGATGATTACGAAGCTGCAGCAAATCGCCGTTATGACTTGATCGCAACCATGGCTACAGATACCGAATTTGTACCGTTAGTTGCCAAAATTCACTTAATGCAACGTGAGCTACGGCATGGCTTAGACGTGAGCATTGAGCGCGGTGTTGTGTCCCTTGTTCTCCCTCCGCATAGCTGTGAAGCAGAGGGTAAGGAGGGCAAGGCAACTCGATTGCTGGTTCCCTTTCGGAATAGCTCATTCATTCCAAACTTTAAATCTGAGTGGCTGGTTAACCGTTATTAACAACCTCACGCTTTACGGCTATCAGCCGGTAAGCGACGTGGAGCGACTGCCGGAATGGAGAGCACTGGAAATGAATAAAGCGCTGCAGGATAAGTACAAACCCAAGAGGTCTTAAAGATGGTTAAAAAGGATCGGTTAAGCATCATTGATGCCATCGAGAAAGCCAGCGAAGCCGAATTAGGAGAGTTAGCTAAGATCTCCCAGGCGTTACAAAACTTAGCCCCGGCAAATGAACGTGGACCTGTCGATGGAGAGTCGAACGGTTCAGCTCTGGTTGTTAGTCGCCGACTGAAGCAACGCACAAATGTCCCTGGCCCTAAAAATTCAAGACCGCCACAGGCCGAAAAAGCAGATACAAAAAGCCCACAAACAGCCAAAAAAGAACAAAAAAGAACTTATGAAAGGGACTTTAGCGAAGGATCGGAATCTGGTGGTGGAAAAGTACGTATAGAAAGGACTAAAAAGGCCGGTAATGGAGCCAGAGAAGGGAGTGAGCGTCGAACATACGCGGATGTTCTGACGGCTAATGGTCAGAAACTGACGCGTGAAAGGGGGCCAAAACCATCCAGTGAACGGCGTCATCAACAAGCACGAGAAACCAGACCGAGTGAAGAAAGTAATAATTCGACAAATCGTGATGCGTCCGGGCGCTTTGTTTCCCGCGACAAAGCTGAAGAGACAAGTCGAGTTCGCCAGCAAAAGTTAGGGCTTAAAGAACAGGAAAAGTTACAGGGTGGCTTTTTCAATCGGCTGGGCAGCATGCTCAAGGGTAGCAGTGAAAAGGATTCAAAGCTGAATGCTGACGGTGCGGAGCTGGTAGGTGGTGCTGCCGTTGGTGGGCCTGTGTGGATGTTGGGCCGGGGAATGTTTGATCTCGGCAAGAGCGTTAGCGATAACGTTGTATCCCTGCAGCAATGGGTAAGCGACAAAAAAGAAGGTAAAGAGCTGAGTGAACCTACACCAGCGAAGAAATATCCCGATGTAGTGACCCAGCCATTACCGCCACCAAAAATGGGTAGTAAATCTTCAGCGGAAACATTCAGCAAAGGTGCTCAGGAAAAAGGGATTCAGGCTACTCAAGAGCAAACGCAGGTTATTGCAGCCAATGATGAACGAATCATTGAAGGCTTGGACGAAATCAGGGAAGAAATTAAGCGCAGCGGTAAAGGCGCAGCTGGTGGTGGGTTAGGCGGATGGTTCGGCGATCGCTTCGGTCGGAAAGGGAGAAGAGGGCGGTTAGGCCATATCGGACGAGGTGACGTATCCCTGCCTGAAAAAGCCCGTAAAAAGGTACGCAAACCCCGAAATGGCAGCTTAGGTAAGCTGAAGGCCGTAATGACAAGCGCCAATGTGCTGAAAGGTGCTGGTGGTGTTGCTGCAGGCGGTGCTCTTGTTGCTACTGGGGCTAAAGTCGCAACGGATGTGGTTGCCAAACCTGCAGCGGAGAAAGTAACGACAAAAGCTGTTGAAGCTGCAGCTAAACCTGCATCTGAGAAAGTGGCAACCAAAGCAGTCGAAGCGGCAACGAAACCTGTTGCAGCTAAGGTCGTTGCGCCTATAGCAGAAGAGGCTGGCGAGGCTGCAGCCAAAACAGGGGCGCTCAAAGCTGGCGGCAAGCTTGGCGCAAAGACTGCATTGAAGGCGATCCCGCTTCTCGGTACCGCGCTTAGCATTGGCTGGGATGCCTATGACGGGGCCACGGATGAAGAAGGGCAGAGGGCAGCATTTAACGTCGCGGAAGGCAAAGAAGTCAGCGCCCGACAAAAGACAGCGTTTACCGCCGCGAACGTACTCAATATGGGGGGCCTGGTATCTGGTGGTGCTGGCTTGCTCGCTTCCGGCGCGCGCATGTTCGGTATGGACAGCGTTGCCGATGCGTTGACCTTTGATACTGAGAGCATTGCGAAAGGCCTTGATTCCGGTATGGCGACGGTCGGCGATGCCATATCAAAAGTGACGTCATCCTATGAGGATAAGGGCAACGAAATAACCAAAGCCGTATCTGATGGTACCGATAAAACTGTTAATGCAATTAACCGGTTGGGTACCCAAATGCAGGGGGGCGAATGGGGCAAAGATAACGTTGGTGCTGAAGGTAAATCTGTTTCAGATTACGAGTCAGTTAAGACCAATGACATAGGTGCAGACCTGAATATCGGCGGGAAAAACGCAAAAGTTCGTTCATTCCGCAACAACAACTTTGGAAACCTGAACTACGTCGGGCAGGAGGGTGCGAGGCTCGAAGACCCAAACAGTAAAGGTGAAGCGAGGTTCGCTAAATTCAATACGCCGGAGGAAGGATTCAGGGCTTTGGCGCACCAGCTCACCCTGTACTCAAATGGGAAGTCGAAGGCAACCGGCGGTAAAAAACTCAATTCCGTAGAAGACATTATCAAAGTCTATGCGCCGGAGAGCGAAAACAGCACGAAGGACTATATCAGCGCACTTTCCAAAAAAATGGGCGTGGAGTCTGGACAGCAGCTGGATATGACTAACCCGGATGTAATGACCCAGTTAATCCGTGGTATTGCTACGATCGAAGGCGGTAATCCACAGGTTACGGATCAGTTCATTAAAGACTCAATCGGCACCCATGAAAACGGTAAATGGGTTGGCGGTAAATTTAGCAATGAGTCTCTGAAAGTAGTCAATGAAGCCCGCGTTAGCAAAGGCATGGCTCCCGTAGCGGAAAACTCCCTCTATAGCACCGGCAGCAAAGTAATAACAACCGCACCAAAGGGCGTTGTCTCGCCGTCACCAGCGTCTGCTCCAATCGCGACACCTGCAGCTGTCGCCGACATCCCGGCTAAAGTGGACAAAGTTGTTCAGGAACAACTGAATGAACACGGCGTTCGAGGGATGGCAAAGAATCGACCAGAAGAGGGCGTATCGCAACCTAAATCAGCCATTAAATCCAGCGAAGAAGTCGCAAAAGCCATAGCTGAAAAGGCTGCGTCAGGTTCCGCCAGTATATGGGACAAGACAAAATCTGCAGCTGCAACGGGGGCCAGTGCTGTAATTGCGGCACCTGGTAAATTGGATGCCGCGCTGCAGGAGAAGATGACGGAGTATAACGTCAGGGGAATGGCAAAGAATCGTCCTTCAGCTGGGCTATCACTTCCCGCCGGTGCAACGATGCCATCCTCGCTTGAAGTTGCTGCACTACCGGCAGCTGAAATTTCGCGCCGAGGCAGGGATGCCGCTAATCGTCAAAACACGCAGGCAACTACCATTGTATCGGCGTCCGGGCGTCCAGCTGCAGGCGCAGCTCCCGGCGCTACTTCTGGCATTCCGAGAGTAACCGCGCGCGATGCTGCAGTGCCAGAAGAAAGCATGTTTGAGAAAGCGATGGGGGGCGCTGTTGACGGTTTAAAAGCTGTTGGTGCATCTATCCTTCCGGCAGTCAGTGACACGCTAAATCAGACTATCAGCGGTTTTAGTGGTAATCAGATCGTGGGTGATGCGCTGAATGCTGCAGGTATGTCTGATCCAACCATTCAGCGTGCTATAGCTCCTGTCACCGACAAGGTAGGTACCTGGCTTGATAGTGGCATGAGTTCGCTTACAGACGCTTCAACTTCTCTGTTAACGAAGGACCAGACTGCTCAGCCAGCCTTTGTGCCACAGCAATCGTCAAGCCTGTCTATTCCGAAGTCTATGCCAACCGTTCAGGACCTGGCGAGCAGTGGAATTCGTCCGTCATTAAGCACTGACACTGCAAATCACGATGTGGATATTCTGAAAGAGCTAAGAGGTATGGGATCTACGCTGGAACAACTTTTAGGCGTTTCAAAACAGAAAGATGGCGCGCCAGAAAAGGTTGTTCATACCGCGCAACCGGCACCGCGTAGAGCCGCATCATTCTCAATCAGAGATGCGGCGCTCGATGGTCTATTGAAGGATTAAGTTCGTGATATATGAAATTGACGGGTTACTGAGAGTTGATGCTGGTGGTGTGATCGTGATGGAAGGGGCTGATAAGGCAGATCAGGCCCGTCTGGATGAGTGGCTTAGAACACCTATCGGCAGTATTTACGGATTGCCATCATGGGGTAATCCGTTAGTGAATTTCAAACATGAACCGCTTGGATCGGAAAAAAGCGTTTTTGTGGAAGTTGCCATAGAAAACGCATTGATTAAGAAGCTGCGCATTGATTTGCCTTCACTCAGAGTTTTTCAGGTGCGGTGCGCGGCGCTTTCAGTAGATATGTTGGAAATCATCTTTGCGATGCCGAGCGGCACATTCTCTACAACTTTCCGCATGAAAAACACCGATGGGAGAACATCTTGAGCATTCAGGAGTTATTGGAAAAATTTAATGGGTTGCTGCAAGACAAACCATGGTGGGCGCGTTTTGCAAATAGCCAGTTTATACAGATGATGAGCATTTTTGGCGCTCAGGTTATCTATATGGCGCAGAACCATGCAAGAAGGGCGCTGGGTGAGGGATTTATTTCTACAGCAACAAAGCGCTCAAGCATTCTCGCTGCAGCTGAAGATAGGGGATACGTCGGCCCACTGATCACGCCGTCGGCTGGTGCTGTCAGTATCAGGAATAAAACTAAGCAAGAATTACAGTTGCCGATTTATTCAGAATTCCTGTCATCAATGGAATTACCCTATGTTCTTTCAGACGCTGTTACGATCCCTGCAGGTGAAGCCGTCGAAGTCAGTAGTGTCAAGCAAATGGAGTTGGTCCACATTCAGGCGAATATTGAGAAAGAAAGTGCGTTTTACACACTGCTTTTGCCTAAAGATATCACCTCTGAAACGGCCTCTATCGACGTGTTTGTCGTGGTGAACGGTGAGCGAAGGAAGTGGAAGTACAATCCTATGTTCAGGCTGTCACGCGCCACAAGTGAGCATTATGTACTGGTGTATAGGCCATCTGAGCAGTTGGGGGTCCGATTTGGTAATGGTTCGACTGGCGCCATGCCTCCAGCCGGAAGCCGGGTCGAGATCGAAGCCTGGTGTAGTCAGGGGGAAACAACGCTGGCCCAGGGCCAAAAGTTGACGCCTGCAGGCAATATCGCGTCAATGGTAGAAATGCTGGAAGTGGTTACAACCACTCCGATCACCGGCGGTAGTGGCTTTGAATCTACTGAGGATACGCGCTATCGCGCGCAGTATTACGTACCGTTTGATGAGCAAGTCGTTTGGGGTGGGGACTATAATTATTTTATCCGGCGACACGTTCCCGGCTTGAGCTGGCTGGCGGTGTGGGGTGAGCAGCAGCAAGAAGCAGCCACAGGCAAAAAAGACCTTCTCAACATCAATACGATTTTCTTCAGTGGACATAAGCCCGGAGTAAGCCAAGAGCACCTGTCAGAGCTGATCTATAGTGCTCTAAAAGGCGTACCGAATTATCTGAATAAAAATTTCCGCTGGGTGCCGGTTAACCCGAAGCCCTTTACTATTTCGCTGACCGGTAGCGCAAATAAGAACGTGGTAATTAACGACGCGATCAAGGAGATACGGGACACGCTGGAAGCTCGTTTCGGCTATGACTCCACAAGCTTTGGAGCTGAGTTAGAAGATAACGACGTGCAGTTTGTGCAGGTTAAAGTGAAAGATATGTGGGCGTGCGTCAATGACATGAAGTTACTCAGTACGTTCGAAATAGTTGTTAACGGAATGCTGCCTTCTGAAAACCTGAATGACTTTATCTACCTCAACACGAAAGACTCTGTATTTGATATCCGCCTGCCTGGGGGGGTTATCCGATGATCAAAGACTGGTTGAAAAAACAGTTAATACCAGAAAAGCAGAAAACAGGGCTATGGCCTGATTTTGCTGATGCTGTCCAGGTTGTTTACGAGGAACAGGTAAAGCCGCTATTGTCCCGGCTAAGCGATCGTAAGTCATTTTTCACCATGCACCCTGAAGATATGGATACCCGTATCAGTGAATACGGGCGATTTTTCGTCATGGGGGAAACCGATAAGGCAAGCAGGCCTATTTTGTTGGCTCAGCGTCTTGATGAGGTCCATTTCAAAGGGACGGATCGTCCAATTGTCTCGACGTTTTGGCGTGAGTTCGGCAATCTGCCGGTAAACTGGGAACCTCTGTATGCACCACTTGATCAGGAACGCTTCCCATACGGTACGTTTTTTACAACCGAAAACGGCGTCAAAATAGCACAGGAGAGCTACGGGGAATTCTTTCTTACTTCTCGTGGCACAATCAATGTCGATCTGAACAAGCTGTATGAAATATACGGTTATGAAGAACAGGACAAACTGATTAAACGCCTGATAAAAGATGTTGACCGAATTGTTGCCCCCTTACTCCCATTGGAGACTGTTTTTGACGGTATTTCACTCAGGCTTGATTTCTGGCTGGAAGAGGCAGAAGAGGTAATGAAGTATGCCTCTGCAACGGTCGGGAGTAGCCGCGCATTTTTGTTTCAGCCGTTTCGCGAGTCTATAGAGCTGCAGCATGTGGAGGCAAGCTATGATGCTGGTGAAATTACGCCACAAACGTGCTCGCAAGATCCTATTTATCTCCGACTGGATACTATGCCGGTTGACGCCTGGCCCCTCGATTTGCATATCCTCAACCGTGGGTAGGGGAGTTATGCGCCAGGTACAAAGTACAGACTGATTATTATCCCGTCATAGTTCTAGTGACGGGGTTTTCATATGTCAGATAGCATCAATTTATCTTCGCCAGACGGCGGGAAGTACAAGGCAAAACTGCTTGATTATTACTACACCCGTCGTGCGGAATCAGCGATCGGGATAGGTAGCCGCTTTAAGCTAACGAAAGCTTACTGGGGTCGCTCTGATCTGGTAACAAAAAATCCTGACAGTGGATGGGACATTGCCGAAATTCCAGCTGATTTCACCAACGAGCAGCTAATCGGAAAATTTTCTGAGAGCGAACTGATTTGCACTTTGCAGGGCACTACCATAACGGTAAGTATTGTCCTGCCTGAAGCGGCTCTGCCGGAAAATGATGTATTCGATTTTAATACTCTTGCGCTAATCGACGATCAGGGCAATACCTTTGCTGTGCTTTGCGCCCAGCAGGACAGTTTGTATAAGGGGAAAAGATACAACATCTTGCTAACGATTGAGCAGAAAGGAAACTCAAGATGAGCGAGACTGTTAACAAGATTGCCATCCTGAGTTCTGCAGTTAAGCATGCTCTTCTGGCAGATGTTCAATACTATGATTTCCACGCTTCCTCTGCATTTAACCGCAAGATGAAGGGGATCATTACTCCTGGTATTTATGGCGGATTTAAACCTGCTCTTGCTGGTGGTCTGAACCTTAAAATTACATCACTTCAGGGACCTGGCGGTCATGGTGTGGCCTCGGTTGATGTAAATAATCATCAGATAACCGTTCAACAAATTGAAGATGTGACGCTGGCGATCCCAGCGAATGGTGTTACACGCGTAATGCTGGAAGCTAATTACCAGTACGGTATCAAAACCAGTCAGGTTGACGATAGTTCAGATATCCATGCAGCGCGGATTTTTACTGCAAATATTAGTGTGCCGTTGGCAGATAATCATCTGGAGATATGCCGTGTAACGGTACCTGCTGATGCGACAGAATTAACGCTGGATATGATCGATTCTTCACACCGGCAAAACAAGGCTCTTGGCATTACGTTAAGCAGCGAGATAGACAGCGATGCCGATCATATTGGCGCATCATCTCACGCGGTAAAAAAAGCAGTAAAAGCAGCTCGTGACGAAACAGAAAAACAGATTGAAGAACTGGTAGATAATGCGCCAGCGAGTCTGGATACGTTGAAGAAAATTGCGGATGCCATTAACAATGATCCTGATTTCTTCAACACACTTAATGCTGTCTTGGCGCTGAAGGCTCCGCTTCATGATCCAGCCCTGACTGGGATTGCAACCGTACCAACTCCGCCATTAAGTGTCAGCAACAAACAGATTGCGAATACTGAGTTCGTTCAGGCTGCGGTCGCTGCATTAGTTGGCTCATCTCCTGAAGCTCTGGATACACTGGCTGAGTTGGCTGATGCATTAGGCAATGATCCCAACTTTGCAACGACGATGCTCAATAAGCTGGCAGGGAAACAGCCTTTACATGAGGTATTAACATCTCTTTCAGGACTCAATTCTGCAGCTAATAAACTGGCATTCTTTAACGGCCCCAATAGCATGGCGCTGGCAAATTTAACTGCCGTTGGTCGTGTTCTGATTGGTCAGGAGTCTGTAGCGAAGGTTCTCGAATACCTTGGTTTAGT
>NZ_JAOWEE010000027.1:0-296 GCF_030334295.1 Citrobacter sp. Cf088
CGGTAAAAGACCCGCAGGGCCCGGAGCAGCCGGTATTTAAAGACCCGGACGGGTACTACACGCGGGTGCTGCGCAGCCAGGACTTCTCAGGGCCGGGGCGCGGACTGACCATGGTGCGCTATAAAGCGGACCCTGAAAGCAGACCATATCTGCCAACCGACAAAACCGTGCGCTGCGCCGTTAACCACCCGAGTCCGGTGAAGTGAGGTCTGTGATAATGAAAAACGACAGGTTGTGGCTGTGCGCCATTGCGATAGTCGCAGCAGCTGGCTGCGATCAAAACCCCGCCTCAGTCA
>NZ_JAOWEE010000002.1:0-227 GCF_030334295.1 Citrobacter sp. Cf088
CGAGCAGAGTATAGTGCGCATCCACGGACGCGGGGTGGAGCAGCCTGGTAGCTCGTCGGGCTCATAACCCGAAGGTCGTCAGTTCAAATCTGGCCCCCGCAACCAATTAAAATCAGAAGCAGTAACGTTACTCGATGGAAGAGTAATGACGGACGCGGGGTGGAGCAGCCTGGTAGCTCGTCGGGCTCATAACCCGAAGGTCGTCGGTTCAAATCCGGCCCCCGCAA
>NZ_JAOWEE010000028.1:0-218 GCF_030334295.1 Citrobacter sp. Cf088
GCAGGTTCGAATCTTACAAATCGCAGATAGCAAAAAGGCGCCTTTAGGGCGCCTTTTTACATTGGTGGGTCGTGCAGGATTCGAACCTGCGACCAATTGATTAAAAGTCAACTGCTCTACCAACTGAGCTAACGACCCGAAGTGGTGGGTGATGACGGGATCGAACCGCCGACCCCCTCCTTGTAAGGGAGGTGCTCTCCCAGCTGAGCTAATCACCC
>NZ_JAOWEE010000029.1:0-83640 GCF_030334295.1 Citrobacter sp. Cf088
CGGTAGTTCAGTTGGTTAGAATACCTGCCTGTCACGCAGGGGGTCGCGGGTTCGAGTCCCGTCCGTTCCGCCACTTATTAGAAAATTAAGCCTGCTTAGTAGCAGGCTTAATGATAAGAAAATTTAGGGGCGTAGCTCAGTTGGTAGAGCACCGGTCTCCAAAACCGGGTGTCGCGAGTTCGAGTCTCTCCGCCCCTGCCAGAAACAATCCTTAGCATTCTTGCTAAGGATTTTTTTTATCTGCAATTTGCGCTGTGCCTTCCCTTCCAGTTGTTTTATTCTCGGCATCCTTGCCCGTATTTTCTTTAATCTTCCAGAATATTCGTTCTCAGCAAGTCGCAAATCAGTGCATGTTTATCGCTGTTTTGCAGCCAGACTGCATATAACGGGCGCGAAAGGGTTGTGCTGTCAGTAACCGTATGGAGATCGCTTTTACCTTTAGCCCAACTGACCGGAAGCCAGCTAAAGCCTCTAAGGACTGAAAGTTGCTGCCTGGCCAATTCTGCCGAACTGGTGGTGAGTACCGGCACTTCATCTCCCGCAATCAATCCCGCTTCGTGTTGCTGAAAGTCAGGTCCCCATTCCAGACGCAGATAATTCAGTTCATCCTTGGTTTGTGAAGGAGAACTGCAATAGAGCGCCAGCGTGAAATATCCCAACAGTTGGCTGCTAAATTCGTCCATTTTGGGCGTTTCGGTAGTAATCAGTAGATCAAGCTGTCGTTCATGGAGCTGTTTTACTAACGACTGTCGCTGAGCGATCCTCGCTTCAAACTGCAGGCTGGATTGCGGCTCCTGGGATTGGTACAAACGCCCCAGCCAGCCATTAAGCATGCATTCCCAGAGGGATGCGCTGGCACCAATAGAAAACTCGTTATGCCGCGAGGTATTAGCAACCTCCTTACGTGCGGCTTGCCACGTATTCATCAGCGTTTCAGCGTAAGGCAGTAATTTTTCACCTGCAGCGGTTAAACGGATATTGTTTCTGTGTCGGGTGAACAGGTTTACACCCAATTGATTTTCCAGTTGTCTGATCCGGAAACTAACCGCTGATTGGGTCAGATAGAGCGCTTCAGCAGCTCTGCCAAAGTGGCGTGTCCGGCTAACTTCCAGGAAAGTTTTTAACAATTCCGTATCCACAACTCGCTCCATAAAATTATTTGTCGTTATGATTTAAATCTTTTGTTTGACGCTCTGTCAAGCGTAACTAATACTCCGCGCCATAAATAGCTCGGCCAAAGAATTAGGAGCGTGCAGGATGGCGGAAAGCTTTACGACGACTAATCGATATTTCGATAATAAATATTATCCCCGCGGATTCTCCCGTCATGGTGATTTCACCATTAAAGAAGCACAACTGCTTGAGCGTCACGGTTATGCTTTCAATGAGCTGGATCTGGGCAAGCGTGAGCCGGTAACGGAAGAAGAAAAACTGTTTGTTGCGGTATGCCGTGGTGAGCGCGAACCGGTTACCGAAGCTGAACGTGTGTGGTCCAAATACATGACGCGCATTAAGCGTCCAAAACGCTTCCACACGCTGTCTGGTGGGAAACCTCAGGTGGAAGGTGCGGAAGATTACACCGAATCTGATGATTAATAAAAAAGGGCGAAAGCCCTTTTTTTATGCCAGTAGTTTCTGCAAATGAATGAGTAATCTGTCTATCGCCCGATACCCAACAGCCTCCTGTAAGTGCTGGCGAGAGATATGGTCAGATTGCTCTATATCCGCGATCGTTCGAGCGACCTTTATCAGGCGTAACCAGGCGCGGATGGATAATCCGAGATGCGCGAGCGTTTCTTCAAGCCACTGTGCATCGTCGCTGCGCAGTGGACAGTATTTATGGATATCCTGACTGTCCAGATGCGCGTTTAACTTATTTTGTCGTCGATACTGACGATCTCGCGCTGCCATAACACGTTGCTTCACCGTTGCGCTATCTTCCCCTTTTACCTGGTTCTGGCTGAGTATCCCGGGCGGTGGCAAAGGGATTTCGAGAGAGAGATCGAAGCGGTCAAGAAATGGGCCTGATAATCGATTGAGGTAGCGTAGCGTCTGCTCTGGGGTACAGCGGTTATGGTTCCCCTGATAATGGCCTGTTGGGCTGGGATTCATGGCGGCTATGAGTTGAAAGCGAGCGGGATAGGTGATTTTTGCTCTGGTGCGGGATAGATGTATCTGTCCGGACTCAATAGGTTCGCGCAGTGCATCCAGCGTGCGCCGCTCAAACTCGGGTAGTTCATCCAGAAATAGTATGCCGTTATGCGCCAGAGAGATCTCGCCTGGCGCAGGAATAGAGCCTCCACCGACCATGGCGGTTAATGAAGCACTGTGATGCGGAGAGCGAAAAGGGCGTTGTTTCCACTGTTTCTGTAGCGTGTCGGAATTGACCAGACTAAGAATCGCGGCGCTTTCCAGTGCCTCATCGTTACTCAGTGGCGGAAGCAATCCTCTCAGGCGACTGGCCAGCATGGTCTTACCCGTACCCGGAGGGCCGATGAGTAAGAGGTTATGACCGCCAGCTGCGGTAAGCTCCAGCCCGCGTTTACCCTGTTCCTGGCCGATAACATCGCTCAGATCATCTGCTAATGCGCAGGGGGTAAAATCTGCCGATGATGGTCTGTCTAAATCATGCTTACCTTCGAGGAATGCGCATACGGTCTGTAAATGATCGGCTATCAGGCACCCTTCACCGTGTATTAGTCCAACTTCAGCTGCATTCTCTTTTGCGACAATAATTCTCCTCCCTGCGCGAATGGCTTCGGTTGCACTTGATATCGCACCGGGAACGCCGCGTAACGCGCCTGTAAGCGCTAATTCGCCTACCAGCTCATATGTATCGAGATTATGGGTAGTAAGCTGCTCAGAAGCGGCCAGAAGCGCAACTGCGATAGGTAAATCGTATCGTCCCCCTTCTTTTGGGAGATCGGCCGGAGCGAGGTTTATGGTTATCTTCTTTGCCGGGAATTCATAACCGCTATTAATTACCGCACTGCGAACCCGATCGCGAGCCTCTTTTACCGTTGTTTCGGGTAATCCCACCATGGTTAAACCAGGCAAACCGTTGCTGATATGTACCTCGATGGTAATGGCTGGCGCATTCACGCCCAACGCAGCGCGTGTGTGAACAATCGATAGTGACATAAGCCCTCCTGATGAAAGCATTATGTCGCAATACATCGCGGCAAGATTTCACATAATTACGGTTTTTAGAGGCTTATTCCCGTGTTTTTATGTAGCTCAACACTGATTGCATAAAGTCTGGAATAGCGCTCGCAAACGCTTTTGAATGGCGTTTTTAGTAGGGAATGGTTGCCGAGAATCACCTGAAAAGTGAAATATTTTCACTTTTGATTTTTTGTTTAAAAAACAACGATATTTATCTAAACCGTTAACGTCGTCAGAAAAACGAATAAAAAAATATCTTGTGTCATTTGCAAATTCTATGGTAACTCTTTAGGTATTCCTTCGAACAAGATGCAAGAAAATACAAAAATGACAGCCCTTCTACGAGTGATTAGCCTGGTCGTGATTAGCGTGGTGGTGATTATTATCCCACCGTGCGGGGCTGCACTTGGACGAGGAAAGGCTTAGAAAACAAGCCTTAACGAACTAAGACCCCCGCACCGAAAGGTTCGGGGGTTTTTTTTGACCTTAAAAACATACACGAGGAGCAGAAAGTGAACGGTAGCATAAAATTCTGTTTCTCAAGATTTCCGGCGGGGATGTAACTATGAATGGGGCACAGTGGGTGGTACATGCGTTGCGTGCACAAGGGGTTCAAACCGTCTTTGGTTATCCTGGTGGCGCAATTATGCCGGTTTACGATGCGTTATATGACGGCGGCGTAGAACACCTGTTGTGCCGACACGAGCAGGGCGCGGCAATGGCAGCAATTGGCTATGCCCGTGCGACCGGTAAAACCGGCGTGTGTATCGCCACTTCCGGGCCTGGTGCTACCAACCTGATCACGGGCCTTGCCGATGCACTGTTAGATTCAGTTCCTGTGGTGGCGATCACCGGCCAGGTGGCATCACCTTTCATCGGAACGGATGCGTTCCAGGAAGTGGACGTTCTGGGTATGTCTCTGTCCTGCACCAAACACAGTTTCCTGGTGCAGTCACTGGAAGAGCTGCCGCGCATCATGGCTGAAGCTTTCGCTGTAGCGAATTCCGGTCGTCCGGGGCCGGTTCTGGTTGATATCCCGAAAGACATCCAATTGGCCAGCGGTACGCTGGAGCCGTATTTTACGACAGTCAAAAACGTAGAGGTTTTCCCGCACGCTGACGTTGAGCAGGCGCGTAAAATGCTGGCACAAGCGCAGAAACCTATCCTGTACGTAGGTGGCGGCGTTGGTATGGCGCAGGCGGTCCCGGCCCTGCGTGAATTTATCGCGGTAACCCAAATGCCGGTCGCCTGCACGTTGAAGGGGCTGGGCGCAGTAGAGGCTGACTACCCATACTATTTGGGTATGTTGGGAATGCACGGCACTAAAGCGGCAAATTTCGCGGTGCAAGAATGTGATTTACTGATTGCAGTGGGCGCGCGTTTTGATGACCGGGTGACCGGCAAGTTGAATACCTTCGCACCAAACGCCAGCGTGATCCACATGGATATCGACCCTGCGGAAATGAACAAGCTGCGCCAGGCGCACGTAGCATTGCAGGGTGATTTAAATTCTCTTCTGCCGGCATTGCAGCAATCGCTGAAGATTGACGCATGGCTTCAGCATAGTGCTGAACTGCGCACAGAGCATACCTGGCGCTATGATCATCCCGGTGAGGCTATCTACGCACCACTGTTGTTGAAGCAGTTGTCCGATCGCAAACCCGCGGACAGCGTAGTGACAACGGATGTTGGCCAGCATCAGATGTGGTCGGCGCAGCATATGACCTACACCCGCCCGGAAAATTTTATCACCTCGAGCGGCTTGGGTACGATGGGCTTTGGCTTGCCAGCTGCGGTTGGCGCGCAGGTTGCTCGCCCGAACGATACGGTAATCTGTATCTCCGGTGACGGTTCCTTCATGATGAATGTACAGGAGCTCGGCACCGTAAAACGCAAGCAGCTGCCGCTGAAGATAGTTTTACTCGACAACCAGCGGTTAGGCATGGTGCGACAATGGCAGCAGCTGTTTTTCCAGGAACGTTATAGCGAAACCACCCTTACCGATAACCCCGATTTCCTCATGTTGGCCAGTGCCTTCGGCATCCCAGGTCAACACATCACCCGTAAAGACCAGGTTGAAGCGGCACTCGACACCATGCTGAACAGCGAGGGGCCATACCTGCTTCATGTCTCAATCGACGAACTTGAGAATGTCTGGCCTCTGGTACCGCCAGGTGCCAGTAACTCAGAAATGCTGGAGAAATTATCATGATGCAACATCAGGTCGCCGTTGAGGCTCGGTTCAATCCGGAAACGTTAGAACGTGTTTTACGCGTGGTACGCCATCGCGGTTTTCAGGTGTGCTCCATGAATATGGAAGCCGCCAGCGATGCGCAAAATATAAATATCGAATTGACCGTTGCCAGCCCCCGGTCGGTCGACTTACTGTTTAGTCAGTTAAGTAAACTGGTAGACGTTGCACATGTTGCTATCTGCCAGAGCACAACCACATCACAACAAATCCGCGCCTGAGCGCAAAAGGAAGAAAAATGACGACGAAAAAAGCTGATTACATTTGGTCTAATGGCGAGATGATTCGTTGGGAAGACGCTAAGGTTCACGTGATGTCCCACGCGCTGCACTACGGTACTTCTGTATTTGAAGGCATCCGTTGCTACGATTCTCACAAAGGGCCGGTGGTGTTCCGTCATCGTGAACATATGCAGCGTCTGCGTGATTCAGCCAAGATCTATCGTTTTCCGGTTTCTCAGAGCGTTGATGAGCTGATGGAAGCTTGCCGTGAGGTGATTCGTAAAAACAATCTGACCAGCGCCTATATCCGTCCGCTGGTGTTTGTTGGCGACGTGGGGATGGGCGTTAACCCGCCAGCGGGATACACCACTGACGTGATCATCGCTGCGTTCCCGTGGGGCGCTTACCTTGGTGCTGAAGCGCTGGAACAGGGGATCGACGCGATGGTTTCTTCCTGGAACCGCGTTGCGCCGAACACCATCCCTACAGCGGCTAAAGCGGGCGGTAACTATCTGTCTTCGCTGCTGGTGGGTAGTGAAGCGCGTCGTCATGGCTATCAGGAAGGCATTGCGCTGGATGTGAATGGTTACATCTCTGAAGGCGCGGGTGAAAACCTGTTTGAAGTAAAAGACGGCATTCTGTTTACCCCGCCGTTTACCTCTTCTGCACTGCCGGGTATCACCCGTGACGCGATCATTAAGCTGGCGAAAGATCTCGATATCGAAGTGCGTGAGCAGGTGCTGTCCCGTGAATCGCTGTACCTGGCCGACGAAGTGTTCATGTCCGGTACCGCGGCCGAAATCACCCCAGTACGCAGCGTCGATGGTATCCAGGTGGGCGAAGGCCGCTGTGGTCCGGTCACCAAACGCATCCAGCAGGCCTTCTTTGGCCTCTTCACCGGTGAAACGGAAGATAAATACGGCTGGTTGGATCAGGTTAATCAATAAACATAAATTTGGGACGGCACGCACCGTCCCAATTATTAGACAGACGGGAGTTAATCAAGCATGCCTAAGTATCGTTCTGCTACCACCACCCACGGCCGCAATATGGCGGGTGCCCGCGCACTGTGGCGCGCCACCGGGATGACCGATGATGACTTCGGTAAACCGATTATCGCAGTGGTGAACTCTTTTACCCAGTTTGTGCCGGGTCACGTCCACCTGCGCGATCTCGGTAAATTGGTTGCCGAACAAATTGAAGCCTCAGGCGGCGTGGCGAAAGAGTTCAACACCATTGCTGTGGATGATGGTATCGCCATGGGGCACGGTGGCATGCTGTATTCACTGCCGTCCCGCGAGCTGATTGCTGACTCCGTTGAGTACATGGTTAACGCCCACTGCGCCGATGCGATGGTCTGCATCTCTAACTGCGACAAAATCACCCCTGGGATGTTAATGGCCTCTTTGCGCCTGAATATTCCGGTGATCTTTGTTTCCGGCGGTCCGATGGAAGCCGGGAAAACCAAGCTCTCTGACCAAATCATCAAGCTCGACTTGGTTGATGCCATGATTCAGGGCGCTGACCCGAAAGTCTCCGACTCACAAAGCGAGCAGGTTGAACGTTCCGCCTGTCCAACCTGCGGCTCCTGCTCCGGCATGTTCACCGCCAACTCAATGAACTGCCTGACCGAAGCGCTGGGCCTGTCGCAGCCGGGTAACGGTTCGCTGCTGGCGACTCACGCCGACCGTAAAACGCTGTTCCTTAACGCGGGTAAACGCATCGTTGAGCTGACTAAACGCTACTATGAGCAGGATGATGCTTCTGCGCTTCCGCGCAACATTGCCAGCAAGGCGGCGTTTGAGAATGCCATGACGTTGGATATCGCCATGGGCGGCTCCACCAACACCGTTCTGCACCTGCTGGCGGCAGCGCAGGAAGCGGAAATCGACTTCACCATGAGTGATATCGACAAGCTGTCCCGCAAAGTCCCACAACTGTGTAAAGTGGCGCCGAGCACGCAGAAATACCATATGGAAGACGTGCACCGCGCAGGCGGCGTACTGGGTATTTTAGGCGAACTGGATCGTGCCGGACTGCTGAACCGCGACGTGAAAAACGTGCTGGGTCTGACTCTGCCGCAAACGCTTGATCGGTATGACGTGATGTTGACCAAAGACGACGCGGTGAAAAAAATGTTCCGCGCCGGACCGGCGGGCATCCGTACCACCCAGGCGTTCTCGCAGGACTGCCGTTGGGATACGCTGGATGACGACCGCGCTGAAGGCTGCATCCGCTCGCTGGAACATGCTTACAGCAAAGACGGCGGTCTGGCAGTCCTGTACGGTAACTTTGCGGAAAACGGCTGTATCGTAAAAACTGCAGGCGTGGATGACAGTATCCTGAAATTCACCGGCCCGGCAAAAGTGTATGAAAGCCAGGACGATGCGGTTGAAGCAATCCTCGGCGGTAAAGTGGTGGCTGGCGACGTGGTTGTCATTCGCTACGAAGGGCCGAAAGGCGGGCCAGGCATGCAGGAAATGCTCTACCCAACCACCTTCCTGAAATCGATGGGCCTCGGCAAGGCTTGTGCGCTGATTACCGATGGTCGTTTCTCCGGTGGTACTTCGGGGCTTTCCATCGGTCACGTTTCTCCGGAAGCGGCCAGCGGCGGTAATATCGCGATTATCGAAGATGGTGACATGATTGCAATCGATATCCCGAATCGTGGCATTCAACTGCAACTGAGTGATGCGGAAATCGCTGCGCGCCGTGAAGCGCAGGAAGCTCGCGGTGACAAAGCCTGGACGCCAAAAGATCGTCAACGTCAGGTCTCCTTTGCTCTGCGCGCCTACGCCAGCCTGGCAACCAGTGCCGACAAAGGTGCGGTGCGCGATAAGTCGAAGCTCGGGGGATAATGACTATGGCGGATTCACAACCTCTATCCGGTGCTCCTGAGGGCGCTGAATATCTCAGAGCGGTACTGCGTGCGCCGGTATACGAAGCGGCACAGGTAACGCCGCTACAGAAAATGGAAAAGCTCTCTTCGCGCCTCGATAACGTCATTCTGGTGAAGCGCGAAGACCGTCAACCCGTTCATAGCTTCAAGCTACGCGGTGCCTATGCCATGATGGCGGGCTTGACCGAAGAGCAAAAAGCGCATGGGGTCATCACCGCATCGGCGGGTAATCATGCTCAGGGTGTCGCGTTCTCTTCTGCGCGATTAGGCGTGAAGGCGCTGATTGTCATGCCAACGGCTACCGCCGATATCAAAGTCGATGCCGTTCGCGGCTTCGGCGGAGAAGTGCTGTTGCACGGCGCGAATTTTGATGAAGCCAAAGCCAAAGCGATTGAACTGTCACAGCAGCAGGGTTTTACCTGGGTTCCACCGTTTGATCATCCGATGGTGATTGCCGGGCAGGGCACGCTGGCGCTGGAGCTGCTCCAGCAGGACGCTCATCTCGATCGCGTATTCGTGCCTGTTGGTGGTGGCGGATTAGCGGCAGGTGTTGCGGTGCTGATTAAACAGCTGATGCCGCAAATCAAAGTGATTGCCGTGGAAGCGGAAGATTCGGCCTGCCTGAAGGCGGCGCTGGATGCCGGTCATCCGGTGGATCTGCCGCGTGTGGGTCTCTTTGCCGAAGGCGTAGCGGTGAAACGTATTGGCGATGAAACCTTCCGTCTGTGCCAGGAATATCTCGACGATATTATCACTGTCGATAGCGATGCTATTTGTGCGGCAATGAAAGACCTGTTCGAGGATGTACGTGCGGTGGCTGAGCCTTCCGGGGCGCTGGCGCTGGCGGGGATGAAAAAATACATCGCCCAGCATAATATTCGCGGCGAGCGTCTGGCGCATGTTCTTTCCGGCGCTAACGTTAACTTCCATGGCCTGCGCTACGTTTCCGAACGTTGCGAGCTGGGGGAACAACGTGAAGCCCTGCTGGCGGTGACCATCCCGGAAGAGAAGGGAAGTTTCCTGAAGTTCTGCCAGCTGTTGGGTGGCCGTTCGGTAACGGAGTTTAACTACCGCTTTGCCGATGCGAAAGACGCCTGCATTTTTGTCGGTGTACGCCTGAGCCGTGGGCTGGAAGAGCGTAAGGAAATCCTGCAACTGCTCAACGAGGGCGGCTACAGCGTGGTGGATCTGTCTGATGACGAGATGGCGAAGCTACACGTGCGCTATATGGTCGGTGGACGTCCGTCGAAACCCTTACAGGAACGTCTCTACAGCTTCGAATTTCCTGAATCGCCGGGGGCGTTGCTCAAATTTCTGCATACCCTGGGGACGCACTGGAATATTTCATTGTTCCACTATCGCAGTCACGGTACCGACTATGGTCGCGTACTGGCGGCGTTTGAGTTGGGGGAACACGAGCCTGATTTTGAAACGCGGCTAAATGAACTGGGTTATGACTGTCACGATGAAACGCATAACCCGGCGTTCAGGTTCTTCCTTGCGGGTTAACAACAGCCATTAAAAAAGGGTTCATGTAAAAACATGAACCCTTTTTGCTACTGTATCAGCAGATTACAGCGTGATAACGTCGAATTCGACTTCGGTGTTCACGTCAGCGTCGTAGTCCACGCCGTCGAGACCAAAACCGAACAGGTTCAGGAATTCCTGCTTGTAGCCTGCATAATCGGTTTCTTGCGCCAGGTTTTCGGTGGTGATCAGCGGCCACAGGTCGCGACATGCCTGCTGAATGTCATCACGCAGTTCCCAGTCATCCATACGGATACGCTGGTTGTCATCAAGCGCCACTTTGTCACCGTACAGGCTGGTGGTCATCAGACGGTTGATTTGCTCGATACAACCTTCATGAATCCCCTGTGCTTTCATCAGCTTGAAGACCATGGAGATGTACAGCGGCATCACTGGAATGGCGGAAGACGCCTGAGTGATAACGGATTTCAGTACGGCAACGTTCGCGGAACCGTTCAGCGGAGCCAGCTGGTTACGCAGTTCGCCCGCGGCGCGATCAAGGTCTTCTTTCGCTTTGCCCAGCGCGCCGTGCCAGTAGATTGGCCAGGTCAGGTCGGTACCGATGTAGGAGTAGGCTACGGTTTTCACGCCGTCAGCCAGCACGCCCGCTTCGCTCAGCGCGCCCATCCACAGTTCCCAGTCTTCGCCGCCCATTACGGTAACGGTGTTCTGCACTTCTTCTTCGGTTGCCGGCTCAATGCTGGCGGTGATGATCTGATCTTTGTTGGTATCGATCGCTTTAGAAGTGTAAACCTCACCGATTGGCTTCAGCGCAGAACGGACGATTTCACCGGTTTTCGGCATTTTACGCACTGGGGAAGCCAGTGAATAAACGACCAGGTCAATCTGACCCAGGTCTTCTTTTATCAGTTTGATCACTTCATCACGGCATTCGTCAGAGAACGCATCGCCGTTGATGCTTTTGGCGTACAGACCTTCACGCTTAGCTGCTTCATCGAAAGCGGCAGAGTTATACCAGCCCGCGGAGCCCGGTTTGGTATCCGTGCCCGGTTTTTCGAAAAATACGCCGATAGTGGCGGCTCCGCTGCCAAAGGCGGCAGAAATTCTGGAAGCCAGACCGTAACCGGTGGAAGCACCGATCACCAGCACGCGGGACGGGCCGTTCTCGATTTTCCCGTTCTGCTTAACATACTCGATCTGCTTTTCCACGTTGACTTTGCAGCCAGTCGGATGGGTCGTTGTACAGATGAATCCACGAATTTTTGGTTTGATTATCATAATGATGGCTAATTAAGTTTGTATTTTCGCTGTCAAGTGCGCAATGACACCGTCTGTTCTGGCCTGCTTAACGCGATGGTTAACAAGCCCCCCACTACAATGGATCACGACATTATACAGAAAAGGAGTGCCAATACTGAATCTACCACTGATTTTAGGCCTGACGCTGGCGCTAGTCGGCAGATTTACGTTCCAGAACAATCTTCCAAAACGCGTCGATCAGCGGTTCATGCAGTCGTTTTTTCGGCGCGCAGACGCCGAGCTCGAACGGCGTTTTCTCGTCGCTGCGTTCTAAAATCATCACGCGGTTACGTACCGGCTCCGGGCTGTTTTCCAGCACCACTTCCGGCAGCAGCGCCACGCCGCAGCCCAGCGCCACCATTGAGACCATCGCTTCGTGGCCACCCACCGTGGCATAAATCGATGGGTTGCTGATTTTGTGACGGCGAAACCACAGCTCAATGCGGCGGCGGACCGGCCCCTGGTCGGCCATGATAAACGGCACCGTCGACCAGTCGGGTTTCTCGACGGAAACCTGGTTACGCACCGGGCAGGGCAGCGCCGGGGCGATCAACACCACCGTCAGATTCTCCAGCATCGAGAACGCTACCGCGCCGGGCAGTGTCTCGGGCTTACCGGCAATCGCCAGATCGGCTTCACCAGTGACCACTTTGTCCATCGCATCGGCGGCGTCGCCGGTGGTGAGCTTAATTTCCACCGATGGATGCTCGGCGCGGAAACGATCGAGAATGGGTGGCAGATGGCTGTATGCCGCAGTTACCGAACAGAAAATATGCAGTTCGCCCGACAGCGACGGCCCTTGTTGATCGAGGGTGTGGCGCAGCTGCTGGTATTGCAGCAGCGTCTGCTGGGCGAATACGCGCAGCTCTTCGCCCGCTTCGGTCAGCGTGACCGTACGGTTATCGCGCACAAACAGCGGCTGCCCGAGATCTTCTTCCAGGCGCTGAATCTGGCGCGAAAGCGTGGAGGGACTGACGTGCATTGCCCGTGCGCTGCGGCCAAAGTGGCGGCTATCCGCCAGATGCAGGAACATTTTCAGATCGCGTAAATCCACAGACGAGCCTCCGATTTTCTACGTTGCATAAATTGCAATGTGACGTTGTGAATATATCAATTTCCGCAATAAATTTCCTGTTGTAATGTGGATTCAATCTCGCAAATACAAATCTGCGAACCGAATAATAAGCACCACAACACAACATCACGGAGTACACCATCATGGCTAACTACTTTAATACACTGAACCTGCGCCAGCAGCTGGCACAGCTGGGTAAATGTCGCTTTATGGGCCGCGACGAATTCGCCGATGGTGCGAGCTACCTTCAGGGTAAAAAAGTGGTCATCGTCGGCTGTGGCGCTCAGGGTCTGAACCAGGGCCTGAACATGCGTGACTCCGGTCTGGATATCTCCTACGCACTGCGTAAAGAAGCCATTGCTGAGAAGCGTGCTTCCTGGCGTAAAGCGACCGAAAACGGCTTCAAAGTGGGTACCTACGAAGAGCTGATCCCGCAGGCTGACCTGGTGGTTAACCTGACGCCAGACAAGCAGCACTCCGACGTTGTACGTTCGGTACAACCGCTGATGAAAGATGGCGCGGCGCTGGGCTATTCACACGGCTTCAACATCGTCGAAGTGGGCGAGCAGATCCGTAAAGACATCACCGTTGTGATGGTGGCACCGAAGTGCCCGGGTACTGAAGTTCGTGAAGAGTACAAACGTGGCTTCGGTGTACCGACCCTGATCGCCGTTCACCCGGAAAACGATCCGAAAGGCGAAGGTATGGCTATTGCTAAAGCCTGGGCTGCGGCCACCGGCGGTCACCGTGCGGGCGTGCTGGAGTCCTCCTTCGTTGCGGAAGTGAAATCTGATCTGATGGGTGAGCAGACTATCCTGTGCGGTATGCTGCAAGCCGGTTCTCTGCTGTGCTTCGATAAGCTGGTGGAAGAAGGTACTGACCCGGCATATGCTGAAAAACTGATTCAGTTCGGCTGGGAAACCATCACCGAAGCGCTGAAGCAGGGCGGCATCACCCTGATGATGGACCGTCTGTCTAACCCGGCGAAACTGCGTGCTTATGCGCTGTCCGAACAGCTGAAAGAGATTATGGCGCCGCTGTTCCAGAAACACATGGACGACATCATTTCCGGCGAATTCTCTTCCGGCATGATGGCTGACTGGGCTAACGACGATAAGAAACTGCTGACCTGGCGTGAAGAGACCGGTAAAACCGCGTTCGAAACCGCCCCGCAGTTTGAAGGTAAAATCGGTGAGCAGGAGTACTTCGATAAAGGCGTTCTGATGATTGCGATGGTGAAAGCGGGCGTTGAGCTGGCGTTCGAAACCATGGTGGATTCCGGCATCATCGAAGAATCTGCGTACTACGAATCACTGCACGAGCTGCCGCTGATCGCGAATACCATCGCCCGTAAGCGTCTGTACGAAATGAACGTGGTTATCTCCGATACCGCAGAATACGGCAACTACCTGTTCTCTTACGCTTGCGTACCGCTGCTGAAAGAGTTCATGACCACCCTGCAGACCGGCGACCTGGGCAAAGCGATTGCCGAAGGTGCGGTAGACAACGCGCAGCTGCGCGATGTGAACGATGCGATTCGCAGCCACGCTATCGAGAAAGTGGGCCAGAAACTGCGTGGCTATATGACCGATATGAAACGCATTGCCGTTGCTGGCTAAATAGGATGTCGGGTGGCGCTTGCGCTTACCCGACCTACGCACAGCAGATGTAGGCCGGATAAGGCGTAGCCGCCATCCGGCAAAAAAATCCCGGCGCCTGAACGCTCCGGGATTTTTTATTAGTTACGGTACAGCACCTTAATGATGTGATAACCGAACTGGGTATGCAGCGGGCCGGTCGGCTCCAGCACCGGGCAGGAGAAGACGACTTTATCGAACGCCGGAACCATCTGGCCCTGACGGAATTCACCTAAATCACCGCCGCGTTTGCCTGATGGGCAGATAGAGTGTTTCTTCGCCAGCTTGCCGAAGTCTGCGCCGTTTTTAATCTGTTCCAGAAGATCCAGTGCCAGTTTCTCTTCTTTAACAAGGATATGCACTGCTGCTGCTGTTTTTGCCATGATCGTGCCTTGAGTGGGGTGGTTAAGGCTGGCTATACTACCACGCTGTTATTCTCCCCTCCCGACTTTCATGAGTGACCCTTTATGCGTTTGAACCCCGGACAACAACAAGCCGTCGAATTCGTCACCGGACCTTGCCTGGTGTTGGCGGGAGCGGGTTCCGGCAAGACGCGTGTTATCACCAACAAAATCGCCCATCTGATCCGTGAATGTGGTTATCAGGCACGCCATATTGCGGCCGTGACCTTTACCAATAAGGCTGCGCGCGAGATGAAAGAGCGCGTGGCGCAAACGCTGGGTCGTAAAGAGGCGCGTGGGTTGATGATCTCCACCTTCCACACCCTGGGACTGGATATCATTAAGCGTGAATATGCGGCGCTGGGGATGAAGTCTAACTTCTCGTTGTTTGACGATACTGACCAGGTGGCCTTGCTCAAGGAACTGACCGAAGGGCTAATCGAAGACGATAAGCTTATCCTCCAGCAGTTGATCTCGACGATCTCCAACTGGAAAAACGATCTGATGACTCCGGCACAGGCGGCAGCCAGTGCAAAGGGTGAGCGCGATCGTATTTTTGCCCACTGCTATGGTCTGTATGACGCGCATATGAAGGCGTGTAACGTCCTCGATTTTGACGATCTGATCCTGCTTCCCACGCTACTGCTACAGCGCAATGAAGAAGTGCGTGAGCGCTGGCAAAACAGAATCCGCTACCTGCTGGTGGATGAATATCAGGATACCAACACCAGCCAGTACGAGCTGGTGAAGTTGCTGGTAGGTAAACGCGCGCGCTTTACCGTCGTGGGCGATGACGATCAGTCGATCTACTCCTGGCGCGGCGCCCGTCCACAGAACCTGGTACTGTTAAGCAAAGATTTTCCGGCTTTGCAGGTGGTGAAGCTGGAGCAAAACTACCGTTCATCAGGTCGCATCCTTAAGGCGGCGAACATCCTTATTGCGAACAATCCACACGTCTTTGAAAAGCGACTCTTTTCCGAGTTGGGTTACGGTGCCGAACTGAAGGTACTGAGTGCCAACAATGAAGAGCACGAAGCGGAACGCGTGACCGGGGAATTAATTGCCCATCATTTTGTGAACAAGACGCAGTATAAAGACTACGCCATCCTGTATCGCGGTAATCATCAGTCGCGCGTGTTCGAAAAGTTTCTAATGCAGAACCGTATCCCGTACAAAATTTCCGGCGGAACGTCGTTCTTCTCGCGTCCGGAGATTAAAGATCTGCTGGCTTATCTGCGCGTGCTGAGCAACCCGGATGACGATAGCGCATTTTTGCGGATCGTAAACACGCCAAAACGTGAAATCGGCCCGGCCACGCTGCAAAAGTTGGGGGAATGGGCGATGACACGTAATAAAAGCCTGTTTACCGCCAGCTTTGATATGGGGCTTAGCCAGACACTGACCGGGCGCGGGTATGATTCTCTGACTCGCTTTACGCACTGGCTGGGGGAAATTCAGCGTCTGGCGGAGCGTGAGCCGGTTGCCGCTGTGCGCGATCTTATCCACGGTATTGATTACGAATCCTGGCTGTATGAAACCTCGCCGAGCCCGAAAGCGGCTGAAATGCGTATGAAAAACGTCAATACGCTGTTCAGTTGGATGACGGAGATGCTGGAAGGCAGTGAGCTGGAAGAGCCAATGACCCTGACCCAGGCTGTTACCCGCTTTACCCTACGCGACATGATGGAACGTGGAGAGAGTGAAGAAGAGCTGGATCAGGTGCAATTGATGACACTGCATGCCTCAAAAGGGCTGGAGTTCCCATACGTGTTTATGGTGGGAATGGAAGAAGGATTTTTGCCGCACCAGAGCAGTATCGATGAAGACAATATCGACGAAGAACGTCGTCTGGCTTATGTAGGGATTACGCGTGCACAAAAAGAGCTCATCTTCACGCTATGTAAAGAGCGTCGTCAGTACGGTGAGCTGGTGCGTCCGGAACCGAGTCGTTTCCTTCTGGAGCTGCCACAGGATGACGTTATCTGGGAGCAAGAGCGAAAAGTGGTGAGCGCAGAGGAACGGATGCAAAAAGGTCAGGCCAGCATCGCTAATATTCGGGCAATGATGGCGAAAGCTAAAGCGAAGTAGGTATTTTATGGGCCGGATATGTGTAAGCACTATCCGGCAACCAACATCTAATGAACGTCCAGCGGCCAATGGACATAGCTTTGCCACTGGCTTTCCTGATCGATTAACTCTTTACCCAGCGGATGATGTTCCAGCCAGCCTTCTGGTAGAGTGACCGTCAGGTGCTCGTTTCTTGCATCCAATTGAATTTCCGGCACAAGATCGTCACGGCGACGACTGGCGAAGATGATCGCCAGGCGTAGCAAACGACAAAGATGCTCCGCGATGCGCGGTGGCACTGCGTTTTGCTGGTGGAGCGAAGAGAGATCGACGGGATTGGTCTGGTTGAGTAACAGCGTCGCTAGCAGTTTCTTTTGCGCAGGGGTAAAACCCGGGAGATCGAGATTGCGCACCAGATAAGCGGCATGCTGTGGTGCCTGTTTAAAATCAACGCTTAGGCCAATTTCATGCAGCTGACAGGCACTAATCAGTAATTCGCGGCTAATCGGTTCAAGATGCCACTTTTTTTCTACCTGATCGAGAAATTTAGTCGCTAAATTGGCAACGCGATGTGCTTGCTCTGTATCGACCATAAAGCGACGCTGGATATTGCGTAATGTGCGGCTTCGAATATCCTGATCCACCGCCAGATGCAGCATACCGTAGACCAGACCTTCACGTAATGCGCCGCCGGCCAGGGTCATGCATTGAATGTTCAGTTCGGTGAAAATAGCAATCAGAATGGCCAGCCCGCTGGGGAAAACCAGCGCACGTTCCAGCGTTAACCCTTCGATTTCCAGCTCTTCCAGACGACCGCAGTGAATGGCGCGCTGCTTAAGCTGCTGAAGTTTGGCCAGCGTAATGCGCTCATCCATGCCCTGCGCCATCATGATTTCCTGCAACGCCTGGACGGTGCCAGAGGCACCAACGCAAACTTTCCAGCCATGAAAACGCAGTTTGTCGGCGACCGGGCGCAGAACTTCGCGAGCGGCTTTCTCGGCCTCGTCAAAGTTTTCCTGTGCCAGATTACGATCGGTAAAATAGCGTTCGAGCCAGGTGACGCAGCCCATTGACAGGCTGAACAGGGAAGTGGTTTGCGCGCCAGAACCGGTAACCAGTTCAGTGCTGGCCCCGCCAATGTCGACGACCAGACGCTGATCTGCACCGCCGGTAGTGTGGGCCACACCTTGATAAATCAGGCGCGCTTCTTCTTCACCGCTAATCACCTGGACAGGGCAGCCGAGGATCTCTTGCGCTTTAGCAATAAACACATCGGCATTTACGGCGATGCGTAATGTTGCCGTGGCGACCACGCGGATTTGTGGATGCGGGATATCCTGCAGACGTTCTGCAAACAGGCGCAAACATTGCCAGCCGCGCTCCATTGCTTCAACAGAGAGCTCGTTGTCACCGTTGAGTCCAGCAGCCAGACGCACTTTGCGTTTGATACGAGTGAGCGTCTGGATGCTTCCTGCCACCTCGCGTACAACCAGCATATGAAAACTATTTGATCCGAGATCGATTGCCGCATACAGCGAAGTAGAATTCATACACTTCATCCTTCAACCTGTATCTGTGTTGGCTGCGTTCTCTCACCCGAATCACTTACTAAAGTAGGTTCATCAGGATTCGTTTTCTTGCCGCCTTGATACAGGCTGAATGATTTTGTGTATGGCATAACTTTTCTTAACCTGAACGACGACGATTACGCGGAGCACCACCGGTACGGCGTGGGCCATTGCCTGTGCGCGGGCGCGTTAAGCGCAAAGGCTTCGGCAGATCGGTCATTAGCGCATCCGGGTTATATTTGCTGACCGGAATCGAGTGGCCGATATAGGTCTCAATTGCGGGTAAATTCAGCGCGTACTCTTCACAAGCGAGGCTGATAGAGTGACCGCTTGCACCAGCACGACCGGTACGACCGATACGGTGAACGTAATCTTCACAGTCATCCGGCAGGTCATAGTTAAATACGTGCGTTACGGCTGGGATATGCAGACCACGTGCAGCAACATCCGTCGCAACGAGAATGTCGATATCGCCACGGGTGAATTCATCAAGGATTCGCAGACGTTTTTTCTGCGCCACGTCACCGGTCAGCAGACCGACACGATGGCCGTCTGCAGCAAGGCTGCCCCAGATATCTTCACAACGATGCTTGGTGTTAGCAAAAACAATGGCGCGATCTGGCCACTCTTCTTCAATCAGCGTTTGCAGCAAACGCATTTTCTCTTCGTTGGAGGGGTAGAAGAGCTCTTCTTTAATGCGATGGCCAGTTTTCTGTTCCGGTTCGACTTCAACGTACTCAGCGTTATTCATTTGTTCGAACGCCAGTTCGCGAACGCGATAAGAGAGGGTTGCAGAAAACAGCATATTCAGACGTTGGGTGGTTGGCGGCATACGACGGAACAGCCAACGGATATCTTTAATAAAGCCCAGATCGTACATACGATCGGCTTCATCCAGCACCACGACCTGAATCGCGCCCAGATTAATGTGGTTCTGTTTTGCATAGTCGATGAGACGACCGGTCGTGCCGATAAGAATATCGACGCCGCTTTCCAGCACTTTCAGCTGTTTATCGTAACCGTCGCCGCCATACGCCAGGCCTAATTTCAGACCAGTGGTCTGTGCCAGCGGCTCGGCATCGGCGTGGATCTGCACGGCTAACTCACGCGTTGGCGCCATAATTAACGCACGCGGTTGGTTCACCTTGCGATCGGCAATCGCGGGATGAGAGAGAAGATAATGAAACGTTGACGTCAGGAACGCCATCGTTTTTCCGGTACCGGTTTGCGCCTGCCCGGCAACATCACGACCAGCCAGCGTTAGCGGCAGCGCGAGGGCCTGAATGGGCGTGCAGTTATGAAAGCCTTTGTTTTCAAGGGCTTCTATCACCTTTGGGTGCAGGGCGAAGTCGGAAAACTTCTGTTCTGTTAAATGTGTTTTGCTCATAGTGTGGTAGAATATCAGCTTACTATTGCTTTACGAAAGCGTATCCGGTGAAATAAAGTCAACCTTTAGTTGGTTAATGCTACATCAACACGTCGTTGATTAATGCTACACCAATGCACCAGGCTTATTCCTGTGGAGTTATTATGAGCGATAAAATTATTCACCTGACTGACGACAGTTTTGACACGGATGTACTCAAAGCGGACGGAGCAATCCTCGTTGATTTCTGGGCAGAGTGGTGCGGTCCGTGCAAAATGATCGCTCCGATTCTGGATGAAATCGCTGACGAATATCAGGGCAAACTGACGGTTGCTAAATTGAACATTGACCAAAACCCAGGCACCGCGCCGAAGTATGGTATCCGTGGCATCCCGACCCTGTTGCTGTTTAAAAACGGCGAAGTTGCGGCGACAAAAGTCGGCGCGCTGTCCAAAGGTCAGTTGAAAGAATTCCTCGACGCTAATTTAGCGTAAGGAAGTCTCATGATCGGGCGACCATACTTCGAAATGATTCGGATGACTGGACGCCCGACTTGAGTCGTGCTAAGTTAGTGTTGACTTCGTATTAAACATACCTTATTAAGTTTGAATCTAGTTATATCCAATACTTCCCGTTGTTTCTCGCGCGAGAAGTGGACAGATTCCTGGCTTGTCACTCAATCCGTCTTGTCGTTTCAGTTCTGCGTACTTTCCTGTGACCAGACAGCGAACAGACATGAGTTGATGGCCGTAAACAGGCATGGATGACCCTGCCATACCATTCACAACATTAAGTTCGAGATTTACCCCAAGTTTAAGAACTCACACCATTATGAATCTTACCGAATTAAAGAATACGCCGGTTTCTGAGCTGATCACTCTCGGCGAAAATATGGGCCTTGAAAACCTGGCTCGTATGCGCAAGCAGGACATTATTTTTGCCATCCTGAAGCAGCACGCAAAGAGTGGCGAAGATATCTTTGGTGACGGTGTGCTGGAGATATTGCAGGATGGATTTGGTTTCCTCCGCTCTGCAGACAGCTCCTACCTCGCCGGTCCTGATGACATCTACGTTTCTCCCAGCCAAATCCGCCGTTTCAACCTCCGCACTGGTGATACCATTTCTGGTAAGATTCGCCCGCCGAAAGAAGGTGAACGCTACTTTGCGCTGTTGAAAGTTAACGAAGTTAACTACGACAAACCAGAAAACGCCCGTAATAAAATCCTCTTTGAGAACTTAACGCCGCTGCACGCAAACTCTCGTCTGCGTATGGAGCGTGGTAATGGTTCTACTGAAGACTTAACGGCACGTGTACTGGATTTGGCATCGCCGATCGGTCGTGGCCAACGTGGTCTGATTGTTGCTCCGCCGAAAGCGGGTAAAACCATGCTGCTGCAGAACATCGCGCAGAGCATTGCATACAATCATCCTGACTGCGTGTTGATGGTGCTGCTGATTGACGAACGTCCGGAAGAAGTTACCGAGATGCAGCGTCTGGTGAAAGGTGAAGTGGTTGCGTCTACCTTTGACGAACCTGCCTCCCGCCACGTTCAGGTTGCGGAAATGGTTATCGAGAAGGCGAAACGTCTGGTTGAACACAAGAAAGACGTTATCATTCTGCTTGACTCCATCACCCGTCTGGCACGTGCATATAACACCGTGGTTCCTGCTTCCGGTAAAGTACTGACCGGTGGTGTGGACGCCAACGCCCTGCATCGTCCGAAGCGTTTCTTTGGTGCTGCACGTAACGTGGAAGAGGGCGGTAGCCTGACCATCATCGCGACTGCGCTGATTGATACCGGCTCTAAAATGGATGAAGTTATCTATGAAGAGTTTAAAGGTACCGGCAACATGGAACTGCACCTCTCTCGTAAGATTGCTGAAAAACGCGTCTTCCCGGCTATCGACTACAACCGTTCCGGTACCCGTAAAGAAGAGCTGCTCACTACCCAGGAAGAGCTGCAGAAAATGTGGATCCTGCGCAAAATCATCCATCCTATGGGTGAAATCGACGCAATGGAATTCCTCATTAACAAACTGGCGATGACCAAGACCAATGACGACTTCTTCGATATGATGAAGCGTTCCTGATTCGGGCATCATCTGAAAACGCCACGTTTTTACGTGGCGTTTTGCTTTTGTGGATGTAATCTTAACGACACAATAATAATAATCCGGTATGACATACCGCCTGGTGACGAAGGGTTGTAATTCGTATTTTGTGGTTAATAATCATACAGAACCACCTGATATGGAATCGGGTTTCTCTTCTGAATAATCGCCCGGATGGTTATACTTCATATATTGATATTCTCTGAGAGCATGTATAGTGAATTTACTGACAGCAAGTACTGATCTCATCAGTATTTTTTTATTCACAACGCTGTTTCTTTTCTTTGCCCGCAAGGTTGCGAAAAAGATTGGATTGGTGGATAAACCCAACTTCCGTAAACGTCATCAGGGACTGATTCCGCTGGTTGGGGGGATTTCGGTTTACGCAGGCATTTGCTTTACCTTCCTCATCGCCGATTATTATATCCCGCATGCTACTCTCTACCTGGCCTGTGCCGGTGTACTGGTGTTTATCGGTGCCCTGGACGATCGTTTTGATATCAGTGTAAAAATCCGCGCGACCATCCAGGCCCTTATTGGCATCATTATGATGTCAGTGGGCAAACTCTATCTGCTAAGCCTTGGCTATATTTTCGGCCCCTGGGAGATGGTGCTCGGTCCTTTTGGTTATTTCCTGACCCTGTTTGCCGTTTGGGCGGCGATTAACGCCTTCAATATGGTCGATGGGATCGATGGTCTGCTCGGTGGGCTATCCAGTGTCTCATTCGCCGCGATGGGGCTTATTCTGTGGTTCGATGGCCAGACAAGCCTGGCCATCTGGTGTTTTGCCATGATCGCCGCCATTCTGCCTTACATCCTACTGAACCTGGGGATTCTCGGACGCCGCTATAAAGTCTTTATGGGGGATGCGGGAAGTACGTTGATTGGCTTCACGGTGATTTGGATTCTGCTGGAGACTACCCAGGGGCCAACGCATCCTATTAGCCCGGTCACGGCTCTGTGGATTATTGCCATTCCGTTAATGGATATGGTGGCAATTATGTATCGCCGTTTACGTAAAGGCATGAGCCCTTTCTCTCCGGATCGCCAACATATTCACCATTTAATCATGCGCGCCGGGTTTACTTCCCGACAGGCTTTTGTCCTGATTACGCTGGCTGCTGCGATCCTGGCTTCTATCGGCGTGTTGGCTGAATATTCTCGTATTGTCCCGGAATGGGTGATGTTGGTGCTCTTTTTACTGGCGTTTGTCCTGTACGACATCTGTATAAAACGCGCCTGGAAGGTGGCGAGATTTATCAAACGCTGGAAGCGCAAGTTGCGTAGAAACCGTGACAGTAAACCAAACTTAACCAAATAAATTGAGGGTACGATGACACAACCATTACCGGGGGAACATGCCATGAGCGCTGAAAATGAACTGGACATCCGTGGGTTGTTTCGTACTTTGTGGACAGGGAAGGTGTGGATCGTCGGTATGGCTCTCGCCTTCGCGTTAGTCGCTCTCGCCTATACGTTCTTTGCTCGTCAGGAGTGGAGTGCGACGGCGATTTCAGACAGGCCAACGGTTAATATGTTGGGCGGCTATTACTCTCAGCAGCAGTTCTTACGTAACCTGGACATCAAGGCCAGTCTTGCATCAGCGGATCAGCCGTCAGTGATGGATGAAGCCTATAAAGAATTCATCATGCAACTTGCTTCCTGGGATACGCGTCGTGAATTCTGGCAGCAGACTGATTATTACAAGCAACGTATGGTGGGTAACAGCAAAGCCGATGCGGTGATGCTGGATGAACTGATCAATAACATTCAGTTTATGCCTGGCGATGCGGTTCGTAATACCAACGACAGCGTGAAGCTGATTGCCGAGACGGCACCTGATGCCAACAATCTATTGCGTCAGTACGTGGCGTTTGCCAGTCAGCGTGCTGCGCGTCATCTGAATGATGAGCTGAAGGGCGCCTGGGCTGCACGCACTGTGCAGATGAAGGCGCAGGTTAAACGCCAGGAAGAAGTGGCGAAATCGATTTTCTCTCGCCGAGTCCACAACATTGAGCAGGCGCTCAAAATTGCTGAACAGCATAATATTTCGCGTACTTCTACGGATGTTCCTGCTGAAGAATTGCCGGATTCTGAACTGTTTTTGCTTGGACGTCCTATGCTGCAGGCGCGCCTCGAAAACCTGCAATCTGTTGGTCCCGATTTCGATCTGGACTACTTCCAAAACCGAGCCATGCTTAACACACTGAACGTTGGGCCAACTCTGGATCCGCGTTTTCAGACCTATCGTTATTTGCGTACGCCGGAAGAACCGGTAAAACGTGACAGCCCTCGTCGTGCTTTCCTGATGATTATGTGGGGCATCGTTGGGGCTCTGATCGGTGCTGGTGTCGCGTTAACCCGCCGCCGCACGATTTAGCAATATCGTTGCAGTGAGGGGCTGGGCCCTCACTGCCAATCCGAAGAGAATCGATGTGAAAGTACTGACTGTATTTGGCACGCGACCAGAGGCCATAAAAATGGCACCTCTGGTTCATGCGCTGGCAAAAGATCCTGATTTTGAGGCAAAAGTTTGCGTCACGGCGCAGCATCGGGAGATGCTCGATCAGGTGTTGAACCTTTTTTCCATTGTACCTGACTACGATCTCAATATTATGCAGCCAGGTCAGGGACTAACAGAAATTACCTGCCGAATACTTGAAGGATTAAAGCCTATTCTGGCTGATTTTAAACCTGACGTTGTGTTGGTTCACGGCGATACCACGACCACCATCGCTACTAGCCTGGCCGCGTTCTATCAGCGTATTCCGGTAGGGCATGTGGAGGCGGGTTTACGTACAGGCGATCTCTACTCTCCCTGGCCGGAAGAGGCGAACCGGACGCTGACCGGGCGTCTGGCTATGTATCATTTTGCGCCAACAGAAAACTCGCGCCAAAACCTGTTACGGGAAAACATTTCTGATAGCCGTATCTTCGTTACAGGTAATACGGTTATTGATGCGTTGATCTGGGTTCGCGACCGCGTACTGGCGAACGATAAATTGCGTGCTGAATTAGCAGAGCATTATCCTTTCCTGAGCTCTGATAAAAAAATGATACTGGTGACCGGTCATCGTCGGGAAAGCTTCGGTCGCGGTTTTGAACGCATTTGCCATGCGCTGGCGGAAATTGCTGCGTCCAATCAGAACGTACAGATTGTCTATCCGGTGCACCTGAATCCTAACGTCAGCGAACCGGTGAATCGCATTCTGGGTCACGTTGTAAACGTCATCCTGATTGAACCGCAGGATTACATGCCGTTTGTCTGGCTGATGAATCACGCCTGGCTGATCCTTACCGACTCCGGTGGGATTCAGGAAGAAGCCCCATCTCTGGGGAAACCAGTACTGGTGATGCGCGAAACGACGGAACGTCCGGAAGCGATTACTGCAGGCACAGTACGTCTGGTAGGGACAGACCCGCAGCGTATTGTCGAAGAAGTCACGCGTTTGCTGCATGACGACAATGAATATCAGACCATGAGCCGCGCCCATAATCCGTATGGTGACGGGCAGGCATGTGACCGTATTTTACACGCGTTAAAAAATAATCGGATATCGCTATGAGTTTTACGACCATTTCTGTCATTGGGCTGGGTTATATCGGACTGCCGACGGCGGCTGCCTTTGCTTCCCGTCAAAAGCATGTGATTGGCGTAGATGTAAATCAACACGCGGTGGATACCATTAATCGCGGTGAAATTCATATCGTAGAGCCAGATTTGGGCGCCGTGGTGAAAACGGCGGTCGAAAATGGATTTCTGCGTGCGACCACAACCCCTGTAGATGCGGATGCCTATCTGATTGCTGTGCCTACTCCGTTTAAGGGAGAGCACGAACCCGATATGGTTTATGTGGAAGCCGCAGCCAAGTCTCTTGCTCCGGTGCTGAAAAAAGGCGCGTTGGTGATCCTTGAATCGACGTCGCCTGTCGGGGCTACCGAACAGATGGCCACATGGCTGGCTGAAATGCGCCCTGATTTGACTTTCCCGCAGCAGGTCGGGGAACAGACTGACGTTAACATTGCTTATTGTCCAGAACGCGTGCTGCCGGGCCAGGTGATGGTTGAACTGATTAAAAACGACCGCGTGATTGGGGGAATGACCTCCGTCTGTTCCGCGCGTGCTAGCGAACTGTACAACATTTTCCTTGAGGGTGAATGTGTCGTGACCAACGCGCGCACTGCGGAAATGTGCAAGCTGACTGAAAATAGCTTCCGCGACGTCAATATCGCCTTCGCCAATGAGTTGTCGCTGATTTGCGCCGATCAGGGGATCAACGTCTGGGAACTGATTCGCTTGGCAAATCGCCATCCGCGCGTGAATATTTTGCAACCGGGTCCGGGTGTTGGCGGGCACTGTATTGCGGTTGATCCGTGGTTTATCGTGGCGCAGAACCCGCAGCAGGCGAAATTGATTCGCACCGCGCGTGAGGTAAACGACGGTAAGCCTCATTGGGTGGTCGAACGGGTAAAAGCTGCCGTGGCCGACTGTCTGGCAGATACCAATAAACGGGCCAGCGAAGTGAAAATTGCCTGTTTTGGTCTGGCATTTAAACCGAATATTGATGATTTACGTGAAAGCCCGGCGATGGGAATTGCGCAAAGTATCGCGCATTGGCACAAAGGCGAAACATTGGTAGTGGAACCGAATATCCATCAACTGCCGAAAAAACTGGACGGTCTGTGCCAACTGGCAACGCTGGACGATGCCCTGGGAAGCGCCGATGTGCTGGTCTTGCTGGTCGACCACAATGAATTTAAAGCCATTAAAGGCGATGCGGTTCACCAGCAATATGTCGTTGATACCAAAGGGGTCTGGCGGTGAAAATCCGCGCCAGTATTGAGCCGCTTAGCTGGGAAAATACGTTCTTTGGCGTGCATAGCGCCATTGTGCGTTTTGACCAACACGCGTCGGTTCTGACTGCGGATGCGTTGCAGCCCTGGTCGCGGGTACAGGCAAAAATACCTGCCGCCAATACCCAAGCATTAGATGCCCTGCAACAGCTGGGCTTCTCACTGGTTGAAGGTGAAGTGGATTTTGTGCTGCCAGTGACGTGTGCGCATGGTGACCCCGGTGCGCAGGTCGCACAAACTACGGATATCCCTGCATTACGCCATCTGGCAGGACAGGCGTTCGCGCAAAGTCGTTTTCGCGCCCCGTGGTATCCCGCAGATGCCAGCGCGCGTTTTTATGCGCAGTGGATTGAAAACGCGGTGCTGGGGACGTTCGATCATCAATGCCTCGTTTTTCGTACACCAACAGGTGAGATTCGTGGCTATGTCTCGCTGCGTGAACTGAATGCGACCGAGGCGCGAATTGGCCTGCTAGCCGGGCGTGGGGCGGGAGCAGAACTGATGCAGGCCGCGCTTTGCTGGGCGCAGGCTCACGGTAAAACAGCACTGCGTGTGGCGACCCAAATGGGCAATACCGCCGCGCTTAAACGTTATATACACAGTGGTGCGAATGTGGAAAGCACCGCGTATTGGTTATACAGGTGACACGATGATTCCATTTAACGCACCGCCGGTGGTGGGCACTGAACTCGATTACATGCAGGCTGCGATGAACAGCGGCAAACTGTGTGGCGACGGCGGTTTTACCCGTCGCTGCCAGCAGTGGCTGGAACAGCATTTTGGCAGCGAGAAAGTATTGCTGACGCCTTCCTGCACCGCATCGCTTGAGATGGCGGCATTGCTGCTGGATATCCAGCCTGGCGATGAAGTCATTATGCCAAGCTATACGTTTGTCTCCACGGCCAATGCTTTCGTGCTGCGAGGCGCGAAAATTGTCTTTGTTGATATCCGCCCGGATACCATGAACATTGACGAAACGCTGATTGAAGCGGCGATCACCGACAAAACCCGCGCGATTGTGCCGGTGCATTACGCGGGCGTGGCCTGCGAAATGGATACTATTATGGCGCTGGCGACCAAACATAACCTGTTTGTGGTGGAAGATGCGGCCCAGGGCGTTATGTCGACTTACAAAGGTCGGGCGCTGGGGACGATTGGTCACATCGGTTGCTTTAGCTTTCATGAGACCAAAAACTATACCGCAGGTGGTGAAGGCGGCGCGACGCTGATTAATGATAAAAAATTAGTCGAACGTGCAGAGATCATCCGTGAAAAAGGGACAAACCGCAGCCAGTTTTTCCGTGGCCAGGTAGATAAATATACCTGGCGTGATATCGGCTCCAGTTATTTGATGTCCGATCTACAGGCCGCCTATCTGTGGGCGCAGCTGGAAGCAGCGGACCGCATTAACCAGCAGCGTCTGACGCTGTGGCAGAACTACTATGATGCTCTTGAACCGCTGGCGCGTACCGGACGTATCGAGCTGCCTTCTGTACCGGACGATTGCGTGCAAAACGCCCATATGTTTTATATCAAGCTGCGCGATATCGATGATCGCACCGCGTTGATTAACTTCCTGAAAGAAGCTGAAATTATGGCGGTGTTCCACTATATCCCGCTGCATGATTGCCCGGCTGGCGACAAATTCGGCGTATTTGCCGGTGTTGATCGTTACACCACCAAAGAGAGCGAGCGTTTGCTGCGTTTACCGCTGTTCTACAACCTGTCGCCGGTCAACCAGCGAACGGTAATTTCGACCTTACTCAACTACTTCGCCTGAAATGTCGCTTGCTAAAGCGTCCTTATGGACGGCAGCCAGTACGCTGGTAAAAATTGGTGCGGGTTTGCTGGTCGTGAAGCTGCTGGCGGTGTCGTTTGGCCCGGCAGGCGTGGGGCAGGCGGGTAACTTCCGCCAGATGGTCACCGTGCTTGGTGTCCTGGCGGGGGCCGGCATTTTCAACGGCGTCACGAAATATGTTGCGCAGCACCATGACGAGCCGACCCGGCTCCGCAAGGTCGTCGGTACATCTTCCGCGATGGTGCTGGGATTCTCTACGCTGATGGCGGTGATTTTTCTGCTGGCGGCCGCACCAATCAGTCAGGGATTGTTTGGTCATACTCATTATCAGGGGCTGGTAAGACTGGTTGCGCTGGTGCAGATGGGCATTGCCTGGGCGAATCTGCTGCTGGCGTTGATGAAGGGGTTTCGCGATGCGGCGGGTAACGCGCTGTCGCTGATTGTGGGCAGTCTGGTGGGCGTAGTGGCTTATTATGGCTGTTATCGCCTGGGAGGGTATGAAGGCGCTTTGCTGGGTCTGGCATTAGTGCCCGCGTTGGTCGTTATCCCTGCCGCTATTATGCTGATTAAGCGCGGGGCGATTCCTCTGCATTACCTGAAACCCTCGTGGGATAACGGTCTGGCTGGACAGCTAAGCAAGTTTACGCTGATGGCGCTGATTACCTCCGTAACGTTGCCTGTGGCATACGTGATGATGCGAAACCTGCTGGCGGCGCAGTACAGTTGGGATGATGTGGGGATTTGGCAGGGGGTAAGCAGTATCTCTGATGCTTATCTGCAATTCATTACCGCTTCATTCAGCGTTTACTTGCTGCCGACGTTGTCGCGACTGACTGAAAAGCGCGACATTACGCGCGAGGTGGTTAAGTCGCTGAAGTTCGTGTTACCTGCAGTTGCCGCTGCGAGCTTTACCGTTTGGCTACTGCGTGACTTTGCTATCTGGCTGCTTTTCTCCGCAAAATTCACCGCCATGCGCGATCTGTTTGCCTGGCAACTGGTTGGCGATGTACTAAAAGTTGGGGCGTATGTCTTTGGGTATCTGGTGATCGCGAAAGCATCACTGCGGTTTTATATTTTGGCTGAAATTAGCCAGTTCATGTTATTGACGGTGTTTGCTCACTGGCTGATCCCTGCACATGGTGCGCTGGGAGCGGCACAGGCTTATATGGCAACGTACATCGTCTATTTTTCTCTTTGTTGTGGCGTGTTTTTACTCTGGCGTAGGCGGGCATGACTGTACTGATTCACGTTCTGGGATCGGATATCCCTCACCATAACCAAACCGTGCTGCGGTTTTTCAACGACTCGCTTGCCGCGACGAGCGAGCACGCGCGCACGTTTATGGTTGCCGGTCAGGATGCGGGATTCAGTGAGAGCTGCCCGGCGTTATCGCTGAGTTTCTACAGCGGGAAAAAAGCGTTAGCCGAAGCAGTTATTGCGAAAGCAAAAGCGAATCGCCAACAGCGATTCTTCTTCCACGGTCAGTTCAACACCAGCCTGTGGTTGGCGCTGCTGAGCGGGGGAATTAAACCGACGCAGTTTTACTGGCATATCTGGGGTGCTGATTTATACGAAGTCTCCAGTGGGCTGAAATTCCGCCTGTTTTACCCGATTCGCCGCATGGCGCAGAACCGCGTGGGCTGCGTATTTGCCACTCGGGGCGATTTACGTTATTTCGCCGAGCAACATCCGCATGTACGGGGTGAGTTGCTCTATTTCCCAACGCGAATGGATCCTTCACTCAATAACATGAGCAATGATTGTCAGCGCAGCGGCAAGATGACGGTGCTGGTTGGCAACTCTGGCGATCGCAGCAATGAGCATGTTGCCGCGCTGCGTGCTGTCCATCAGCAGTTCGGCGACACGGTGAACGTGATTGTGCCGATGGGTTACCCCGCCAATAATGAGGCCTATATCGACGAGGTTCGCCAGGCCGGTATGGCATTATTTAGCGCTGATAATCTGCAAATTTTAAGTGAAAAGCTGGAATTTGATGCCTATCTAACATTATTGCGGCAATGCGATTTGGGTTACTTTATTTTTGCCCGGCAGCAGGGGATCGGTACCCTGTGTTTGCTGATCCAGGCGGGTATCCCGTGCGTGCTCAACCGTGAAAATCCCTTCTGGCAGGATATGGTGGAACAGAATCTTCCAGTGTTATTTACCACGGATGATCTCAATGAAGGCGTCGTACGTGAAGCGCAGCGCCAGTTGGCATCGGTAGATAAAAACACGATTACCTTCTTTAGCCCGAATTATCTGCAGCCGTGGTATAACGCGCTGCGCATTGCTTCAGGAGAAACCGTATGAGCCTGATGCAATTCAGCGGTCTGCTGGTAGTCTGGCTGCTCTCTACCTTATTTATCGCCACGCTGACCTGGTTTGAGTTCCGCCGCGTACGTTTTAACTTCAATGTTTTCTTCTCATTGTTGTTCTTGCTGACGTTCTTCTTCGGATTCCCGTTAACCAGCATCCTGGTGTTCCGCTTTGATGTGGCAGTGGCTCCGCCGGAGATCCTGCTGCAGGCCTTGCTGTCAGCAGCCTGTTTCTATGCCGTCTACTACGTGACGTATAAAACACGATTGCGTAAGCGAGTAGAGGGTAAGCCGCGCAGGCCGCTGTTTACCATCAATCGCGTTGAAGCCCATTTGACCTGGGTTATCCTGATGGCGATTGCGCTGGTGAGTGTGGGCGTCTTCTTTATGCACAACGGATTCCTGCTGTTCAGACTGCAATCCTATAGCCAGATTTTTTCCAGCGAAGTCTCTGGGGTCGCTCTGAAGCGTTTCTTCTACTTCTTCATTCCGGCCATGCTGGTCGTTTATTTCTTGCGTCAGGACAGCAAAGCGTGGTTGTTCTTCCTGGTGAGCACCGTCGCGTTTGGTTTGCTGACCTATATGATTGTGGGTGGGACGCGCGCCAATATCATCATTGCGTTTGCCATCTTCTTGTTTATCGGCATTATTCGCGGCTGGATTTCGCTGTGGATGTTGGTCGCAGCAGGCGTGCTGGGTATTGTCGGGATGTTCTGGCTGGCGTTGAAGCGCTACGGAATGAGCGTTAGCGGCGATGAGGCGTTCTATACGTTCCTGTACCTTACGCGCGACACCTTCTCGCCGTGGGAGAACCTGGCGCTGTTGCTGCAGAATTACCACAATATTGAGTTCCAGGGGCTGGCGCCGATCGTCCGTGACTTCTACGTCTTTATTCCTTCCTGGCTGTGGCCTGGGCGGCCGAGTATTGTACTCAACTCAGCGAACTACTTTACCTGGGAAGTGTTGAACAACCACTCAGGACTGGCGATTTCGCCGACGTTAATTGGTTCACTGGTGGTGATGGGCGGGGCGCTTTTTATACCATTAGGCGCGATTGTCGTTGGACTCATTATCAAGTGGTTCGACTGGCTGTATGAGCTAGGTAACCAAGAAACCAATCGCTATAAGGCGGCGATTTTGCACAGTTTCTGTTTTGGCGCCATTTTCAATATGATCGTGTTGGCACGTGAAGGGCTGGATTCGTTTGTCTCGCGAGTGGTCTTTTTCCTCGTGATTTTTGGCGTTTGCCTACTGATGGCAAAACTGCTGTTTTGGCTATTCGATAGCGCAGGACTCATCCATAAACGAATCAAGTCGCTGCCCCGGACACAAATTGAAGGATCGTAATGACAGATAACACAACTGCGCCGCTGTATTCGCTGCGCGGATTACAACTGATTGGCTGGCGCGATATGCAACATGCGCTGAATTACCTGTTTGCCGAAGGACACCTCAGGTCAGGAACGCTGGTGGCTATCAACGCTGAGAAAATGCTGACAGCAGAAGATAATCCTGAAGTGAGGGAGCTGATCAACGCCGCGGAGTTCAAATATGCGGATGGGATTAGCGTGGTGCGTTCGGTGCGCAAAAAATTCCCGCAGGCGCAGATTTCACGTGTGGCCGGTGCTGACCTTTGGGAAGCGCTGATGGCGCGAGCTGGGCAAAACGGAACGCCTGTTTTCCTGGTTGGTGGCAAGCCTGAAGTTCTGGCGCAAACAGAAGCAAAACTACGTGCACAGTGGCGTGTGAACATTGTGGGTAGCCAGGATGGTTATTTTACCCCAGAGCAGCGTCAGGCGTTATTTGAGCGTATTCACGCCAGCGGCGCGCAAATTGTGACGGTGGCGATGGGTTCGCCGAAACAAGAGATCTTTATGCGTGATTGCCGCAAGACTCACCCCGACGCGCTGTATATGGGCGTGGGCGGCACCTACGACGTCTTTACCGGTCACGTTAAGCGTGCGCCTAAAATCTGGCAAAATCTGGGGCTGGAGTGGCTGTATCGCTTATTGTCGCAACCGAGCCGTATTACTCGACAACTTCGCTTATTACGCTATCTCCGCTGGCACTATACCGGCAACCTCTGACGCCCTCTCTCCTCTGATAAGTAGCGTGATCTGCTAATTACGCTACTTATTTACAACATAATCGCTGCTTTCTCGCACAATATATTCATTTTTTGAATGCTTTAATTGCCATTTAAGCGATTTTAGGAAACCATTCGCAACAATCATTCCAGTGCCGTGGAGTTTTGACGCCAACCGCTAAGCGGTCGGTGTCGTATGGCCTGTTATGACATAACAAGATGTACCCATAACGAGAACCGGTAATACCGGACAGTATGCAAACACAACAAGAGGATTTATGGCCGAGAACAAACCTGAGCTACAGCGTGGGCTGGAGGCTCGTCACATCGAATTAATTGCCCTCGGGGGCACTATTGGCGTCGGGCTGTTTATGGGGGCCGCCAGTACCCTGAAATGGGCGGGACCTTCGGTTCTGCTGGCGTATATCGTCGCCGGGCTGTTCGTATTTTTCATTATGCGTTCTATGGGGGAGATGTTATTCCTCGAGCCGGTTGCCGGTTCATTCGCTGTTTACGCTCACCGTTATATGAGCCCCTTCTTTGGCTATCTCACCGCCTGGTCATACTGGTTTATGTGGATGGCGGTGGGGATCTCAGAGATTACCGCCATCGGGGTGTACGTCCAGTTCTGGTTCCCTGAAATGGCGCAATGGATACCCGCACTGGTCGCGGTCGGATTGGTTGCATTGGCGAACCTCGCCGCAGTTCGCTTGTATGGTGAAATTGAGTTCTGGTTTGCCATGATCAAAGTGACCACCATCATTGTGATGATCGTCATTGGGTTAGGGGTGATTTTCTTCGGTTTTGGTAATGGCGGTCAGGCTATCGGCTTTGGCAACCTGACCGAACACGGCGGTTTCTTTGCCGGTGGTTGGAAGGGTTTCCTGACGGCATTGTGTATTGTCGTGGCTTCTTACCAGGGCGTGGAGCTGATCGGCATTACTGCAGGTGAAGCGAAGAACCCACAGGTCACGCTGCGCAGCGCGGTAGGTAAAGTGCTGTGGCGTATCCTGATTTTCTACGTTGGCGCAATTTTTGTTATCGTCACTATTTTCCCGTGGAATGAAATTGGCAGCAACGGCAGTCCGTTTGTTCTCACCTTTGCCAAGATTGGTATTACCGCCGCGGCGGGGATTATTAACTTTGTGGTCCTGACGGCGGCGCTGTCGGGTTGTAACAGCGGCATGTACAGCTGTGGGCGTATGCTCTACGCGCTGGCCAAGAATCGCCAGCTCCCCGCCGCTGTTGGGAAAGTTTCTCGCCATGGCGTACCGGTTGCCGGCGTGGCCATTTCTATCGCGATCCTGCTGATTGGTTCGTGCCTGAACTACATCATTCCCAATCCGCAGCGCGTGTTTGTTTATGTCTATAGCGCCAGCGTGTTGCCGGGGATGGTGCCGTGGTTTGTGATCCTGATAAGCCAGCTGCGTTTCCGTCAGGCGCATAAAGCGGCGATTGCCAGTCATCCATTCCGCTCCATTCTGTTCCCGTGGGCGAATTATTTGACGATGGCGTTCCTGATTTGCGTATTAATTGGCATGTACTTTAATGAAGATACCCGAATGTCGCTTTTTGTTGGCATGGGTTTCTTGTTGGCCGTGACGTTCATTTATAAGGTTTTTGGTCTGAATCGTCATGGCACAGCCCATAAATTGCGGGAATAAGCGACAAAACGCACAAACCATGACCAAACGATAATTTATTTTAAAAAAGCACTAGACAGAAGACCGAGACCTCCGTAATATCCAGCCCCGCAACGGCGCTAAGCGCCCGTAGCTCAGCTGGATAGAGCGCTGCCCTCCGGAGGCAGAGGTCTCAGGTTCGAATCCTGTCGGGCGCACCATTTAGTAGGGTGCCAGAGCTGCGGTGGTTTTAATACCGCGTAAAAGATTTGCAGTGGTGGCTATAGCTCAGTTGGTAGAGCCCTGGATTGTGATTCCAGTTGTCGTGGGTTCGAATCCCATTAGCCACCCCATTAATTTAAAGTTGTGAAATGCGAAGGTGGCGGAATTGGTAGACGCGCTAGCTTCAGGTGTTAGTGTCCTTAGGATGTGGGGGTTCGAGTCCCCCCCCTCGCACCACGACTTAAAGAATTGAACTAAAAATTCAAAAAGCAGTAAAACGGCGAGTAGCGCAGCTTGGTAGCGCAACTGGTTTGGGACCAGTGGGTCGGAGGTTCGAATCCTCTCTCGCCGACCAATTTTGAACCCCGCTTCGGCGGGGTTTTTTGTTTTCTGATTTTCCCTTCTCAGCCTTTATTCCCGCGAATTACCTGATGTCTTAAAAAGTCCGAATACCTGGTTTTTGCAGTGCAATCGTGGCATGCCTTGTGCAATAATATGCGGGTAGATGCTCATTCCATCTCTTATGTTCGCCCTCTGGCCTCATAAACTCAGGAATGATGCAGAGCCATTTACGGTGCTTATCGTCCACAGACAGATGTCGCGTAGCCTCATCAAACACCATGGACATAACGTTGAGTGAAGCACCCATTTATGTTGTCATACAGACCTGTTTAACGCCTGCTACTTACCGAGCGGGCGTTTTTTTATGCATACACAAAATCCTTCGAACTGCTTCTCGAATGATTTTGTGTATACGATTGAAAAATATGTAGGCCCGGTAAGCGAAAGCGCTACCGGGCATTCAGGAGTTACTGCGGGGGATTGTTGTTCTGCAACGTCAACATCAGGCCATCACGACGCATGGTGGCGGCTTCTTCCGGCTGATGCAGTCTGTCCAGCGCGTCAGCAAGCCAGGCGTAGTCATAGGCATCCGGGCGCTGTTTGAGAGCGGCACGGAAGGCGAGCGTGGCTTCCTGCCATTCCCCATGCTTCATTAACGACTGACCCAGTGTACTCCACAGCAACGGGCGATCGCCCACGGCTTTAATCTGCTGGCGCAGCACTTTTTCTATCTGTTCCGGATTATTGGTTTTCAGACGCGGGATCGGCAGCACCAGACGGTCATCGTACTGACGTTTCAAACCATCAATGATGACCTGCTGCGCCGTATCGTGATCGTCACACTCAATCAGATGTTCAGCCATTGCTACCTGCAAAGCAACCTGATGACGAGTTTTACGGTTCTGGTTTTTCCACCATGCACGCAGCCCCTCGCTGCCCTGATCGGCGCGGACCTGATCCATCAAGCCAACCCATGCCTGTTGTTCCAGCATGGCGCGGTGCTCGTCATCACCCACATGCGCTTTTGCCATGGATGGGATGATATCCAGCAAGGAACTCCATGCGCCGGTGCGAATGTAGGCCTGCTCAGCCAGACGCAGCACCTCCGGATGACGTGGCGTTACTTCCAGCAGTTTGTCTACGCTGTGGCGTGCAGCGTGATTTTCATTACGCGCCAGTTGCAGGCGAACGCGAGCGATTTCTACCGGGATCGTATCATTTCCCGCCAGTTCGGCAGCACGCTCAAGGTGTTGGTTGGCGCGAGCTTCGTCACCGCGCTGCTGAGCCGCTTCTGCCGCCAGCAGGTAATTCACTACTGGCTGTTCTGCATGATCGGCATTTTTCGACATCAGCTTCTCAACCTGCTGATAGTCACCTTCTGCCAGTTTGAGCAGCGCCTGTTCAGTCTGCTTACGGGCGCGACGACGTTTACGACCCACAAACCACCCACGGGTATGTGCGCCGGTGCGGAAAATTCGGCGCAACAGCCATTCAATCGCAAACAGGACGACCATGGCGACGATCAGGATGATCACCAGGCCCGTCACGCTGGTTTCGATATTGTAGTTATCCGTCTGGATCAGCACATAGCCCTGATGACCGGCTATCATCGGACCGACGACGATCCCGGCGATCAACAGCACAAAGAGCAACAATACTTTTAGCATCATTATTCTCCTTGCGGCGCGGTTGCCGGAGCGTCTGTCGAAGGCGCTGGCGCTGCTGCTACCGGTGCTGTGGCAGGTTGCGCCAGTAAATTACGTACGCGGGTCTGCATTAACTTGTCGAGAATAGCCTGACTCTGCAGCGTTTCCGGGACATCCATACTGATGCTTTGCTGGCTCAGTTGGTCTACTTCTTCAAGGAACGCTTTGGTCGCTGCATCGTCGGTGTCGTAGTAAGCACGCACCCATGTGGAGACATTTTCCAGCGCCTGGCGGTATGTCTCTTCCTGATGACGCGGCACGGCCTGGGCCGCTACTAACAGGCGGGAACGGATATTTTCACGTAAGTAAACGTCCTGGTTCGGTGCCAGCAGCGGTACGGCAGTTTCATCACGACGGCGCACGGTGATAAAGCTGTCCATAAAGTTCTGCCAGCTTTTTTGCAGATTGACACGCCATTCGCTAATCGAGCTGGAAAGCTCGCTGCTGTCCGAGTCCATCGGTGAATCGTCGGTGTCGTTGTCGGCCAAACGCAGGTTATCGATCTGATTAGAGAGTTGATTCACTTTCAGGATAATGCCGTCATAGTCGACCTGAGTCACCGCGGAGAGGCTCGCGATATCGTCAGTAATCGCACGTCGCGCGGTAATTAAGCTCGGGTCGTTCATATCTGCCAGACTGGCATCGGCGCTTTTCAGCAGCGCCGCGGCGGTAGTGACGTCCTGATCGCTCCATAATTTGCGACCAGCCAGTTTCACCAGGAAATCAGCCTGCGCCAGCAGCCATGTTCCAGCATCGCTGCCGGAGATGGTGGCGACTTTTTGCTGGACTTCATCAAGCTGTTTGACCAGCGCGGCCTGCTGGCGAGTGGCTTCATCCAGCTGCGTTGCCTGCTGTTTAATAATGCCTTCCAGCTCAGCTTTCTGGCTTTCCTGCGCTTTTTGCAGTGCCGTCAGCTGGTTCGCCAGCGCATCGCTGGTTGCTGTTTGTGTTGTTGCCTGTTGTTTCCCCCAGCCGTACAGCCCAACGCCTGCTGCCAGCGCAATAGCAATCGCCACAGCGCTCAGAATCAGCGCCGTGCTGTTCTTACTCTTTTTTTCAGTATTAACTGGCTGTGACGTGGTTTCCACGGCCTCCCTGGTCTCTTCAACCACGGCGGAGGATTTTTCTTGTTCCGTCATTATGGCATCCCATTATGAGAGTTATTGTAATGCGCGTAGTAGCGCATCGTTGTCGGCGTTATCAGCGACCTTAATATCTTGCCAGCCCAGTTCCCGGGCGAGGTGCGCCAGACGCTCACTGACGACCAGCAGCCGACAGCGTAGTAACCAGTGCTCACGATACCACTGTGGAATAAGCGTCCAGAGCTGTTGTAGCATCTCTCCGCTAGTGACGACCACCGTGGTTACGCCACGGGATTGCCAGCGCATCGCTTCTTCTGCACCATCGTAATATTTTGCACTGCGTTGATAACATTCACAAAAATCGACATCGGCTCCGCGTGCCGTCAGGGTTTCACCTATCAGCTCACGGCCACCGTTGCCGCGTAATATAAGCGCGCGTTTTCCCGCAATATTTTGTAATTCAGGTAATTGTAGCAAGACTTCGCTAATTTCCCGATCCAGAGGGTAGTGAATATTGAAGCCGCTAACAGTATGCAGCGCCAGCGCCGTTGTACGGCCAATGGCAAAATACTGCGGAAGGGATGGCCAGCTTTTCTCTTGCTGCTGAAGCTCGGCATCTGCAAAGGTAACGGCGTGCTGCGAGAGGGCGAAGACCAGATCGTTCTCCGTCAGCGCCGACAGTCGGGAAGCAAGCGTTGCCAGTTCCCGACCAGGTGAAAACTCGATGAGCGGAAAACTCCAGGCCACCTGCCCCAGTGTGCGCAGACGGCTCACTAACTCTTCCCCAGCGGGAGACGGGCGGGTGACCAGAATACTCATGCGGGTGCTTCTCCGTTATAAACTTCAGCCAGAATGGCGCGCGCACCGTTCTCCAGCAGTTCTTCTGCCAGAGAGATGCCCATCTGTTCGGCATCCTGTGTGGCGCCGCGACGTTCTCCGCATACCATCTGTGAACCGTCTGGCGCGCCGACCAGCGCACGTAGCCAAATCTCACCGTCGATGATTTCGGCATAGCTACCAATAGGTACCTGACATCCCCCTTCCAGGCGGGTGTTCATGGCGCGTTCTGCTTTGACGCGTAGCGCGGTTTCTTCATGGTTGAGCGGCGCTAACAGCGCCTGAGTGCGCATATCATCCAGTCGACATTCTATGCCTACTGCGCCTTGTCCGACAGCGGGCAGGGAGACTTCCGGCGGCAGAGCGGTACGGACTCGCGACTCAAGACCTAAACGTTTTAATCCAGCGACCGCCAGAATAATGGCGTCATAATCGCCGTTATCCAGTTTGCTGAGGCGCGTGCCTACGTTGCCGCGCAGCGAACGGATGACGAGATCCGGGCGACGCTTCGCCAACTGGCACTGGCGACGCAAACTGGATGTCCCAACGATGCTGCCTGCGGGGAGTTCATCCAGCGTGTTGTACTTATTTGAGACGAAAGCATCACGCGGATCCTCTCGCTCGCAAATGGTGACCAGTCCAAGACCGTCAGGGAATTCAACCGGCACATCCTTCATGGAATGCACGGCGATATCGGCGCGTTTTTCCAGCAGCGCGACTTCCAGCTCTTTAACAAACAACCCTTTCCCTCCGACTTTCGCCAGCGGGGTATCAAGGATCACATCGCCACGGGTTACCATAGGAACCAGTTCCACGATCAGACCTGGGTGGTTTGCCATTAAGGCGTCTTTGACATAATGTGCCTGCCAGAGCGCAAGGGGGCTTTGGCGTGTGGCAATTCTCAAAACATTGTCTAACATGCTTGTTACCGTCATTATCAATCATTGACCATCCTAACATCCTTATCAAAGGGATGTCAGCGTTACGCTCAAACGTAAGTGAGAGGAAAAGGCGCTGCATCATCACTGTCAGTGAATAATGACGAGAAAAACCTCCCGACCGTATGAAGGAATTTACACGTAACGAACGGTGCTACACTGGTATGTAGCGCATCTTTCTTTACGGTCAATGAGCAAGGTGTTAAATTGATCACGTTTTAGACCATTTTTTCATCTGTAACTAATAAAAGTGCAGGGGAAAAAGGTAACGGTTATTTTTGACATACGGTTTATCCGGACTGATGACGAGGGTGGTGAGCGTTTGCGCCGCCGCTATCGACGCCATGACGGATGCAACATCAGGCGATACGTCTTGTACCTCTATATTGAGACTCTGAAACAGAGACTGGATGCCATAAATCAACTGCGTGTGGATCGCGCGCTTGCTGCCATGGGACCTGCTTTCCAGCAGGTATACAGTCTGCTGCCGACATTATTGCACTACCACCATCCGCTGATGCCGGGTTACCTTGATGGTAACGTTCCCAAAGGCATATGCCTTTACACGCCTGATGAAACCCAACGCCACTACCTGAACGAACTGGAACTGTACCGCGGTATGTCGCCGCAGGACCCGCCGAAGGGCGAACTGCCGATCACCGGCGTTTACTCGATGGGCAGTACCTCTTCGGTAGGGCAAAGTTGTTCGTCTGACCTTGATATCTGGGTCTGCCATCAATCCTGGCTGGATAGCGAAGAGCGCCAGCTGCTGCAGCGTAAATGTAGCCTGCTGGAAAGCTGGGCGGCCTCGTTGGGCGTGGAAGTCAGTTTCTTCCTGATTGACGAAAACCGTTTCCGTCACAATGAAAGCGGCAGTCTGGGTGGTGAAGACTGTGGCTCGACGCAGCATATCCTGTTGCTGGATGAATTCTATCGCACCGCTGTGCGCCTCGCGGGTAAACGTATTCTGTGGAATATGGTGCCGGGCGACGAAGAAGAGCACTACGACGATTACGTCATGACGCTCTACGCACAGGGGGTGTTAACGCCAAACGAATGGCTGGATCTCGGCGGACTCAGTTCGCTTTCCGCCGAAGAGTACTTTGGCGCCAGCCTCTGGCAGTTGTACAAGAGTATCGACTCCCCGTACAAAGCGGTACTGAAAACGCTGTTGCTGGAAGCCTATTCCTGGGAATATCCCAACCCACGACTGTTGGCGAAAGACATTAAACAGCGCTTGCATGACGGCGAGATCGTCTCTTTTGGTCTCGACCCTTACTGCATGATGCTGGAGCGCGTTACCGAGTACCTCACGGCGATCGAAGATCCGACGCGCCTGGATTTAGTACGTCGATGTTTCTACTTAAAAGTGTGCGAGAAGCTGAGCCGTGAGCGCGCCTGCGTGGGCTGGCGTCGTGAAGTATTAAGTCAGTTAGTGAAAGAGTGGGGCTGGGATGACACTCGTCTGACCATGCTGGATAACCGCGCTAACTGGAAGATTGACCAGGTACGTGAAGCGCATAACGAACTGCTCGATGCGATGATGCAGAGCTATCGTAACCTGATCCGCTTTGCGCGGCGCAATAACCTCAGCGTCAGCGCCAGTCCGCAGGATATCGGTGTGCTGACCCGTAAGCTGTATGCTGCGTTTGAAGCGTTGCCGGGTAAGGTCACGCTGGTGAACCCGCAGATATCTCCGGATCTCTCGGAACCGAATCTGACCTTTATCCATGTACCGCCGGGTCGTGCCAACCGTTCGGGTTGGTATCTCTACAACCGCGCGCCTAACATGGACTCGATCATCAGCCATCAGCCGCTGGAATATAACCGCTATCTCAATAAGCTGGTGGCGTGGGCCTGGTTCAATGGCCTGCTGACCTCGCGTACGCATTTGTTTATTAAGGGCAACGGCATTGTTGATTTGCCGAAGCTGCAGGAAATGGTCGCCGATGTGTCGCACCACTTCCCGCTGCGACTGCCTGCGCCAACGCCGAAAGCGCTCTATAGCCCATGCGAAATTCGCCATCTGGCGATTATCGTTAACCTCGAATATGACCCGACGGCAGCGTTTCGCAATCAGGTGGTGCATTTTGATTTCCGTAAGCTGGACGTCTTCAGTTTTGGTGAAGAGCAAAAATGCCTGGTGGGTAGCGTAGACCTGCTGTACCGCAACTCGTGGAATGAAGTGCGTACGCTGCACTTCAACGGCGAGCAGGCGATGATTGAAGCGTTAAAAACGATTCTGGGCAAAATGCACCAGGATGCCGCGCCGCCAGATAGCGTCGAGGTTTTCTGCTATAGCCAGCATCTGCGCGGTTTAATTCGCACCCGCGTTCAGCAACTGGTGTCTGAGTGCATTGAATTACGCCTCTCCAGCACCCGTCAGGAAACCGGACGTTTCAAAGCGCTACGTGTTTCCGGCCAGACGTGGGGATTGTTCTTCGAGCGCCTGAACGTCTCGGTGCAGAAGCTGGAAAACGCGATTGAATTCTATGGCGCGATTTCACATAACAAACTGCACGGGCTTTCCGTCCAGGTTGAGACCAACCATGTGAAACTGCCGTCGGTGGTAGACGGTTTTGCCAGTGAAGGGATTATTCAGTTCTTTTTCGAAGAAACGGGTGATGAGCAGGGCTTTAATATCTACATTCTGGACGAAAGCAATCGGGCTGAGGTGTATCACCACTGCGAAGGTAGTAAAGAGGAACTGGTACGCGACGTCAGCCGTTTCTACTCATCGTCGCACGATCGTTTTACCTACGGCTCCAGCTTCATCAACTTTAACCTGCCGCAGTTCTATCAGATTGTGAAAACCGACGGGCGCGCGCAGGTGATTCCGTTCCGCACCCAGCCGATTAGCGCTGTTCCGCCCGTCAATCAGGACAACGACGCGCCGCAGTTGCAGCAGTACTTCTCTTAAGCATAGTGCCGGATGGCGGTGTAAACACCTTATCCGGCCTCCAAATGCGCGAGATTCCCAGGCCGGATAAGCGAAGCGCATCCGGCAATCACACTTAGTGGAAGCTCACCTCTTCACCTGCCTGCTGCGTTGCCGCCTGTTCCAGCAGATCCCAGAACGTTTCGCCGCTTCGGTCGCAGATCCACTCGTCGCCTTTCAGGTCAAAGTGGTAGCCGCCCTGTTTGGTCGCCAGCCATACCTGGTGCAGCGGCTCCTGACGGTTAATGATAATTTTGCTGCCGTTTTCGAAACTGATGGTCAGAACGCCGCCGTTGATCTCACAATCAATATCGCTGTCGCCATCCCAGTCATCCAGACGTTCTTCAATGGTCATCCACAGGGTGTCAGCAAGGCGATGAAATTCACTGTCGTTCATTTTCTTATCCTATTTTTCGTGATGCCCGCAGTATAACGTGGAATAAATCGCGATGCAGTTTTTAGCCAAACTCTTGCTTTTACGCCTTCTCCTGCGATGATAGAAAACAGAAAGCATGAACTTTACAGGCAATCAATAATGAAAAACGTGTTAAAGCCACTCGCTGTCATTTTTACTCTGTTCAGCCTGACGGGCTGTGGGCTCAAAGGCCCGCTCTATTTCCCGCCAGCTGATAAAACCGCGCCGCCTCCGACCAAGAGCGTTCAGCCGCAATCGCAATCCACCACGCCTGAGAAAAACGATCGTGGGATTAGTGATGGGCCTTCTCAGGTGAATTACTAACGGCAGGAATAGATTTTACATTTCTGTACCCGCGTGAACGGAGTGAATGATGCAATTCTCTAAAATGCATGGCCTTGGCAACGATTTTATGGTCGTCGACGCGGTAACGCAGAATGTCTTTTTCTCACCAGAGCTGATCCGCCGCCTGGCCGACAGACATCTCGGCGTTGGATTTGATCAACTGCTGGTGGTTGAACCTCCGTATGATCCGGAGCTGGATTTCCACTACCGTATTTTTAATGCCGACGGCAGTGAAGTGTCACAGTGCGGCAATGGCGCCCGCTGTTTTGCCCGTTTTGTTCGCCTGAAAGGGCTGACCAATAAGCGCGATATTCGCGTCAGTACCGCGAATGGTCGTATGGTATTAACCGTAACCGACGACGAGCTGGTGCGAGTGAATATGGGCGAACCCAATTTTGAACCCTCGCAGGTTCCTTTTCGCGCTAATAAAGCAGAGAAGACCTATATTATGCGCGCGGCCGAACAGACAGTATTGTGCGGCGTGGTTTCAATGGGGAACCCGCACTGCGTGATTCAGGTTGATGATGTTGATACGGCCACGGTAGAAACACTGGGACCGGTTCTGGAAAGCCATGAACGCTTCCCTGAACGCGCCAACATCGGATTTATGCAGGTGGTAAAACGCGAGCATATCCGACTGCGCGTCTATGAGCGCGGCGCGGGTGAAACGCAGGCCTGCGGCAGCGGTGCATGCGCAGCCGTTGCAGTCGGTATCCAGCAGGGGCTGCTGGCAGAAGAAGTGAGGGTGGAATTACCGGGCGGTCGACTTGATATCGCCTGGAAAGGTCCGGGTCATCCGCTGTATATGACTGGCCCGGCGGCACATGTCTACGACGGATTTATTCACTTATGAAGCAACCAGGGGAAGAACTACAGGAAACGCTCATGGAGCTCGACGATCGGGCGGTCGTCGATTATCTGCAACGTAATCCTGAGTTTTTTATCCGTAATGCCCAGGCCGTTGAAGCGATGCGAGTTCCGCACCCAGTGCGGGGCACGGTCTCTTTAGTGGAATGGCATATGGCGCGGGCGCGTAATCATATTAACGTGCTGGAAGAGAACATGGCGTTGTTGATGGAACAAGCCAACGCCAATGAAAGCCTGTTCTATCGTCTGTTAAGTCTGCAAAGCCGGCTGGTGTCGGCCAGCAGTCTTGACGACATGCTGATGCGCTTGCATCGCTGGGCGCGTGAGCTAGGGCTGGCCGGAGCGACGGTTCGTCTGTTCCCGGATCGCTGGCGACTTGGCGCGCCATCAAAATTCACCCATCTGGCATTAAGCCGTCAGGCTTTTGAACCGTTGCGTATCCAGCGTTTGGGCCAGTCGCAGCACTATCTTGGGCCGCTCAATGGTCCTGAATTGCTGGTGATGATGCCGGAGGCGAAAGCCATAGGCTCAGTCGCGATGTCGATGCTCGGGCAGGATGGATCCCTTGGCGTGATGCTGTTTAGCAGTCGTGATGTTAATCATTACCAGCAGGGGCAAGGCACGCAATTGCTGCAGGAAATCTCGCTGATGTTGCCGGAGCTGCTGGAGCGCTGGATTGAACGCGTATGACCGATTCACCCCTTTCTCAGGATGTGGCGCGCTTTTTGCGCTATCTGGGCGTTGAGCGTCAGCTTAGCCCGATCACCTTGCTTAATTATCAGCGTCAGCTTGATGCCATCATTGCGTTAGCCGGAGAGACCGGTCTGCAAAGCTGGCAACAATGTGATGCCGCCATGGTGCGCAGTTTTGCCGTGCGCAGCCGTCGTAAAGGGCTGGGGCCGGCGAGCCTGGCGTTGCGACTTTCCGCGTTACGCAGTTTCTTCGACTGGCTGGTTAATCAGGGCGAACTGAAAGCCAATCCGGCAAAAAGCGTTTCCGCGCCGAAAGCACCGCGTCATCTACCTAAAAATATCGATGTCGACGACGTTAATCGTCTGCTGGATATCGATCTCAACGACCCCCTTGCCGTGCGTGATAGAGCGATGCTGGAAGTGATGTACGGCGCGGGTCTGCGTTTATCTGAACTGGTTGGGCTGGATATTAAACATCTCGATCTCGACACCGGCGAAGTGTGGGTGATGGGTAAGGGCAGTAAAGAGCGTCGCCTGCCGATTGGCCGCAATGCGGTGGCGTGGATTGAGCACTGGCTGGATCTACGCGGACTCTTTGGCTGCGATGACGATGCGCTATTTCTGTCAAAACTGGGCAAACGCATCTCGGCGCGTAACGTGCAGAAACGCTTTGCTGAATGGGGTATCAAGCAGGGGCTGAACAGCCACGTACATCCCCACAAATTACGCCACTCCTTTGCGACGCATATGCTGGAGTCGAGCGGCGATCTGCGCGGAGTGCAGGAGTTATTGGGTCATGCCAATCTCTCCACAACTCAAATCTATACCCATCTTGATTTTCAACACCTGGCTTCAGTGTACGATGCGGCGCATCCGCGCGCCAAACGGGGGAAATAATGCGTTTTTACCGGCCTTTGGGGCGCATTTCTGCGCTCACCTTTGACCTTGATGACACCCTTTACGATAACCGTCCCGTTATCACACGCACCGAGCAGGAAGCGCTCGCGTTTGTACAGAATTACCATCCGGCGTTGAATTCGCTGCAAAATAGCGACCTACAGCGCTTGCGTCAGGCCGTTCGCGACGCCGAGCCGGAAATCTATCACGATGTTACCCAATGGCGTCACCGGGCCGTAGAACGCGCTATGCTGGAGGCGGGTTTGTCAGCGGCAGAAGCCAGAATGGGGGCGAATGCGGCGATGATGAATTTTGCCAAATGGCGTAGCCGCATTGAAGTCCCACAGACGACGCATGACACGCTGAAAGCGCTGGCTCGCAAATGGCCGCTGGTGGCGATCACCAACGGTAACGCGCAGCCGGAACTGTTTGGCCTGGGTGATTACTTTGAGTTTGTGCTGCGCGCCGGTCCCGACGGACGATCAAAACCGTTCAGCGACATGTACACGCTGGCGGCGGAAAAACTGAAAATGCCTGTAGGTGAGATCCTGCATGTGGGCGATGACCTGACGACAGACGTCGCGGGCGCTATCCGTTGTGGTATGCAGGCCTGCTGGATCAAACCGGAAAATGCCGACCTGATGCACACCGCTGACAGCCGTTTGCTGCCGCATATCGAAATTTCACAGTTGGCATCTCTGACCTCGCTGATATAATCACCAACAACTCTGTATAAATTCCCAGGGGGCCGGCTGGGCCCTGTTGATTCCGGCGGTGCCAATGGACGTTTCTTACCTGCTCGATAGCCTCAATGACGAACAGCGCCAGGCTGTGGCCGCGCCACGCAGCAACATGTTGGTTCTGGCAGGTGCGGGGAGTGGTAAAACGCGCGTGCTGGTGCACCGTATCGCCTGGTTACTGACGGTAGAGAACAACTCGCCGTATTCGATTATGGCGGTAACCTTTACCAACAAAGCGGCAGCGGAAATGCGCCACCGTATTGGTCAGATCATGGGAACCAGCCAGGGCGGTATGTGGGTGGGGACGTTCCACGGTCTGGCGCACCGTCTGCTGCGCGCGCACCATATGGATGCCAACCTGCCGCAGGATTTCCAGATCCTCGACAGCGAAGATCAACTGCGTCTGCTCAAGCGCCTGATCAAGGCGATGAACCTGGATGAGAAGCAGTGGCCGCCGCGTCAGGCGATGTGGTTTATTAATAGTCAGAAAGACGAAGGGCTGCGCCCGCACCATCTGCAGAGCTATGGCAACCCGGTTGAGCAAACCTGGCAGAAAGTGTATCAGGCTTACCAGGAAGCGTGTGACCGCGCCGGGTTGGTTGATTTCGCCGAGCTGCTGCTGCGCGCCCATGAACTGTGGCTCAACAAACCGCATATCCTGCAGCACTATCGCGAACGCTTTACCAATATCCTGGTGGACGAATTTCAGGATACCAACAACATTCAATACGCCTGGATCCGCCTGCTGGCGGGCGATACCGGTAAAGTGATGATCGTGGGTGATGACGACCAGTCGATCTACGGCTGGCGCGGGGCGCAGGTGGAAAACATCCAGCGCTTCCTCACCGATTTCCCGGGTGCAGAAACCATTCGTCTGGAGCAGAATTACCGCTCGACCAACAATATCCTCAGCGCAGCTAACGCCCTGATTGAGAACAACAACGGGCGTCTGGGTAAAAAGCTGTGGACCGACGGTGTCGACGGTGAACCGATCTCGCTTTACTGCGCGTTCAACGAACTTGATGAAGCGCGTTTTGTGGTTAACCGCATCAAGACCTGGCAGGACAACGGCGGCGCACTTGAACAATGCGCTATTCTGTACCGCAGCAACGCCCAGTCGCGCGTACTGGAAGAGGCGTTGTTACAGGCCAGCATGCCGTATCGGATTTATGGCGGGATGCGCTTCTTCGAACGCCAGGAAATCAAAGATGCCCTCTCTTACCTGCGCCTGATCGCTAATCGCAATGACGATGCCGCATTTGAGCGCGTGGTGAATACGCCGACCCGCGGGATTGGCGATCGTACTTTAGATGTGGTGCGTCAGACCTCCCGTGACCGCCAGCTAACGTTGTGGCAGGCTTGTCGTGAGCTGTTGCAGGAAAAAGCCCTCGCGGGGCGCGCTGCCAGCGCCTTACAGCGTTTTATGGAGCTGATTGACGCCCTGGCCCAGGAGACCGCCGATATGCCGTTGCACGTGCAAACTGACCGGGTGATTAAAGACTCCGGCCTGCGCATGATGTACGAGCAGGAAAAAGGCGAGAAGGGCCAGACGCGTATCGAAAACTTAGACGAACTGGTGACGGCAACGCGCCAGTTCAGCTACAACGAGGAAGATGAAGACTTAATGCCGCTGCAGGCGTTCCTGTCTCACGCCGCGCTGGAGGCGGGCGAAGGGCAGGCGGATACCTGGCAGGATGCGGTTCAGCTGATGACCCTGCACTCGGCGAAAGGTCTGGAGTTCCCGCAGGTGTTTATCGTCGGCATGGAAGAAGGCATGTTCCCCAGCCAGATGTCGCTGGACGAAGGAGGACGTCTCGAAGAGGAACGCCGCCTGGCCTACGTCGGCGTGACCCGCGCGATGCAAAAGCTGACGCTGACCTACGCCGAAACGCGTCGTCTGTACGGCAAAGAGGTTTACCATCGTCCGTCGCGCTTTATTGGTGAACTGCCGGAAGCGTGTGTTGAAGAGGTACGTCTGCGCGCCACGGTCAGCCGCCCGGTAAGCCATCAGCGAATGGGCACGCCAATGGCGGAAAACGATACCGGCTATAAGCTTGGCCAGCGCGTACGCCATGCCAAGTTTGGCGAGGGCACCATTGTCAATCTGGAAGGCAGCGGCGAGCACAGTCGTTTGCAGGTCGCGTTCCAGGGGCAGGGGATCAAATGGCTGGTGGCGGCCTATGCCCGACTGGAAACGGTATAACTTTCAGAAAAATATCATTATTTTGTAACGATCTGCTAGCCTTACTGATGAGCAGGTAATTTATCCAGGCTAGCGTTTCGTTGCGTGTTGACGTCAAAATTTTGCTGGCGTAACATGCGCGCACGATTACGCTAAGAGGACATTCGCCTTGGACACACCCAGTAGATACTGGCTCATTATCCTGTCATCCAGGATCAACTCCTAAGGCTATCCCTTTTTGCTGATAGCCTTCGCGGTTGTCAGCGACCTTCTGTTTTTCCCGTCGCGCTGAGTCAGGCTGTTTAATGGTCTGAAACCCAATTTGTTTCTGTGTGCCCTCCGAACTGTCCGATAATTTTTTGCATTGGGAGTCCCGGTCATGCTGAGCGCATTTCAACTGGAAAACAATCGTTTAACTCGCCTTGAGGCAGACGAGATCGAGCACCTTGCCAGTTCGGTTTGGGTCGATTTAGTCGAGCCGGATGACGAAGAACGAAACCGTGTGCAAAAGGACTTGGGCCAGAATCTGGCTACGCGCCCTGAACTGGAAGACATCGAAGCATCCGCGCGTTTTTTTGAAGACGAAGACGGTCTGCACATTCACTCCTTCTTCTTTTATGAAGACGCCGACGATCACGCGGGTAACTCAACCGTCGCATTTACTATTCGCGAAGGCCGTCTGTTTACCCTGCGCGAGCGCGAATTGCCGGCCTTTCGCCTGTACCGCATGCGTGCGCGTAACCAGGCTATGGTGGATGGCAATGCCTACGAGCTGTTGCTCGACCTGTTCGAAACCAAAATTGAACAACTGGCGGATGAGATCGAAAACATCTACAGCGACCTGGAAAAACTCAGCCGTGTGATCATGGAAGGGCGTCAGGGCGATGAATATGACGAAGCGCTGTCGACGCTGGCGGAACTGGAAGATATCGGCTGGAAGGTACGCTTGTGTCTGATGGATACCCAACGCGCACTGAACTTCCTGGTGCGTAAAGCGCGGTTGCCGGGCAGTCAGCTGGAGCAGGCGCGTGAGATCCTGCGCGATATCGAATCTCTGCTGCCGCACAATGAATCGCTGTTCCAGAAGGTTAACTTCCTGATGCAGGCGGCGATGGGTTTTATCAACATCGAGCAGAACCGCATCATCAAGATCTTCTCAGTGGTTTCTGTGGTGTTCCTGCCGCCGACGCTGGTGGCGTCCAGCTATGGGATGAACTTTGAGTTCATGCCGGAACTGCACTGGAGCTTTGGTTATCCTGGGGCGATTGTCTTTATGATGCTCGCCGGTCTGGCGCCGTATCTGTACTTTAAGCGCAAGAACTGGCTGTAATGGCGGTGACTTATCCGGCCTACGGTGATGTGTTTTTGTAGGCCGGATAAGCGAAGCGCCATCCGGCAATCCCCTAGCTCCGACGAACCCGTCGTTGCGTATAAATCGCATCCATTACGAAAATCGCCAGCGCGACCCAGATAAACGCGAAAGTAACCATCTTGTCCGCACCCGGTACTTCACCGTAGAACGTTACCGCCAGCAGGAACATCAGCGTAGGGCCAATGTACTGGAAAAAACCCAGCGTCGACAGACGCAGGCGGGTTGCCGCGCCGGTAAAGCACAGCAGCGGTATGGTGGTCACGACACCCGCAGCAATCAGCAGCAGATTAAGCGACATCGGGTTTTGCCCCATATGGCTGGTTGGGCTGTCGGCAATGCCAAACAGATAAATGGCTGCAACGGGTAAAAGCCACAGGGTTTCGATCAGCATGCCGGTTTGTGCTTCGACGGCTATCTTCTTGCGCACAAGACCATAAAAAGCAAAGCTGAACGCCAGTCCCAACGCGATGATTGGCAGCGATCCGAAGGTCCACAGCTGTACCAGCACGCCGCAGGCGGCTAACAGTACCGCCAGCCACTGCATGCGGCGAAAGCGTTCGCCGAGGAAAAGCATTCCCAGCACAATATTCACCAGCGGGTTAATAAAATAGCCGAGGCTGGCTTCCAGCATATGGTGATTATTGACTGCCCAAATGAACAGCAGCCAGTTTCCGCCGATGAGCACCGCCGAGAGCGCCAGCAGGAAGATCTTCTTTGGCGTTTGGAGCAGCGTTTTGACACCCGACCATTGGCGGCTGATGCTCATCAGCACCACCATGAAGAAAAATGACCAGATGACGCGGTGCGTCAGGATCTCATCCGCCGGGACATAGTAAATCAGCTTGAAGTAGGCAGGTGCGATACCCCAAATAAAATAAGCAGCAAGAGCGAGTAACACGCCCTGCCGCGTTTGTTTAGCATCCATCGGGAAAACTCATTGCAGAAATGTAACAGCAGTTTACCTTTTTTTGGCTACTTACCCCACAATATAAGTGGCGGTTGCGCTGGCAATATAAAGCTGTTCTTCGTTATGCAGTTCCACGCGTGCCACGGCGACTTTATTACCCGCCCGCAGCAGGCTGCTGGTGGCGGTAAAGCGATTCCCTCTCCCTGGACGCAGGTAATCAACGCGCAAATCGATGGTTCCCATGCGTGACATCCGCTGACGCAGTTCGTCCTCACTGATTGTCTCATGGCGGGTTAGCGTACTGCCAACGCACACCAGTCCGGCGGCGACGTCCAGCGCCGAGGCGATCACGCCGCCATGTAAAATGCTTTGCGCCCAGTTGCCGACCATCATCGGTTGATTATTAAAGGCTAATTGAGCAAATTCTTTCTCATAGCGTTCAAGCTCCAGTCCCAGCGCCCGGTTAAACGGCATATGATAGACAAACATTTCACCCACTAACTTCAGCGCTTCCTCAGCAGTAAGTACGGCAGACATACGATCCCTACATCTCAATGGTTAATGAAATGTTGATATTATGCTTATTATTTGTTGTTTTCTACTTTAGGAAGGGATAACTAACGAGGAACTCGCTAAGTATGTAGAATACTTGCCAGATAATTATACAATTCATCAATATTTTGGTTCAGGAGAACAGTACCGATGCGGGCGATTCTGGGATGGTTACTACCAGCAGTCATGCTGCCGTTGACCGCGTATGCGCAGGAAGCGACAGTGAAAGAGATTCATGATGCACCCGCGGTTCGCGGCAGTATTATCGCCAACATGCTGCAGGAGCATGACAATCCTTTCACGCTTTATCCTTATGACACCAACTATCTTATCTACACCAATACCAGCGACATGAACAAAGAAGCGATCAGCAGCTATAGCTGGTCCGAAAATGCGCGCAAAGATGAGGTTAAGTTTCAGCTAAGCCTGGCGTTTCCGCTCTGGCGCGGGATATTAGGCCCAAATTCGGTGCTCGGCGGCTCCTATACCCAGAAATCCTGGTGGCAGCTTTCTAACAGTGAAGAGTCTTCACCGTTTCGCGAAACCAACTACGAACCGCAATTGTTCCTCGGTTTCGCCACCGACTACCGCTTTGCCGGTTGGACGCTTCGTGATGTCGAAATGGGCTATAACCATGATTCCAACGGCCGCTCCGATCCCACTTCACGTAGCTGGAACCGTCTTTATACTCGTCTGATGGCTGAAAACGGTAACTGGCTGGTGGAAGTTAAGCCGTGGTACGTCATCGGCAGCACTGACGATAACCCTGATATCACAAAATATATGGGCTACTATCAGCTCAAACTGGGTTATCACCTCGGTGACGCCGTCTTAAGTGCGAAAGGTCAGTACAACTGGAATACCGGTTACGGCGGCGCTGAGTTGGGTGTCAGTTACCCCATTACGAAGCATGTGCGTCTTTACACCCAGGTTTACAGCGGTTACGGCGAATCGCTGATTGACTATAACTTCAATCAGACCCGTGTTGGTGTGGGCGTGATGCTCAACGATATCTTCTGATAAGTATTGAGAGTATTTTAATCATTGCAGTTTCTCTCTCAGGCGCTGAAAATAGCGCCTGTTTTTATTTCAGGCTAATGGGGTTAATGTGGCGCAGGCGGAAGTGTTGAATCTGGAAATGGGCGCTAAACAGGTTTTGCAAGAAACCTTTGGCTACCAACAGTTTCGCCCTGGTCAGGAAGAAATCATTGACACCGTGCTCTCTGGTCGCGACTGCCTGGTCGTTATGCCGACCGGCGGCGGTAAATCCCTGTGCTATCAAATTCCCGCATTATTGCTAAACGGACTCACCGTTGTTGTTTCTCCGCTGATTTCCTTGATGAAGGATCAGGTCGATCAACTGCTGGCCAACGGCGTGGCGGCGGCGTGCCTTAACTCTACTCAAAGTCGTGAGCAGCAGCTTGAGGTGATGGCAGGCTGTCGTACAGGACAGATTCGCTTACTGTACATTGCGCCCGAACGCCTGATGCTGGATAACTTCCTTGAGCATCTGGCGCACTGGAATCCGGTGCTGCTGGCGGTTGATGAAGCGCACTGTATTTCGCAGTGGGGGCATGATTTCCGCCCCGAATACGCGGCGCTGGGCCAGTTGCGCCAACGTTTCCCAACCCTGCCGTTTGTGGCGCTGACCGCGACCGCGGATGAGACAACCCGGCTGGACATTGTGCGTCTGCTGGGACTCAACGACCCGTTAATTCAGATCAGCAGCTTTGACCGCCCGAACATTCGCTACATGTTGATGGAGAAATTTAAGCCGCTCGATCAGCTGATGCGCTACGTGCAAGAGCAGCGCGGTAAGTCTGGCATTATCTACTGCAACAGCCGCGCCAAAGTTGAAGATACCGCCGCGCGTTTGCAAAGCCGGGGTATCAGCGCCGGAGCTTATCATGCCGGGCTGGAAAACGCCGTACGCGCCGAGGTGCAGGAGAAATTCCAGCGCGACGATCTGCAAATCGTGGTGGCGACCGTGGCGTTCGGTATGGGGATCAACAAACCTAACGTACGCTTCGTGGTGCATTTCGACATTCCGCGCAATATCGAATCCTATTACCAGGAAACCGGCCGCGCCGGACGTGATGGCCTACCGGCGGAAGCGATGCTGTTTTACGATCCGGCTGATATGGCATGGCTACGCCGTTGCCTCGAAGAGAAACCCGCTGGGCAACTGCTGGATATCGAACGGCATAAGCTCAATGCGATGGGGGCGTTTGCCGAGGCGCAAACCTGTCGTCGTCTGGTGCTGCTGAACTATTTTGGCGAGGGGCGTCAGGAGCCGTGTGGTAACTGCGATATTTGTCTCGATCCGCCAAAGCAGTACGACGGACTCATGGATGCGCGTAAAGCGCTGTCGACGATTTACCGTGTTAACCAACGCTTCGGCATGGGGTACGTCGTGGAAGTGCTGCGCGGAGCGAATAACCAGCGTATTCGCGAACTGGCCCATGACAAACTGCCGGTCTATGGCATTGGTCGCGAGCAAAGCCACGAACACTGGGTGAGCGTTATTCGCCAGCTTATTCACCTGGGCCTGGTGACGCAGAATATTGCTCATCACTCCGCGTTACAGTTAACCGAAGCCGCGCGTCCGGTGCTACGCGGTGACGTTCCACTACAGCTTGCCGTGCCGCGTATTGTGGCGCTGAAACCGCGCGCGATGCAGAAATCCTTCGGCGGCAACTATGACCGCAAACTGTTCGCCAAATTGCGTAAGCTGCGTAAAGCCATTGCCGATGAAGAGAACATCCCGCCGTACGTGGTGTTCAACGACGCTACGTTGATTGAAATGGCCGAACAAATGCCGGTTTCACCGAGTGAAATGCTGAGCGTCAACGGCGTGGGAATGCGTAAACTTGAGCGTTTTGGCAAAGAGTTTATGGCGCTTATTCGCGCACATGTTGATGGTGACGACGAAGAGTAGTCAGCCGGGCAAAAAAGTGCCAGGATGGTGACTCACTGAACTATTCCCCCGCGAGTCATTTTTATGTTAACGCTATTTTTCACCGTTGCGTTGGTGCATATCGTTGCGCTGATGAGCCCCGGTCCCGATTTCTTTTTTGTTTCTCAAACTGCGGTTAGCCGTTCGCGCAAAGAAGCGATGATGGGCGTGCTGGGTATTACCTGTGGCGTCATGGTCTGGGCTGGCGTGGCACTGCTCGGCCTGCATCTGATTATCGAAAAAATGGCCTGGCTGCACACCATTATTATGGTCGGTGGGGGTCTGTATCTGTGCTGGATGGGCTACCAGATGCTGCGTGGCGCGTTTAAAAAACAGGATGTTGCAGCTCCCACTCCGCAGGTGGAGCTGGCGCAGAGCGGACGCAGCTTTTTGAAAGGTCTGCTGACCAACCTGGCGAACCCTAAAGCCATTATCTATTTTGGCTCCGTCTTCTCATTGTTCGTTGGCGATAACGTGGGAACGGGCGCGCGTTGGGGGATTTTTGCTCTGATTATCGTGGAAACGCTGGCGTGGTTTACCGTGGTCGCCAGCCTGTTTGCGCTGCCGAAAATGCGTCGTGGCTATCAGCGTCTGGCGAAGTGGATTGATGGTTTTGCTGGCGCGCTGTTCGCGGGTTTCGGCATCCATCTGATTATTTCGCGCTAAGTGATTGGCCCACTCGGTATTGGGTGGGCCCAGTATTTTTATCTGCTTTTAAGCATGCCTTGCCGATGCCAGCAGAGCGCCTATCAGCATAAATAGCGAGCCAAACACTTTGTTGAGCGCCTTCATTTGCTTTGGTCCTTTAATCCAGCCTGCAATGCGCGTGGCCAGCGTCGCGTAACCGATCATCACAATGATATCGACCACGATGGTCGTAACGCCAAGCACCACGTACTGCATCAGTTGCGGTTCCTGCGGCAGGATAAACTGCGGGAACAGGGCGGCAAGAAAAACAATGCTCTTGGGGTTGGTCAGATTCACAAAGACCGCGCGTTTGAACAGGCGACTGCGTGATTGTGTATTCGCCATGGTGTTCAGATCGATAGCGCCCGCAGCCCGCCATTGTTGAATACCCAGCCAAATCAGATAGGCCGCTCCCGCCCACTTCAGCACCTCAAATGCGATCACCGAACGTGAAAATAGCGTTCCTAGCCCCACGCCTACCAAAACGATATGAATGCCCAGCCCTGTCTGTAAACCTGCAATCGACGCGCTGGCACCGCGATAACCATGGCTGATGGCAGTGGTCATAGTGTTGATTGCGCCAGAGCCTGGAGACAAGCTCAAAATAATAGAGGTCAGCAGGTAGGCGAACCACCATTCAAAGGTCATGAGAAACTCCCGGATTGTCTATTTTTATGCCACAATACGCTACTGCCGTTAGGTTGTATCAGCGACGGCGAAAAAAACGATTTTACTTGGTCAGCGAGGCTGGATACCCGATGTTTCAGCAGCAAAAGGACTGGGAAACAAGAGAAAACGCGTTTGCTGCTTTTTCCATGGGGCCACTGACAGATTTCTGGCGTCAGCGGGAAGAAGCGGAATTTACGGGTGTGGATGATATCCCCGTACATTTTGTGCGTTTTCATGCAGAAAAAAACGATCGCGTCATCGTCGTCTGTCCTGGACGCATTGAAAGCTATGTGAAATACGCTGAACTGGCGTATGACCTGTTTCATTCTGGTTTTGACGTGCTCATTATCGATCACCGTGGTCAGGGGCGTTCCGGGCGAATGCTTTCGGATCCACATCGCGGTCATGTCGATAACTTTAATGACTATGTCGACGATCTAACCGCCTTCTGGCAGCAGGAGGTGCTACCCGGTCCGTGGAGAAAACGCTATATCCTGGCGCATTCAATGGGCGGGGCGATTGCCACGTTATTCCTGCAGCGCCACCCGAATCAGTGTGATGCCATCGCGCTTTGTGCACCGATGTTTGGTATTGTGATGCGCTTTCCCGACTGGATGGTGCGCCACATTCTGGACTGGGCTGAAGGGCACCCGCGGATCCGCGAAGGCTATGCGATGGGAACCGGGCGCTGGCGGGCGCTGCCGTTCGGTATGAATGCGTTAACCCATAGTCGACAGCGCTATCGGCGCAATCTACGCTTCTATGCTGATGAGCCGCGGTTGCGCGTTGGCGGTCCTACCTATCACTGGGTACGCGAAGGGATTCTGGCTGGTGAACAGGTTTTGGCTGGCGCTGGGGATGATACGACGCCGACGCTGCTGATTCAGGCTGAAGAAGAACGTGTAGTGGATAACCGCATGCACGATCGTTTTTGTGAACTCCGCGCCGCAGCGGGCCATCCTGTAGAAGGAGGTCAGCCGCTTGTCATAAAAGGCGCGTACCATGAGATCCTTTTTGAAAAGGACGCCATGCGCTCAGTCGCGCTTAACGCTATTGTCGAATTTTTCGACAAGCATAACTCATCCAGCGGAACCCGCTTTGCCTAGAGGTTGAATTTTCTTATGTATCAGGTTGTTGCGTCTGATTTAGACGGTACGCTGCTTTCCCCCGACCATACTCTGTCCCCTTATGCCAAAGAGACGCTGAAGTTATTGACCGCTCGCGGCGTTAACTTCGTGTTTGCGACTGGCCGTCATCATGTTGATGTGGGGCAAATTCGCGATAACCTCGGCATTAAAACCTACATGATCACGTCCAACGGCGCGCGGGTGCATGATTCTGACGGGAATCTGGTTTTTTCCCATAACCTGGATCGCGACATTGCCAGCGACCTGTTTGGCGTAGTGAATGCAAACCCGGACATCGTGACCAACGTTTATCGCGATGATGAATGGTTTATGAATCGCCATCGTCCGGACGAAATGCGATTCTTCAAAGAAGCAGTGTTTAATTATTCCCTGTTTGAACCTGCATTACTGGAGCCTGAAGGCGTCAGCAAAGTGTTCTTCACCACCGACTCTCACGAAAGACTGCTACCGCTGGAGCAGGCGATTAACGCCCGCTGGGGCGATCGCGTCAACGTCAGCTTCTCTACGCTTACCTGTCTGGAAGTCATGGCGGGCGGCGTGTCGAAAGGTCATGCGCTGGAAGCGGTAGCGAAAGCGATGGGCTACAGCCTGAAAGACTGCATCGCTTTTGGCGACGGGATGAACGATGCGGAAATGCTCTCCATGGCGGGCAAAGGCTGCATCATGGGCAATGCCCACCAGCGCCTGAAGGATCTGCACCCAGAACTGGAAGTCATTGGTCTTAATGCTGACGATGCCGTGCCGCACTACCTGCGCGATCTCTTTTTAAAGTGATTGTTCTTTAGTTGACCAGTTGTCAACTAAACTCTCCGCTACAATGGACGTTCCCTGTTCTAAGAGACATCCATTGTGGCGCTACTCATCATTACCACTATTTTGTGGGCCTTTTCCTTCAGCCTGTTTGGCGAGTACCTTGCCGGTCATGTCGATAGCTATTTTGCGGTGCTGGTGCGCGTTGGACTCGCGGCGCTGGTGTTCCTGCCGTTCTTACGTACCCGCGGGCACAGCGTAAAAACGATCGCGCTGTATATGCTGGTGGGTGCCATGCAGCTTGGCATTATGTATATGCTGAGTTTTCACGCCTATCTGTACCTGACGGTTTCAGAACTGCTGCTCTTTACCGTGCTGACGCCGCTCTATATTACGCTGATTTATGATCTGATGAGCGGACGTCGTCTGCGCTGGAGTTACGCCTTTAGTGCGTTACTGGCGGTGATTGGCGCGGGGATCATTCGTTATGATCAGGTGACCAGCCACTTCTGGACCGGTCTGCTGCTGGTGCAGTTGTCCAATATCAGCTTTGCTATTGGTATGGTGGGCTATAAACGTCTGATGGAAACGCGGCCAATGCCGCAGCACAACGCCTTTGCCTGGTTTTATATGGGCGCCTTTATGGTGGCTGTCGTGGCCTGGTTCATGCTGGGCAATGCGCAGAAAATGCCTGCAACCACGCTACAGTGGGGAATTCTGGTCTTTCTTGGCGTGGCAGCGTCCGGCATTGGTTACTTTATGTGGAACTACGGCGCGACCCAGGTGGATGCGGGCACGCTGGGCATCATGAACAATATGCATGTCCCGGCCGGGCTGTTGGTTAACCTGGCTATCTGGCATCAACAACCTCACTGGCCAAGCTTCATCATTGGTGCGGCTGTGATAGTGGCTTCACTGTGGGTACATCGAAAGTGGGTCGTTCCGCACTCCGCACAAACGGCAGATGATCGCAGGCGTGATTCCGCGCTGAGCGAATAAACGCTTCTGTGACCGGCTGTCGCTGCTCGCCATCACGCACGGCGGCGTACAGTCGGCTCCACAATCCATCACCCAGGGTTTTAGTCACTACTAAACCCTGGCGTTCAAAACTCTCCACCACCCAGTGCGGTAACGCCGCGATACCCATTCTGGCTGCAACCATCTGAATCAGCAGCAGGGTGTTATCCACGCTCTTCAGCGACGGACTAACACCTGCAGGCTGCAGGAAATGCCGCCATACATCCAGTCGACTCCGTTGCACTGGGTAAATGAGCAGCGTCTCGCTGGCCAAATCTTCCGGCGTGATTTGCGTTTTGCTGGCTAACGGATGATCCGGCGCCAGTACCAGGCGGACTTCAAAATCGAACATCGGTGAGTAGTGCAGTCCACTGCGCGGCAGAATGTCGGAGGTTAATACCAGATCCAGCTCATCTTGCTGTAGCGCCGGTTGCGGATCAAACGTTACACCGGATTTAAAGTCCATCTCCACCTGCGGCCAGTTGGCACGAAAATTCTCCAGCGCGGGCGTCAGCCACTGGATACAGCTGTGGCATTCAATGGCGATTCGCAGCCGGGTTTGCTGCGGTTCGTTGCAAGCCTGCAGCGCACGACCAATTTGCGGCAACACCTGATTGGCTAACTGCAGCAGGATTTCTCCCTGCGGCGTAAAGCGCAGAGGCTGGCTTTTACGGATAAAAAGTCGAAAGCCAAGGCGCTGCTCCAGATCGCTGAACTGGTGAGAAAGGGCGGATTGGGTCTGATGCAACGTCGCCGCGGCGGCTGCCAGCGAACCACTATTCCGCAACGCCTGGAGCGTTTTCAGGTGTTTAATCTCGATCATGAAAGTCCTTCACTTCGGCATGAACAAATTGCGCTTGAGGAATATACAGTACTTGCGAAATATAGCGGTGTAAACATCTGGATGGCTAAAACCTGCAAATTAAATAAGAGGCATATAATGACAATACTTAATCACACCCTCGGTTTCCCTCGCGTTGGCCTGCGTCGCGAGTTGAAGAAAGCGCAAGAAAGCTACTGGGCGGGAAATTCTTCCTGTGAAGAGTTGCTGACCGTTGGCCGCGAGCTGCGTGCCCGCCACTGGGATCAGCAGAAGCAGGCGGGTGTTGACCTGCTGCCGGTAGGTGATTTTGCCTGGTACGATCACGTGCTGACTACCAGCCTGCTGCTCGGCAACGTTCCGGCTCGTCATCAGAATAAAGACGGCTCGGTCGATATCGATACCTTATTCCGTATTGGCCGTGGCCGCGCACCGACCGGTGAGCCAGCGGCGGCGGCAGAAATGACTAAATGGTTTAACACCAACTATCACTACATGGTGCCGGAGTTCACCAAAGGTCAGCAGTTCAAACTGACCTGGACGCAACTGCTGGATGAAGTAGACGAAGCGCTGGCGCTTGGCCATAAGGTGAAACCTGTGCTGCTGGGGCCGGTAACTTACCTGTGGCTGGGGAAAGTGAAGGGCGAACAGTTTGACCGCCTGAGTCTGTTGAACGACATTCTGCCGGTTTACCAGCAGGTGCTGTCTGAGCTGGCAAAACGGGGTATTGAGTGGGTGCAGATTGATGAACCGGCACTGGTACTGGAGCTGCCGCAAGCGTGGCTGGATGCCTTTAAACCGGCTTATGATGCCCTGCAGGGCCAGGTGAAGCTGCTACTGACCACCTACTTCGAAGGCGTAACGCCAAACCTGAATACCATTACCGCGCTGCCGGTGCAGGGACTGCACGTTGACTTCGTGCACGGTAAAGATGATGTCGCCGAGCTGCACAAACGTCTGCCTGCCGACTGGCTGCTGTCAGCGGGCCTGGTGAACGGACGCAACGTCTGGCGCGCCGATCTCAGCGAAAAATATGCGCAAATTAAAGATATCGTTGGGAAACGTGACCTGTGGGTGGCTTCTTCCTGCTCCCTGCTGCACAGCCCCATCGATCTCAGCGTGGAAACCCGCCTTGATGCAGAGGTGAAGAGCTGGTTTGCCTTCGCCCTGCAAAAATGCGGCGAGCTGGCGCTGCTGCGTGATGCGTTGAACACCGGTGATACGGCGGCAATTGTCGAATGGAGCGCACCGATTCAGGCTCGTCGTCACTCTACTCGTGTCCACAACGCCGCAGTGGAAAAACGTCTGGCGGCAATCACCGCCCAGGACAGCCAGCGCGCCAACGCTTATCCGGTTCGTGCTGAGGCGCAACGTGCCCGCTTTAATCTGCCGGCATGGCCGACCACGACTATCGGCTCATTCCCGCAAACCACGGAAATTCGCGGCCTGCGTCTGGACTTCAAAAAGGGCAACCTGGATGCCGGTAACTACCGCACCGGTATCGCGGAACATATCAAACAGGCGATCGCCGAACAGGAGCGTCTGGGGCTCGACGTGCTGGTACACGGTGAAGCCGAGCGTAACGACATGGTGGAATACTTTGGTGAGCATCTGGACGGGTTCGTCTTTACCCAGAACGGTTGGGTACAGAGCTATGGCTCCCGTTGCGTGAAGCCGCCGGTGGTGATTGGCGACGTCAGCCGCCCGGAAGCGATCACCGTGGAGTGGGCGAAGTATGCCCAGTCGCTGACCGACAAACCGGTAAAAGGTATGCTGACCGGTCCGGTGACCATTCTTTGCTGGTCATTCCCGCGTGAAGACGTGACGCGTGAAACCATCGCGAAGCAGATTGCGCTGGCGTTGCGTGATGAAGTTGCGGATCTGGAAGCGGCGGGGATCGGCATTATCCAGATTGATGAGCCGGCACTGCGTGAAGGTTTACCGCTGCGTCGCAGCGACTGGGCGGCGTATCTGGAGTGGGGCGTGGAAGCCTTTCGTATTAACGCGGCAGTGGCGAAGGATGAAACCCAGATCCACACCCACATGTGTTACTGCGAGTTCAACGACATCATGGACTCCATTGCGGCGCTGGACGCGGACGTGATCACTATTGAGACTTCACGTTCTGATATGGAGCTGCTGGAGTCGTTCGAAGAGTTCGACTATCCGAACGAAATCGGGCCGGGCGTCTACGACATTCACTCGCCGAACGTCCCGAGCGTGGAGTGGATTGAAGCTCTGCTGAAGAAAGCCGAGCAGCGTATTCCGGCTGAGCGTCTGTGGGTGAACCCGGACTGCGGTCTGAAAACGCGCGGTTGGCCGGAAACCCGCGCCGCGCTGGCAAACATGGTTAAAGCGGCGCAGAATCTGCGTCAGGCGTAAAAACAAAACGGAGGCTGATGCCTCCGTTTTGTTTATTGGTTTGCCTGCCGGGAATTATTTCTTCCCACCGTATTGCGCGAACCACTCCAGCATTCTCTGCCAGCCGTCTTTCGCGGACTCTTCGTGATAGCTCGGGCGATAATCAGCGTTGAAGGCATGTCCGGCATCGGGATAGACCACGATTTCCGCTTTCGCATTGGCGGCGCGTAGCGCCTGACGCATTGTTTCAACGGTATCTTGTGGAATGCTGGTGTCCTGGCCGCCATAAAGTCCCAAAACGGGGGCGTTAAGATCGGTTGCGATATCAACGGGATGTTTCGGCGAGTTGAGGGTTTTATCACCCACCAGTTTGCCGTACCACGCTACCGCCGCTTTTAATTGCGGATTATGTGCGGCATACAGCCAGGTAATGCGTCCACCCCAGCAGAATCCGGTGATCATCAGTTGGTGCGCATCTCCTCCGTTGCGGGAGGCCCAACTGGCGACGTGGTCCAGATCGGCCAGTACCTGAGAGTCAGGCACTTTGGCGACAAGGCCGCTGAGCAACGTGGGGATATCGGCAAAGTCATTGGGATCGCCTTCGCGAAAATAGAGTTCTGGTGCGATAGCCAGATACCCTTCCAGAGCCAGACGGCGGCAAACGTCACGAATGTGCTCATGAATACCAAAAATCTCCTGCACGACAATGACCACGGGAAGCAGGCCATCGGTTTGTTTTGGTCGTGCGTGATACGCTGGCATATCATCGCCTTGTGAAGGTATGGACGTTACACCGGCGATAATTTCGTTATCCGGAGTGTGAACCGTGGTAGACGTCGGTGGAGATACAGCAGGTGCAAAGCCAGATTGTCGTGTTGTCATGGTATTCTCCGTACCCTTAAATATTCAGCCAAAAAGCGCATTGTTAACTATAGACACATGCAACGAACCACATTGCCTTAAACGGGCTATCTTTTGTGCAGGGCTTCCTTACATCGCATCATTTATGTGATATGCATCACTGCTTGATGGTAATTGAATGCAATTGATTTACATCAGAGTGATGGCTGTCACGAAAATATGTTCATGCCTTCGGTAAAGTGTGTTTTTGCTTCTTCTGACAAAACCGATTCACAGAGGAGTTTTTATGTCTAAGTCTGATGTTTTTCATCTCGGCCTCACTAAGAGCGACCTACAAGGGGCTACGCTTGCTATCGTCCCTGGCGACCCGGAGCGTGTGGAAAAGATCGCCGCGCTGATGGATAAGCCGGTTAAGCTGGCATCTCATCGCGAGTTCACTACCTGGCGTGCTGAGCTGGATGGTAAAGCCGTGATCGTTTGCTCTACCGGTATCGGCGGCCCGTCAACCTCTATTGCCGTAGAAGAACTGGCACAGCTGGGCATTCGTACCTTCCTGCGCATCGGTACGACTGGCGCTATCCAGCCGCATATCAACGTGGGCGATGTCCTGGTCACCACGGCGTCTGTCCGTCTGGACGGCGCAAGCCTGCACTTCGCGCCAATGGAGTTCCCGGCCGTTGCGGACTTCGAGTGCACCACCGCGCTGGTGGAAGCGGCGAAATCTATCGGCGCCACTACCCACGTGGGCGTTACCGCATCTTCTGACACCTTCTACCCGGGCCAGGAACGTTACGACACCTTCTCTGGTCGCGTCGTGAGCCGTTTCAAAGGCTCGATGGAAGAGTGGCAGTCTATGGGCGTTATGAACTACGAAATGGAATCTGCCACGTTGCTGACCATGTGCGCTAGCCAGGGTCTGCGTGCCGGTATGGTCGCGGGTGTTATCGTGAACCGTACTCAGCAAGAGATCCCTAATGCGGAAACGATGAAACAAACAGAAAGCCATGCAGTAAAAATCGTGGTGGAAGCTGCGCGTCGTTTACTGTAATTCTCCCGTCTATTCAAAAAGGCCGACGCGTTCGGCCTTTTTATTTTGCGTAGTACCTCGCAGGAAATTCCTTTTAAACTGGACGTTTATACAGCACAATTCTATTTTGTGCGGGTAAGTCGTTGCTGTAAGGGGGCGTTGTGGATATTTCAATTATGATGAGTGCCGTGTTGGCGTTAGCCGCAGGGCTGCTGGTTGGGTGGCTGGCAACAAAAGCGCACGCCGACAGAATCCGTGCCGATCTCATCGAAGAACGACGTGAACTGGATATCGCGCTAAGTGCCGCCCGGCAACAACTCTCACAGGAAGCCCACTGGCGTGATGAGTGCGAACTGCTTAATAACGAATTGCGCAGCCTGCACAGTATCAACACCTCTCTGGAAGCTGATCTCCGTGAAGTCACTACCCGGCTGGAAGCAACGCAACAGCATGCGGAAGATAAGATCCGTCAGATGATCAACAGCGAACAGCGCCTGAGCGAGCAGTTTGAAAATCTGGCGAACCGTATATTCGAGCACAGCAATCGCCGCGTAGATGAGCAAAATCGCCAAAGCCTGAACAGCCTGCTGGCACCGCTTCGCGAACAATTGGACGGATTTCGACGCCAGGTTCAGGACAGCTTTGGTAAAGAGGCACAGGAACGTCATACTCTGGCGCACGAAATTCGTAATCTCCAGCAGCTGAATGCGCAGATGGCACAGGAAGCGGTAAACCTGACGCGGGCATTAAAAGGTGATAACAAAACGCAGGGGAACTGGGGCGAGGTGGTACTCACGCGGGTGCTTGAGGCTTCCGGTCTGCGCGAAGGCTATGAATACGAAACCCAGGTCAGCATCGAAAACGACGCCCGTTCGCGGATGCAGCCAGATGTTATTGTCCGATTACCGCAGGGCAAAGATGTGGTGATTGATGCGAAAATGACGCTGGTCGCCTATGAACGCTATTTTAACGCTGAAGATGAATTCACCCGCGAGAGCGCGTTGCAGGAGCACATCGCCTCGGTGCGCAACCACATTCGTCTGCTGGGCCGCAAAGACTATCAGCAGCTTCCGGGGCTGCGTACGCTTGACTATGTGCTGATGTTTATCCCCGTTGAGCCCGCTTTTTTGCTGGCGCTCGACAGACAGCCCGAACTGATTACCGAAGCGCTTAGAAATAACATTATGCTGGTGAGTCCTACCACGCTGTTGGTGGCATTGCGCACGATCGCCAATCTGTGGCGCTACGAGCATCAGAGTCGTAATGCGCAACAAATTGCCGATCGGGCCAGCAAACTTTATGACAAGATGCGGTTGTTTGTGGATGATATGTCGGCAATAGGTCAAAGCCTGGACAAAGCCCAGGACAACTACCGACAGGCGATGAAAAAACTCTCTTCAGGCCGTGGAAACGTCCTGTCGCAGGCAGAAGCGTTTCGCAGTTTAGGGGTGGAAATTAAGCGTGAGATTAATCATGAGCTGGCTGAACAAGCCACTACGCAGGATGAAGAGTACCGTTTGCGCTCGGTCCCTGAGACGCAACAAGATGCGTCTTACCCTGATGGTGAAGCGGTAAATCAGCAATCAAACTAGTCCATTTGGGGTAGTTGAACCCGGCAGAAGGGTAGGGCAAATTGGCCCAATCTGTTACACTTCTCGAACATTTTTTGAATGAGCAGGCACTGAGATGGTGGATAATTCACAAGAAACGACGCACTTTGGCTTTCAGACCGTCGCTAAAGAGCAGAAAGCTGACATGGTGGCCCACGTTTTTCATTCTGTGGCCTCTAAATATGACGTTATGAATGACTTAATGTCATTCGGCATTCATCGTTTGTGGAAGCGCTTCACCATTGACTGCAGTGGCGTGCGTCGCGGGCAAACCGTTCTCGATTTAGCAGGCGGTACCGGCGATCTGACGGCGAAATTCTCTCGCATGGTAGGCGAAACCGGCAAAGTTGTGCTGGCGGATATCAATGACTCAATGCTCAAAATGGGTCGCGAAAAGCTGCGCAATATTGGTGTGGTGGGTAACGTTGAGTACGTTCAGGCGAATGCGGAAGCACTACCTTTCCCTGACAACACGTTTGACTGCATCACCATCTCTTTCGGTCTGCGCAACGTTACGGATAAAGACAAAGCATTACGCTCCATGTACCGCGTATTGAAGCCGGGCGGACGTCTACTGGTGCTGGAATTCTCCAAGCCGATTATCGAACCGTTGAGCAAAGCCTACGACGCGTACTCTTTCCATGTTCTGCCGCGTATAGGTTCAATGGTAGCAAGCGATGCGGACAGCTACCGCTATCTGGCGGAATCCATCCGCATGCATCCCGATCAGGACACCTTAAAAGCAATGATGCAAGATGCCGGGTTCGAAAGCGTTGATTACTACAACCTGACAGCAGGTGTCGTTGCGCTGCATCGTGGTTACAAGTTCTGACAGGAGAGTGGGGATGCCTTTAAAACCCTTAGTGACCGCAGGCGTTGAAAATCTGCTCAACACCTTTCTGTACCGCTCTCCTGCGCTCAAGTCAGCCAGAACGCGTTTACAGGGCAAAGTGCTACGTGTTGATCTCAAAGGATTTTCAACATCGTTAGTCCTGGTGTTTAGTGAGCGCCAGGTCGATGTGCTGGGGGCGTGGGGAGGCGAAGCCGATTGCACCGTAATCACATATGCCAGTGTGTTACCGAAATTGCGTGACAGACAGCAACTCACCACGCTTATCCGCAGCGGTGAACTGGAAGTCCAGGGTGATATCCAGGTAGTACAGAACTTTGTTGTGCTGGCCGATCTGGCGGAGTTGGATCCTGCAGAACTGTTAGCACCCTATACCGGCGATGTCGTCGCGGAAGGGGTCAGCAAAGTCTTGCGTGGTGGAGCGAAGTTCCTGTGCCATAACTTTCAGCGCCAGCAGCGCTATGTCGCCGAAGCGATCACCGAAGAGTGGCGCATGGCTCCTGGCCCACTAGAGGTTGCATGGTTTGCTGAAGAAACGGCAGCCGTTGAGCGCGCGGTTGAATCTCTGGCCAAACGGCTGGAAAAACTGGAGGCCAAATGACGCCAGGTGAAGTACGGCGCCTTTATTTCATCATTCGCACTTTTTTAAGCTACGGTCTTGATGAACTCATCCCCAAAATGCGAATCACGCTGCCGCTTCGGTTGTGGCGTTACTCGTTGTTCTGGATGCCTAACCGACATAAAGACAAACCGCTGGGAGAAAGGCTGAGACTGGCTTTACAGGAACTCGGCCCGGTGTGGATCAAGTTTGGGCAGATGCTCTCCACCCGTCGTGACCTTTTCCCTCCGCACATCGCCGATCAGCTTGCGCTATTGCAGGATCGTGTTGCCCCGTTTGATGGGCTTAGAGCGAAAAAACAAATCGAAGAGGCCATGGGCGGGCTGCCCGTCGAGGAATGGTTTGATGATTTTGAAATCACGCCGCTGGCATCTGCGTCTGTTGCTCAGGTTCACACTGCGCGATTGAAATCGAATGGCAAAGAGGTGGTGATCAAAGTTATTCGCCCGGACATACTGCCGGTCATCAAAGCGGATTTAAAACTGATCTACCGCCTGGCTCGTTGGGTTCCTCGTCTGCTGCCAGATGGGCGTCGCCTGCGACCAACAGAAGTCGTCCGTGAATATGAAAAAACGTTGATTGATGAGCTAAATCTGCTGCGCGAATCGGCGAACGCCATTCAGCTACGACGTAATTTTGAAGATAGCCCGATGCTGTACATCCCGGAAGTGTATTCCGACTATTGCAGTCAGAACATGATGGTGATGGAGCGCATTTACGGTATCCCGGTTTCAGATGTCACCACGCTTGAGAAGAACGGCACCAATATGAAGTTGCTGGCTGAACGTGGTGTTCAGGTCTTCTTTACTCAGGTTTTCCGCGACAGCTTTTTCCATGCGGACATGCACCCCGGGAACATTTTTGTCAGTTATGAGCACCCTGAAAACCCGAAATACATTGGTATTGATTGTGGGATTGTGGGCTCTTTAAACAAAGAAGATAAGCGTTACCTGGCTGAAAACTTCATTGCGTTCTTTAACCGCGATTACCGCAAAGTTGCTGAACTGCACGTGGATTCTGGTTGGGTTCCACCGGATACCAACGTAGAAGAGTTTGAATTTGCCATTCGTACCGTATGCGAGCCGATTTTTGAAAAACCGCTGGCGGAGATTTCCTTTGGTCATGTGCTGTTGAATTTGTTCAACACTGCGCGCCGCTTCAATATGGAAGTCCAGCCTCAACTGGTATTGCTACAGAAGACGCTGCTGTACGTTGAGGGTGTCGGACGACAGCTCTACCCGCAATTAGATTTGTGGAAAACGGCTAAGCCATTCCTCGAATCCTGGATTAAAGATCAGGTCGGTATTCCGGCGCTCGTTAGGGCATTTAAAGAAAAAGCACCGTTCTGGGTCGAAAAAATGCCAGAAATACCTGAACTGGTGTATGACAGTTTGCGCCAGGGCAAATATTTACAGCACAGTGTTGATAAGATTGCCCGCGAGCTTCACGCGAATCATGTACGCCAGGGACAATCCCGTTATTTATTGGGCATTGGCGCAACATTGTTGCTAAGTGGAACATTCCTGCTGGTAAGCCGCCCTGAGTGGGGGCTTATGCCGGGCTGGTTGATGGCAGGCGGTGTCTTAGCCTGGTTAATCGGCTGGCGCAAAATGCGCTGAATTTTTCATCGCCCAAGGCAGGCCGTGTAACGTATACTACGGCCTTATTAATTCATCATCTATGACAGAGGAACATGTATGGGTGGTATCAGTATTTGGCAGTTGTTGATCATTGCCGTCATCGTTGTACTGCTATTTGGCACCAAGAAACTCGGCTCCATCGGTTCCGATCTTGGCGCATCGATTAAAGGCTTCAAAAAAGCGATGGGTGATGATGAGCCTAAGCAAGATAAAACCAGCCAGGACGCTGATTTTACAGCTAAATCTATCACCGATAAGCAGGGCGAAGTGAAAAAGGAAGACGCCAAAAGCCAAGATAAAGAGCAGGTATAATCCGTGTTTGATATCGGTTTTAGCGAACTGTTATTGGTGTTCGTGATCGGCCTCATCGTCCTGGGGCCGCAACGATTACCCGTAGCGGTAAAAACGGTGGCTGGCTGGGTGCGTGCTTTACGTTCCCTGGCAACTACTGTTCAGAATGAACTGACCCAGGAGCTTAAGCTTCAGGAGTTTCAGGACAGCCTGAAGAAAGTAGAGAAAGCGAGCCTGACAAATCTGACCCCGGAGCTGAAAGCGTCAATGGATGAGCTGCGTGAAGCGGCGGAATCGATGAAGCGTTCATACAGCGTGCACGATCCTGAGAAAGCGAGCGATGAAGCGCACACTATCCATAATCCGGTGGTGAAAGAAGGTGAAGCGCAGCGAGAAGGGGTCACCCCTGCCGCCGCTGAAAATCAGGCCAGTTCGCCGGAGCAAAAACCGGAATCCACGGGTGCTAAAACGCCAGAGCCGACGGAAAACGCTTCCGCCACGTTGATGGATGCAGAAAAGAAAGCTGCCGCACCTGTTGTCGAATCCTCATCCTCGTCGAGTGATAAACCGTAAACATGTCTGTAGAAGATACCCAACCGCTCATCACGCATCTTATTGAGCTGCGTAAGCGACTCCTGAACTGCATTATTGCGGTAATCGTGATCTTTCTGGCGTTGGTTTATTTTGCCAACGACATTTACCATATGGTTGCAGCGCCGCTGATTAAACAGATGCCGCAGGGCGCAACGATGATCGCCACCGATGTGGCTTCGCCGTTCTTTACGCCAATCAAGTTGACCTTCATGGTGTCGCTGATCCTGTCAGCGCCAGTGATCCTCTACCAGGTATGGGCATTCATTGCGCCTGCTTTGTACAAACATGAACGTCGCCTGGTTGTGCCGCTGCTGGTCTCCAGTTCGTTGCTGTTCTACATCGGCATGGCATTCGCCTATTTTGTCGTCTTCCCGTTGGCGTTTGGTTTTCTGGCTAACACGGCTCCGCAAGGCGTGCAGGTATCAACGGACATTGCCAGCTATCTCAGCTTTGTAATGGCGCTATTTATGGCTTTCGGTGTCTCTTTTGAGGTCCCTGTCGCCATTGTGCTGCTATGCTGGATGGGCATTACGACGCCAGACGATTTACGTAAGAAACGACCTTACGTTGTGGTGGGAGCATTCGTCGTCGGGATGTTACTGACCCCGCCAGATGTCTTCTCGCAAACGTTGTTGGCGATACCGATGTACTGCCTGTTTGAAGTGGGCGTTTTCTTCTCTCGTTTCTATGTCGGCAAGCGACGTACGCGAGATGAGGACAACGAGGCTGAAGAAGCAAAAGAAGCCGAAGCCACCGAGAAAACAGAAGAGTAAATTCAACCGCCCGTCAGGGCGGTTGTCATATGGGAGGTAGCATGTTTGACATTGGCGTTAATTTAACCAGTTCACAATTTGCAAAAGACAGGGATGATGTTGTGGCGCGCGCCTTTGCTGCGGGCGTAAACGGTATGCTTCTGACCGGAACAAACCTGCACGAAAGCCAGCAGGCGCTAAAGTTGGCACAGCATTATCCGCATTGCTGGTCCACGGCTGGCGTGCACCCGCATGACAGCAGCCAATGGCAGTCCTCAACGGAAGACGAGATTATCGCGCTGGCAAACCAGTCTGAGGTGGTCGCTATTGGCGAGTGCGGTCTGGATTTCAATCGCAATTTCTCCACGCCGCAGGAGCAGGAACGTGCTTTTGAGGCGCAGCTGCGCATTGCTGCTGAACTGCAGATGCCGATTTTCATGCATTGTCGGGATGCCCACGAGCGTTTTCTGACGTTGCTGGAGCCGTGGCTGGATAGCCTCCCAGGCGCGGTGCTGCACTGTTTTACCGGAACGCGACAGGAGATGCAGGACTGCGTGGACCGGGGACTCTATATCGGTATCACCGGCTGGGTCTGTGATGAGCGCCGGGGGATGGAACTGCGGGAACTGCTGCCGTTTATTCCGGTGGAAAGGCTGCTGATTGAAACCGATGCGCCTTACCTACTCCCTCGCGACTTAACGCCTAAACCGACGTCACGGCGCAATGAACCGGCGCACCTGCCACATATTCTTGAGCGTATTGCCCACTGGCGCGGTGAAAATCCTCAATGGCTGTCAGCAACCATTGATGCTAACGTCCGAACGCTGTTCGAAGTGACCTTCTAAACGGCTTAAATTTTCCGAAAGCCGGTATTTTTCACGCTCTGCTTAACCTCTTTATTCAACAGGTTAAGCAGTAGCATGGAACGCGCTTCGCCATCCGGTTCGGTGAAGATCGCTTTTAGCCCCTCAAACGCCCCTTCAGTAATAATCACGCTGTCCCCTGGCTGAGGAGTTTGCGGGTCAACAATTCCTTCAGGCTTGTAGATAGAAAGCTGGTGAATAACGGGAGAAGGAACTGTCGCAGGCGTCGCGCCAAAACGGACGAAATGGCTGACACCACGCGTGGCATTGATAGTGGTGGTGTGGATCACTTCCGGGTCGAACTCGACAAACATGTAATTAGGGAATAGTGGTTCACTGACTGTGGTACGTTTACCGCGCACTATTTTTTCCAGGGTGATCATAGGCGTCAGGCAGTTCACCGCCTGTCTTTCCAGGTGTTCCTGGGCTCGCTGAAGTTGCCCACGTTTGCAGTACAGTAAATACCAGGATTGCATAATAACTCTTATCCGCTTGTTCTGAGCGCCAGCATAGCAAAAGCCATGCGTTAAGTTAATTATACCCGCCTCAACGCAGGCTGAAACCCAATGGGTATATACTCCCAGGGCTTATATGTATCGCCAGAGTTCACGCTAATTTAACAAAAATACAGCATCACAATGATGAACGCCGTATAATGAAGCGCTTACGAAGAGGCCACAATGGACGCCATGAAATATCACGATTTACGCGACTTCCTGACGCTGCTTGAACAGCAGGGCGAGCTCAAACGCATTTCGCTTGAGGTGGATCCCCACCTGGAAATTACTGAAATTGCCGATCGCACTCTGCGTGCCGGTGGGCCTGCGTTACTGTTTGAGAATCCGAAAGGCTATTCAATGCCGGTGCTGTGTAACCTGTTTGGCACACCAAAGCGTGTTGCGATGGGGATGGGACAAGAAGATGTCTCGGCGCTACGAGAAGTCGGTAAACTGTTGGCGTTTTTGAAAGAGCCAGAGCCACCGAAAGGATTCCGCGATCTGTTTGATAAGCTGCCGCAGTTTAAGCAGGTGTTGAACATGCCGACTAAGCGGTTGCGTGGTGCGCCTTGTCAGCAAAAAATCTACTCAGGCGATGACGTTGATTTAAACCGCATTCCGATTATGACATGCTGGCCGGAAGATGCCGCGCCGCTGATTACCTGGGGACTCACCGTCACGCGTGGTCCGCATAAAGAGCGGCAGAATCTGGGCATCTATCGCCAGCAGCTGATTGGTAAAAACAAGCTTATTATGCGCTGGTTGTCCCATCGCGGCGGCGCGCTTGATTATCAGGAGTGGTGCGCGGCGCATCCTGGTGAACGTTTCCCGGTTTCAGTGGCGTTGGGGGCAGATCCTGCGACCATTCTGGGGGCCGTGACGCCCGTTCCTGATACATTATCCGAGTATGCATTTGCCGGGCTGTTGCGCGGTACCAAGACCGAAGTGGTCAAATGTATTTCCAACGACCTGGAAGTGCCTGCCAGCGCAGAAATCGTACTGGAAGGGTACATCGAACCGGGCGAGCTGGCTCCAGAAGGGCCCTATGGCGATCATACTGGCTACTACAACGAAGTAGATAATTTCCCGGTCTTTACCGTCACCCACATTACCCAGCGTGAAGATGCTATTTATCACTCTACCTATACCGGACGTCCGCCTGATGAGCCAGCAGTGCTCGGCGTGGCGCTGAACGAAGTATTCGTTCCTATTCTGCAAAAGCAGTTCCCGGAAATCGTCGATTTTTACCTGCCTCCGGAAGGCTGTTCATATCGTCTGGCCGTGGTGACGATGAAAAAACAGTACGCAGGCCATGCCAAACGCGTCATGATGGGTGTTTGGTCGTTTTTGCGCCAGTTCATGTACACCAAATTTGTTATTGTCTGCGATGATGACGTTAACGCGCGCGACTGGAATGATGTAATTTGGGCTATTACTACCCGTATGGACCCCGCCCGGGATACGGTACTGGTAGAGAATACGCCAATTGATTACCTGGACTTTGCCTCGCCGGTTTCCGGCCTTGGTTCAAAAATGGGGCTGGATGCCACAAATAAATGGCCGGGCGAAACCCAACGCGAATGGGGACGTCCGATTAAAAAAGATCCTGAAGTGACTGCGCGTATTGACGCAATTTGGGATGAACTGGCCATCTTTAATGACGGCAAAAGCGCCTGAGGCGCGATCGTTTTGCCTATTGATCCGACAGAGAGAGCGCATGACAACCTTAAGCTGTAAAGTGACCTCGGTAGAAGCTATAACTGACACCGTATATCGCGTTCGTTTAGTGCCAGACGCGGCGTTTTCCTTTCGTGCTGGCCAGTATTTAATGGTCGTGATGGACGAAAGGGATAAGCGTCCGTTCTCCATGGCATCAACGCCGGACGAGCAAGGATTCATTGAGCTGCACGTTGGCGCCTCTGAGCTAAATCTTTACGCCATGGCCGTGATGGACCGTATTCTGAAAGACCGGGAAATCAAGGTCGATATTCCGCATGGCGAAGCCTGGCTGCGTGATGAAGACGAGCGCCCGCTGATCCTGATTGCCGGAGGTACAGGATTCTCTTACGTGCGTTCTATTCTGCTTACCGCGCTGGCACGCAATCCCAACCGCGATATCACGATTTACTGGGGCGGGCGCGAAGAGAAGCATCTCTACGATCTCTCAGAGCTGGAAGCATTGTCGGTGAATCACCCGAACCTGCGTGTTGAGCCGGTGGTAGAGCAGCCTGAAGACGGCTGGCGTGGTCGTACGGGAACCGTGTTAACGGCAGTATTGCAGGATTACGGTACTCTGGCGGAACACGATATCTACATTGCTGGTCGTTTTGAGATGGCAAAAATCGCGCGCGACCTGTTCTGTAATGAGCGTCAGGCACGTGAAGATCGCCTGTTTGGCGACGCGTTCGCGTTCATTTAAGCGCTGTGCGCCGGAGTCCTTCCGGCGCATCCATCACCAACCTTACTTCTTCTAACAGGGTGCAAGCCTGGTCTCACAACTCCTCTTTTCAGAACATTTTTAGTAAACATGTTTTTCCTATCTATTAACCATAAAACTGATTTTTTGTGACGGGTCTCATTTTGTTTAGTAAACAAAATAGGCAAGCTGTATCGCATCACATTGCTGGACATCAACGAGGGAAAACCATGAGGCTCGGACTGGATATCGGCGGGACTAAAATTGAAGCGGTGGTGATTGATAACGCGGGTGAAATTGTTTACCGCGAGCGATGTGCGACACCAAAGCAGAGTTACGGTGATTTTTTCCAGGCCGTGACGGAGATGATTTCTAAGGCCAGACTGGCCGTTAATCAGTCTTTATCGGTTGGTGTTGGAGTGCCTGGCGCGGTGGATAGCGAAGGTTTGATTAAGAATTCGAACATCCTGGTGTTGAATCAGCAGGCTTTTGCTCAAGACCTTGAGCGAGCGTTAGGAATACCCGTGCCTGTTACTAATGATGCCAACTGCTTTACCCTGTCGGAAGCGATGGACGGTAGCGGAAACGGGCATAGCGTGGTATTTGGCGTGATCCTCGGTACCGGTTGCGGCGGTGGACTATGCATCGATAACCGTTTGATCTCTGGGCCTAACGCCTGTGCAGGAGAGTGGGGACATAATGCATTGCCGCGCTACCACGAATCTCGGGATGGGGCTGAAGTGACATGCTATTGCGGACAGGTGAACTGTATTGAGAGCTTTATTTCCGGCAGCGGCCTGGAGCGTCAGTATATGAATCACACCGCGCAACATGCAGGTGTGCCACATATTATGCAACGGGTAGAATCGGGTGATGCAGATGCCTGTTTGTTATGGGAACGCTATTGCGATCAGCTGGCGCGCGCGTTGGCGGGGGTGGTGAATACGCTCGATCCCGATGTTATCGTGCTGGGCGGTGGGGTATCCAATATCACTTTACTGTACTCAAGCTTGCAGGCGCGAGTGGCGCAGTACGTATTTGGTAAACAGTGCCGTACGCCGATCGTTCAGGCCCGACACGGTGACAGCAGCGGCGTACGCGGCGCGGCTTGGCTGGGGGCGCAAAAGGCCAGCGTAAATCAATGAGAGTGACATGACGAAACCTGTACGTATCAGGGACATTGCCGAAGCTTGTGGTGTCTCGGTTGGCGCGGTTTCCCGCGCCCTGAAAGGGCAGCCAGGGCTACGTGAAGATACCCGGCTGCGCATTATTTCTGTGGCGCAGCAGCAGGGTTATGATTTTTCTCGCCTGCGTGCAGACAAGATCAAACGCGTCCTGTTTTTGCTGCACCGCCAGCACAATATCAGCCGGGCATTGCCGTTTTATTCTCAACTGCTGCTGGGGATAGAAGATAACTGTCGTGACCATGGTATTGCGCTGAGCTTTCTCTCCATTGGTCCTGGCGATGCAGTGAGTGAGCAGGTGATGTTGCACCAGCCTGATGCGCTGATCTGCGCGGGATTTTTTGAGCCTGAATTACTTGGCTTGCTGCAACAGATGAAACTGCCGTTGGTGCTGGTGGATCTCTGGGCGCCGGGCCTGCCTTGCGTGAACCCGGACAATACCCAGGGCGGTTATCTGGCCACGCAACATCTGATTGCGCAAGGGCGTAGCCGTATCGCTTTTCTTGCCAGTTCGCTTGCGCACTACAGCATCCGTCAGCGCGAGAAGGGCTACCGTCAGGCATTGTATGAAGCCCGTTTGCTGATGCCGCCAGAGTATGAAGCCATTGCGCCGCCACTGCTGGATACCGAGCAATCTTTGGTGGAGGCGATTAATGAATTGCTCAGTCTGCCAGAGCCGCCCGACGCTATTTTTGCCTATAACGACGCGGCAGCGCTGGTTGTTCAACGGGTGTGTGCGCAGCAGGGTATACGTATCCCGGAAGATCTTGCGTTGGTGGGGTTTGATGATATTGATGCTGCGGCCTGGTCACATCCACCACTCACCACCATTGCGGTTGATAAACAACAATTGGGGCGTGAAGCGCTGCGTTTATTGCTGGAAGAAAATCAGGAAGAGAATCTGCTGTTGCCGGTGCAGTTAGTGGTGCGTGGTAGTTCATGGAAATAAAAAACCCGCCCCTGACAGGCGGGAAGAACGGCAACTAAACCTTTCCCCGTCATAATTCACACTGCCTCTTTGTTGGCTGCCTTTGCTCACCCCGGTCACATAGTTATCTATGCTCCCGGGGATTCGCTCAGTTGCCGCCGCGATGCAGCGCGAATTATTTAGGGGAATTTATCTTTGATTAAACTCGCTCAAATACCGTCGCGATGCCCTGACCTAACCCGATACACATCGTCGCCAGACCAAACTGCACGTCTTTACGTTCCATCAGGTTGAGCAGGGTGGTGCTGATACGTGCCCCGGAGCATCCCAGTGGGTGGCCCAGAGCGATCGCGCCGCCGTTGAGGTTGATCTTCTCGTCTATCTGCTCCATCAGTCCCAGATCTTTAATGCACGGCAGGATCTGAGCGGCAAAGGCTTCGTTCATCTCAAACAAGCCGATGTCGCTGGTGGAGAGTCCCGCTTTTTTCAGCGCCAGCTTTGAGGCTGGAACCGGACCGTAACCCATGATTGACGGGTCGCAGCCAACAACAGCCATCGAACGAATACGGGCTCGTGGCGTCAGACCCAGCTCACGGGCGCGACTTTCACTCATCACCAGCATCGCCGCTGCGCCGTCGGAGAGCGCGGAGGATGTACCGGCAGTGACCGTTCCACTAACCGGATCGAACGCCGGGCGCAGGGTGGAGAGCGCTTCAACGGTTGTCTCCGGGCGGATAACCTCATCGTAGTTAAACTGCTTCAGCACGCCGTCGGCATCATGACCGCCGGTTGGGATGATTTCGTTTTTAAATGCGCCAGACTGTGTTGCAGCCCAGGCGCGAGCATGTGAACGTGCGGCGAAAGCATCCTGCATTTCACGGCTGATGCCGTGCATGCGGGAGAGCATTTCTGCGGTCAGACCCATCATCCCCGCCGCTTTTGCTACGTTGCGGCTCATGCCCGGATGGAAATCAACGCCGTGGCTCATTGGTACATGGCCCATATGCTCCACGCCACCAATCAGGCATGCCTGAGCATCGCCGGTCATGATCATACGTGCCGCGTCGTGCAGCGCCTGCATTGATGAACCGCACAGGCGGTTCACGGTGACCGCCGGAACGGAGTGCGGAATTTCCGCCAGCAGCGCGGCGTTACGGGCGATGTTGAAACCCTGCTCCAGCGTTTGCTGCACACAGCCCCAGTAAATGTCATCCAGCGCGGTTGGAGCCAGTGCCGGATTACGCGCCAGCAGGCTACGCATTAAGTGTGCGGAGAGATCTTCTGCCCGCACGTTACGAAACGCCCCCCCTTTTGAACGGCCCATCGGGGTACGGATCGCATCAACAATTACAACCTGTTCCATTGTGACTCCTTAAGCCGTTTTCAGGCTGCCAACCGGGCGGGCAGGCTCAACCTGGGGATAATACGGTTCGTTATGGCGCGCCTTATCACGCAGACCAGCCGGAACTTCATACAGCGCTCCGAGGTGCTGATACTGCTGGGCCATATCGAGATACTTCGCGCTGCCGAGCGTATCCAGCCAGCGGAACGCGCCGCCGTGGAACGGAGGGAAGCCCAGGCCATACACCAGTGCCATATCGGCTTCTGCCGGGCTGGCTATAATGCCTTCTTCCAGGCACCGTACCACTTCGTTGACCATTGGGATCATCATGCGAGCGATAATCTCTTCATCACTGAATTCGCGTTTCGGCTGGCTGACTTCTGCCAGCAGATCATCAACGGTGGCATCCTCTTCTTTTTTCGGCTTGCCCTTGTTGTCTTCTTTATAACGCCAGAATCCAAGACCGTTTTTCTGTCCGAAACGGTTAGCATCAAACAGGGCGTCTATCGCGTCGCGATAATCTTTCTGCATACGCTGAGGGAAGCCTGCGGACATCACTGCCTGCGCGTGATGTGCGGTATCAATTCCCACCACGTCCAGCAGATAAGCCGGGCCCATCGGCCAGCCAAACTGTTTTTCCATGACTTTATCGACTTTGCGGAAATCCGCCCCATCGCGCAGCAGCTGGCTGAAACCGGCAAAATACGGGAACAGCACGCGGTTCACGAAGAAACCGGGGCAGTCGTTGACCACAATTGGCGTTTTGCCCATCTGGCTTGCCCATGCGACAACTTTGGCGATGGTTTCATCCGAGCTTTTCTCGCCGCGAATGATCTCAACCAGTGGCATGCGGTGTACTGGGTTAAAGAAGTGCATCCCACAGAAGTTTTCCGGGCGCTTGAGCGCGCTGGCCAGCTCGTTGATTGGGATGGTAGAGGTATTCGACGCCAGTACGGTGTCCGGGCGTACCTGATCTTCGGTTTCCGCCAGTACCGCTTTTTTCACTTTCGGGTTTTCCACGACCGCTTCAACCACCACGTCCACACGCTCAAAACCGCTATAGTCGAGGGTTGGATGAATAGTGGAAATCACGCCCGCCATTTTCAGACCGTCAATTTTGCCGCGCTCAAGCTGTTTGTTCAGCAGTTTGGCCGCTTCGGTCATGCCCAGCGTTAATGATTTGTCGTTGATATCTTTCATGACAACCGGCACGCCTTTCCAGGCTGACTGGTAAGCGATGCCGCCGCCCATAATGCCTGCACCCAGCACTGCCGCTTGCTTTGGTGCTTCAATATTTTTGGTGAGCTTTTTGGCTTTGGCTTTCACGAACTGATCGTTAAGGAAGATCCCAACCAGCGCGCGAGCTTCACTGGTGTGCGCCAGTGGCACAAAGCTTTTATTTTCCAGATTCAGCGCTTCTTCACGGCCAAAACGAGCCGCTGCTTCAATGGTTTTTACCGCGGTAATCGGTGCGGGATAATGCTTACCTGCCGTCTGCGCCACCATGCCTTTGGCGATGGTAAAGCTCATAGCCGCTTCAATTTTGCTGAGTTTCAACGGCTCCAGCTTAGGCTGACGTTTGGCTTTCCAGTCGAGGTCGCCTTTAATCGCCTGACGTAATACCGCGATCGCGCCATCAAGCAGTTTGTCTTGCTTCACTACGCCATCGACCAGACCGATTTTTAGCGCCTGCTCAGCACCAACATCTTTACCTGCCGCAATAATTTCCAGCGCGCTGTCCGCTCCCAGCATACGTGGCATACGCACGGAGCCGCCAAAGCCCGGCATAATGCCCAGCTTGGTTTCCGGCAGGCCAATGCGCAGGTCCGGCGTTGCCAGACGATAATCGGTTGCCAGGACACACTCGCAGCCACCGCCCAACGCATAACCATTTACCGCTGAGAGGGTCGGAACAGGTAGATCTTCGAGGCGGTTAAAGACGCTGTTGGCAAAATGCAGCCACTGGCTCAGTTGCTCTTCAGGCACGAGGAACAGTGAAAGGAATTCGGTGATATCGGCACCAACAATAAAGGCTGCTTTGTTAGAGCGCAGAAGCAGCCCTTTTAAATTCGGTTGTTTTTCCAGCACATCAAGCGCATGGCCCAGGCTGGCAACGGTGGCCGTGTCGAGTTTATTGACCGAACCAGGGGCATCGAACACCAGTTCGGCGATGCCATCTTCCAGCCAGTCGAGGTACAGGGTGTCGCCTTTGTAAAGCATGTCAGTCTCCTGAATCCGCAAGGTGATCTGGTCATACCAGATGAATCGAAGTGTGTGTTTTATGTTAATAAAATGCAAATGAATGATTAAAGAAATGACGATTCGATCACGCTCGGCAGAAATCACGCACTCACAAAGCGATGTGCTAAGATGCGGAGACTTGAGGTCAAAAAAACAGAAGGGTAGAAAATGGAATCACTGGCCGCACTCTATAAAAATCATATCGTTACCTTACAAGAACGGACGCGCGACGCGCTGGAGCGCTTCAAGCTGGATGCGTTACTTATTCACTCAGGCGAACTTGTTAACGTCTTTCTCGACGATCATCCGTACCCGTTTAAGGTCAATCCGCAATTCAAAGCCTGGGTGCCTGTCACGCAGGTTCCTAACTGCTGGTTGCTGGTGGATGGCGTAAACAAGCCGAAACTGTGGTTCTACCTGCCGGTCGATTACTGGCACAACGTTGAGCCGCTGCCTACCTCTTTCTGGACGGAAGAAATCGAGATCATCGCGCTGCCGAAAGCGGATGGTATCGGTAGCCAACTGCCAGCTGCTCGCGGCAATATCGGTTACATTGGCCCGGTTCCGGAACGTGCCCTGCAACTGGACATCGCGGCCAGCAACATCAACCCGAAAGGGGTGATTGACTACCTGCATTATTACCGTGCCTATAAAACGGACTACGAACTGGCCTGTATGCGCGAAGCGCAGAAAATGGCGGTAAATGGACACCGTGCAGCAGAAGAAGCGTTCCGTTCCGGAATGAGCGAGTTTGACATCAACCTCGCTTACCTGACTGCCACCGGTCACCGCGACACCGACGTGCCATACAGCAACATCGTGGCGCTTAACGAGCATGCTTCGGTTCTTCATTACACCAAGCTGGATCATCAGGCGCCGTCTGAAATCCGCAGCTTCCTGCTCGACGCTGGCGCGGAATACAACGGCTATGCGGCAGACCTGACGCGAACCTGGTCGGCGAAAAGCGACAACGACTATGCACATCTGGTGAAAGACGTTAACGACGAAGAGCTGGCGCTGATTGCCACCATGAAAGCAGGTACCAGCTACGTGGATTACCACATTCAGTTCCATCAGCGCATCGCGAAGCTGCTGCGTAAGCATCAAATCATCACCGATATGAGTGAAGAGGCGATGGTAGAAAACGATCTTACCGGGCCGTTTATGCCACACGGCATTGGTCACCCGCTGGGCCTGCAGGTACATGATGTCGCTGGCTTTATGCAGGATGACAGTGGTACCCATCTGGCCGCGCCGTCGAAGTATCCTTACCTGCGTTGCACCCGCGTATTGCAACCGGGCATGGTTCTGACCATCGAACCGGGCATTTACTTCATTGAATCTCTGCTGGCGCCATGGCGTGAAGGGCAGTTCAGCAAACACTTCAACTGGCAGAAAATTGAAGCCCTGAAACCGTTCGGCGGTATTCGTATTGAAGACAACGTGGTGGTCCACGAAAACAATATCGAAAACATGACGCGGGATTTGAAACTGGCGTAATGGACAGTTGGTTAATCCCTGCGGCGCCGGTTAGCGTCGTCGAAGAGATCAAAAAAAGCCGCTTCATTACGCTGCTCGCCCATACGGACGGCGTAGAAGCGGCAAAAGCGTTTGTTGAGTCAGTCAAAGCGGAACACCCGGACGCCCGCCACCATTGCGTGGCATGGGTGGCGGGTGCGCCCAATGACTCGCAGCAGCTGGGATTTTCAGACGATGGCGAACCGGCGGGTACGGCAGGTAAACCGATGCTCGCACAACTGATGGGGAGCGGTGTTGGTGAGATTACCGCTGTAGTCGTGCGCTACTACGGCGGTATCCTTCTCGGTACTGGAGGGTTGGTAAAAGCCTACGGCGGCGGTGTGAATCAGGCGTTGCGCCAGTTAACGACACAGCGCAAGACGCCATTAACCGAATATACTTTGCAGTGTGAGTACGGTCAGCTGGCAGGCATTGAAGCCTTGCTGGGGCAGTTTGACGGTAAAGTCGTTGCCAGTGATTACCAGGCTTTTGTTCGACTCAGGGTGGCGCTTCCTTTTGCCAAAGTGGATGAGTTTTCGGCAAAACTGGCGGATTTTAGTCGTGGTTCATTGCAATTGTTAGCGATTGAAGAATAATCCCCACCTCATTTTAAAGAACTAAGGAAGCGGCAGAGATGCATTTTCGCGCCATCACCCGAATCGTTGGACTACTGGTCATCTTATTCTCGGGGACAATGATTATCCCTGGACTGGTAGCGCTCATCTACCGTGACGGGGCAGGGCGTGCATTCACCCAAACTTTCTTCGTTGCTTTGGCGATCGGCTCCATGCTGTGGTGGCCAAACCGTAAAGAGAAGGGCGAGCTGAAATCGCGCGAAGGATTTCTGATTGTCGTTTTGTTCTGGACCGTTCTGGGCAGCGTGGGTGCGCTACCGTTCATCTTTGCGGAAAGCCCTAACCTGACGATAACCGACGCTTTTTTTGAATCCTTTTCCGGATTGACCACTACCGGTGCGACGACGCTGGTGGGGCTGGATTCATTGCCACACGCGATTCTCTTTTATCGCCAGATGCTGCAATGGTTCGGCGGGATGGGGATCATCGTGCTGGCGGTGGCTATCCTGCCTATTCTTGGCGTGGGTGGGATGCAGCTCTATCGGGCAGAAATGCCGGGGCCGCTGAAAGATAATAAGATGCGCCCGCGTATTGCCGAAACGGCGAAAACGCTGTGGCTTATCTATGTATTACTGACGGTGGCGTGCGCGCTGGCGCTATGGTTTGCCGGGATGCCCGCGTTTGACGCCATTGGGCACAGTTTTGCCACGATTGCCATCGGTGGTTTTTCCACACACGATGCCAGCGTGGGGTATTTCGACAGTCCCACGATTAATACGATTATTGCAATCTTCTTGCTGATCTCCGGTTGTAACTATGGTCTGCACTTCTCTTTATTAAGTGGGCGTAGTCTGAAGGTTTACTGGCGCGATCCGGAATTCCGCATGTTCATCGGCGTGCAGTTGACGCTGGTGGCTGTCTGTACGTTGGTGCTGTGGATACACAATACCTATGGCTCGGCGCTCACGACGATCAACCAGGCCTTTTTCCAGGTGGTATCTATGGCGACGACTGCCGGATTTACCACGGACAGTATTGCCCGCTGGCCGCTGTTCCTGCCGGTGCTGCTGCTGTGTTCTGCTTTTATCGGCGGCTGTGCCGGGTCGACGGGGGGGGGCTTGAAGGTGATTCGTATCCTGCTGCTGTTTAAGCAAGGCAACCGCGAATTGAAACGACTGGTTCATCCGAATGCGGTTTACAGTATCAAACTGGGTAACCGTGCGTTGCCGGAGCGAATTCTTGAAGCCGTATGGGGATTCTTCTCTGCCTATGCGTTGGTCTTTATTATCAGTATGCTGGCGATTATTGCGACCGGCGTTGATGACTTCTCCGCGTTTGCCTCTGTTGTGGCAACGTTGAATAACCTGGGGCCTGGACTGGGGGTTGTTGCCGACAACTTTGCCAGTATGAACCCTGTGGCGAAGTGGATCCTGATTGCCAATATGCTGTTTGGTCGTCTGGAGGTCTTTACTCTGCTGGTGCTCTTTACCCCTACCTTCTGGCGTGAATAATGGAGTAACACGTGAAAACACTGATTCTTTTTTCTTCCCGGGACGGACAAACGCGTGAAATCGCTGAATATCTGGCTTCTGAACTCAAAGAGCTGGGCGTTTGGGCAGATGTTGTTAATTTGCATCGTACCGCGGAGCCGGACTGGCAAAATTATGACAGCGTGGTGATTGGCGCCTCGATTCGCTATGGTCATTACCATGCTGCTTTTCAGGAGTTTGTGAAAAAGCATGCCACACGGCTGAATTCGATGCCGAGTGCGTTCTACTCCGTAAACCTCGTTGCCCGTAAACCGGAAAAACGTACGCCGCAAACCAACAGCTATGCGCGTAAGTTCCTGATGAGTTCGCCGTGGCGACCAGATCACAGTGCAGTCATTGCGGGTGCTTTGCTGTATCCCCGCTATCGCTGGTATGACCGCGTTATGATCCAACTGATAATGAAGATGTCAGGCGGTGAAACGGATGCGAATAAAGAAGTGGTGTATACCGATTGGGAACAGGTTGCGAGATTCGCGCGGGAAATAGCCCAATTAACCAACAAAACGTCGTTAAAATAAACGTAAAGAATAAAAAACACGCACTCGGAAGATTATTTTAAATTTCCCCTTGTCAGCCTGAAATAACTCCCTATAATGCGCCTCCACTGACACGGAAC
>NZ_JAOWEE010000030.1:0-51681 GCF_030334295.1 Citrobacter sp. Cf088
TGGGCACTGTTGCAAAGTTAGCGATGAGGCAGCCTTTTGTCTTATTCAAAGGCCTTACATTTCAAAAACTCTGCTTACCAGGCGCATTTCGCCCAGGGGATCACCATAATAAAATGCTGAGGCCTGGCCTTTGCGTAGTGCACGCATCACCTCAATACCTTTGATGGTGGCGTAAGCCGTCTTCATGGATTTAAATCCCAGCGTGGCGCCGATTATCCGTTTCAGTTTGCCATGATCGCATTCAATCACGTTGTTCCGGTACTTAATCTGTCGGTGTTCAACGTCAGACGGGCACCGGCCTTCGCGTTTGAGCAGAGCAAGCGCGCGACCATAGGCGGGCGCTTTATCCGTGTTGATGAATCGCGGGATCTGCCACTTCTTCACGTTGTTGAGGATTTTACCCAGAAACCGGTATGCAGCTTTGCTGTTACGACGGGAGGAGAGATAAAAATCGACAGTGCGGCCCCGGCTGTCGACGGCCCGGTACAGATACGCCCAGCGGCCATTGACCTTCACGTAGGTTTCATCCATGTGCCACGGGCAAAGATCGGAAGGGTTACGCCAGTACCAGCGCAGCCGTTTTTCCATTTCAGGCGCATAACGCTGAACCCAGCGGTAAATCGTGGAGTGATCGACATTCACTCCGCGTTCAGCCAGCATCTCCTGCAGCTCACGGTAACTGATGCCGTATTTGCAGTACCAGCGTACGGCCCACAGAATGATGTCACGCTGAAAATGCCGGCCTTTGAATGGGTTCATGTGCAGCTCCATCAGCAAAAGGGGATGATAAGTTTATCACCACCGACTATTTGCAACAGTGCCCGTTCTCATAATGCGATACACCCGCTTTGCATTAACCACAGGCAGGCCGTCCCGCTCCGACTCCCGTCGCAGCAGCGCCCACACACGGCGATAACCATACGTCGGCAGGTCAGCCACCGCCATGTTTATCCGGGACAATACGGTGGTATCGTCAGAACGGGGCTGCCGTCTGCGATCCTGTCAGTCAGATGGCCGGTGAACCCGAATGCTCAACTGCGCACGCGACACGCTAAGACTTCTGCAAACGTCGCTTATTCGTCGTTCCCAGGCAACGAGGGCGCATGCGCAATCCATTTTTTTGCCCGGCCGAACTCCACGGCCTCTTTGAGTATCTCGGCTTCCATCGTCTTTTTGCCCAGAAGGCGCTGGAGTTCGCGAATTTGCTTATTGGCGGCAGCGAGTTCGGAGGCCGGCACCACTTCCTCGCCCGATGCAACAGCCGTCAGTGAACCGTCTTAATATTGCTTGCGCCATTTGAATATCTGGTTTGCATTGATGCCATGCAGGCGCGCGACATGAGACACGGTCATACCGGGCTCCATAGTCTGCTGAATAATGGCAATTTTTTCCTGCGGTGTACGACGCCGACGCCGCTCAGGTCCTGATAACACTTCAACCATCTTATCGTTCTGACTGGTATTAAACATAGTTCCAAGACTACCTCTTATTTTAAGAGAGTCGAAGTGTCTGGTGATCTATGGGGCCAGTCTAGCCCTCTTCCAAGTGTAGGGAGATATAGTCAAAGTTTGCTTCTCCGCCGATGAGTCCGCCCTGCGTCGGATAGTCCGATTTTTTACCGGCGAAGCACGGCTCTCCTAACCCTATCTAAAGCGAATAACTTTTTTCAACAGGGCCGCGTGCCAATGCAAGAGCGATAGGCGCTCTACGCGCCAATTTGACCACTTAAAACAGGTAAATTGAGGGGTTGTAATGTGTTGATGTAACAGGCTTTTATTTTAATGTCTTGGCATATGTATAATGGTAGTCTAGCCCTCCTTTCAACAAGGAGTACTCATGGAAACCTACAATCATACATATCGGCACCACAACTTTTCACATAAAGACTTAAGTGATCTCACCTTCACCGCTTGCACATTCATTCGCAGCGACTTTCGACGTGCTAACTTGCGTGATACGACATTCGTCAACTGCAAGTTCATTGAACAGGGTGATATCGAAGGCTGCCACTTTGATGTCGCAGATCTTCGTGATGCAAGTTTCCAACAATGCCAACTTGCGATGGCAAACTTCAGTAATGCCAATTGCTACGGTATAGAGTTCCGTGCGTGTGATTTAAAAGGTGCCAACTTTTCCCGAACAAACTTTGCCCATCAAGTGAGTAATCGTATGTACTTTTGCTCAGCATTTATTTCTGGATGTAATCTTTCCTATGCCAATATGGAGAGGGTTTGTTTAGAAAAATGTGAGTTGTTTGAAAATCGCTGGATAGGAACGAACCTAGCGGGTGCATCACTGAAAGAGTCAGACTTAAGTCGAGGTGTTTTTTCCGAAGATGTCTGGGGGCAATTTAGCCTACAGGGTGCCAATTTATGCCACGCCGAACTCGACGGTTTAGATCCCCGCAAAGTCGATACATCAGGTATCAAAATTGCAGCCTGGCAGCAAGAACTGATTCTCGAAGCACTGGGTATTGTTGTTTATCCTGACTAATTGCTTTGATGTGTGATTTTAAACGCTCAAATTTATAAAACGAATAATATTGTCAACCTTGCAATAATAGACATAGGGACAACCATGTATAAATTTTTACCCTCAGGCGTCTTCACAATAGAGCCATATAGCAGTGGGTCACTTAGTGGGCTTAATTTTTCCATTAAAGATAATATTAATATTGCTCAGTATAAAACATCATATGGTAGCCCATCTTGGCAAGTAAACATAAGGCTGCCATTTATAAGGCACTGTTGCAAAAATGTGGAGGTGATAGGGGTACTACGCCGGAACCCCAGATTTTTCCGTCCGTTCAAATTATCCACGGTTGAGCAGCTTGATCCCGTCCGCCCGCAGTTGACCAACAGGGGAAATATGCCTGTACAAAGTTTGCCGGGTTATCCCAAGTTCCTGGCATAGCGTACTGACCTTTGTTTCTGATTGTCCCATTGATGCCATTGCCAGTCGCAGTTTGACTGGCGTCATTTTATAAGGTCGGCCGCCGTTCCGCCCACGGGCTCTTGCTGATACCAGACCTGCAGTCGTTCTTTCAGCAATCAGTTCGCGCTCAAACTCCGCCAGTGCGGCAAAGATACCGAAGACAAGCTTGCCAGCGGCCGTTGTTGTGTCGATAGTCGCCCCGTGACCGGTCAGCACTTTCAGACCGGTCCCCCTCGCGGTCAGGTCGTGCACTGTATTAATGAGATGACGAAGATCACGACCGAGGCGGTCCAGCTTCCATACGACCGAGAGCATAAAAAATATTGGGGCAGCGTGAGCTATGCTGCCATCGCTGGTCCCTTCCCGTCACTTTGAAAACCCGGATACCAGCAGACAAATTTATCCTGCAGTTCGTTATTCAAAACGGCGGTCCGGGTCTGTAACAAATAATGAGCCCCTTTTCTGCTCCACTGCATCTGCTGCTTTTTGGCCATTCGTCTGGCGATCACTTCATTGATCGTGGATTCCACAAACGCGGTTGATACCGGCTCTCCGTACCGACGCATTTCGCCGTAGTTTGGGATCATCATCTTATTATTCCGGATGTAGGTATACATTTCATCCAGATGTTTTTGCAGGGATTTCAGGCTAGGATAGCTGAGTTCAGGGTCATCGCAATACATAACGCAATTATCAATATGTTCCAGCGCAGCGACAACATTGCCATGCCAGAGATATCGTTTAATGCTTTCCAGCAGTGCCAGAACTTTACTCCCCGCCTCTGGATCTGATACCAGCAGTCCCCGGGCATATTGCATGAGCACCTTCAGCCTCATGGTGATATGAAACCAGTCCAGCACATGCGTTGACTCAGGGTACATACCGAACTGGAGGTCCCTGAGATTATCCGCGCCGTCGGACAGAAAAAATATCTGCTGGTTGGCCTGCATTCCCTGCGCTGAAAGGTGGGTCATGAGCCTGCGTTCCGGATGACAGTCATCCTTCTGAACAAAACCGAAGCGGCGGGTGTCAGCAGGCGCACCAACGGAAAAAGACTTCCCGGCAATAATTTCAAAATTACGCTTTTTGTCATCCCGATCGCGAACATAACCACCATCTATACCCACCACAAGCGGTTTTCCTGGCCTGGGCAGGTTCCCCCAGTCGCGGGGGCAGCCGGAAAGAAAACCTGAATGAGCTTCAGCCTCAGCGTCAAGACGCTGCGCCACCTGGCATAAATGATTCCTCACCGTTGAGGCATTCAGGCTGTGGCCCACCGGCAGAATATCTTTCAGCAGACGAGTCGTCATTTCATAGGAGATCATCGAGGCCCAGCGGGTTTCAATATATTTCAGTGCCGGGTGAGAATAATCGCCGGCCCAGTCGCTGAGCAAACTGACTGTCTTTGTATCACTCTCTTCACAACGGCACCGGTACACCCGAAGCCCGGATACCGGAATAACGCCAAACAGCGTCCGGTACCGTATTTTCTGTTTGCCTTTGATTCTGCGCGCAGCAAGGCAGTGAGGGCACCGGATATGGTGTTGAGTATATTCGTCTGCCTGCAGCTGGACCACCGACTGCTGGACCGTATTCAGCAACAGCTTGGATTCTGACACCGATAATCCGATGTCGTTCCGGGTCTCCCCTGATTTCTGGATTGTCATCAGTTCCTCCGTTCGACTGGAGCCTGATTCATCGGTGATGACTATCTGGAGCGTCAGTTGCATCATTGCCTCCTGCTGTGGTGGATGACTATCTCCCGGCTACTGGTTGTTCATCTGGTGACGAAGCTTATAATATGTGGAAACGCCAAGGCCCGCATGGTCGCAGGCGATCCTGAGCCTGACCCCTCTGCTTCTGAGTGCGTCAATTTCCTGGATCTTTTTGATATCGGCGCCGGGGCGCCCTGTTTTTTCACCCCGTGCTTTTTTCGCGGCGATGCCGTCGGCCTGCCTTTCCTTCAGTAAGGCTCGTTCAAACTGGCTGAATGCCGACATCATGTGCAGCTGCAGTTCCTGCATCGGATTGTTTGTGCCGGCGCTGAACGTCAGCTGCTCTTTCAGAAAAATAAGGGTAACGCCCTGGTCACGAAGCCGGGTGGTGACAGCGCACATATCCGACATATTCCGGCAAAGGCGATCGATGGAATGAACCAGAAGCGTATCACCAGGGCGTAATTGCCCCAGGAGTTCCTGTAACCCCGGGCGGTTTGTGTCCTTCGCGCTGGCATGCTCAACACAAATTTTATCAGGCTGAAAACCCGCCTTTGACAATGCCTCTTCCTGACGGGCCGTATTCTGATCGGCCGAGCTTACCCTGATGTAGGCATATTGCACGCAAAACCTCCGGAAGGTCTTTAAACATCATAGAGATTTAAAGAATAATCCATAAACACTGATTTAGGGAGGTTTATAGACATTTTTTCGGGGATCTGAGAGGCATGCTGAAAACGTATACCTTTATAGACATCAGTCAGCGACGACGGCCCAGCCAGATAACTTCAGGCTCCAGTACCGGAGATGCAAGGTCGAGCCTGCTCAGTTGCCGGTTGATTTTGTGGCGGTTGAACCTGACAGCATCCAGGTCGTCAGCAAAAGGGCGGATCTCGCCGACCGTTGTTTCATCATCCGCATTAACGATAGCTTCAAGAAACGCCAGGGTTTTATCGAACTCATCCGCAGCTGTGGCTCCGGGCATACCATGGCCGCTTATACAAAACGGCGCTTTCAGCGTAGAGTTTTCATAAATGGCCTCAACACGAATGTCATGAAGCCAGTGCTCAAAGAAATTGTATTCATAGGTAAAGCGATCGCCAGCATCAAAAGCAAAATCATCAATCACGACCCGGAACGGATTATCGACAAAACCGATGCCTCCTTCGTAGGAGATACCGTAATCTTTGCCATAAATGTGAAATTGATGGAGATGGTCGTCCCCCCAGCCCTGCACTATCTGGAAAATGAAGTGAAGCGCGGCCAGTGACGTGTCGGCAGCAATTCTCAGCCGACGCCAGACCATCGGACTGACTCCATGAACTGCTATTTTGATGACGTAGATCTTCATAGTCAGCAGGTATTGTTATGAAATGATGGTGGTTATTTTAACCCCTGTAGATGGCATCATTCGATGGCTGCCCCGAGGTTTTTCATGCTCTCCTATCTCATCTGCGCAAGGCAGAACGTGAAGACGGCCGCCCTGGACCTCGCCCGCGAGCGCCAGGCGCACGAGGCCGGCGCGCGGACCCGCGCCACGGCCCACGAGCGGACGCCGCAGCAGGAGCGCCAGAAGGCCGCCAGAGAGGCCGAGCGCGGCCGTGAGGCTTGGACGCTAGGGCAGGGCATGAAAAAGCCCGTAGCGGGCTGCTACGGGCGTCTGACGCGGTGGAAAGGGGGAGGGGATGTTGTCTACATGGCTCTGCTGTAGTGAGTGGGTTGCGCTCCGGCAGCGGTCCTGATCAATCGTCACCCTTTCTCGGTCCTTCAACGTTCCTGACAACGAGCCTCCTTTTCGCCAATCCATCGACAATCACCGCGAGTCCCTGCTCGAACGCTGCGTCCGGATCGGCTTCGTCGAAGGCGTCTATCGCGGCCCGCAACAGCGGCGAGAGCGGAGCCTGTTCAACGGTGCCGCCGCGCTCGCCGGCATCGCTGTCGCCGGCCTGCTCCTCAAGCACGGCCCCAACAGTGAAGTAGCTGATTGTCATCAGCGCATTGACGGCGTCCCCGGCCGAAAAACCCGCCTCGCAGAGGAAGCGAAGCTGCGCGTCGGCCGTTTCCATCTGCGGTGCGCCCGGTCGCGTGCCGGCATGGATGCGCGCGCCATCGCGGTAGGCGAGCAGCGCCTGCCTGAAGCTGCGGGCATTCCCGATCAGAAATGAGCGCCAGTCGTCGTCGGCTCTCGGCACCGAATGCGTATGATTCTCCGCCAGCATGGCTTCGGCCAGTGCGTCGAGCAGCGCCCGCTTGTTCCTGAAGTGCCAGTAAAGCGCCGGCTGCTGAACCCCCAACCGTTCCGCCAGTTTGCGTGTCGTCAGACCGTCTACGCCGACCTCGTTCAACAGGTCCAGGGCGGCACGGATCACTGTATTCGGCTGCAACTTTGTCATGCTTGACACTTTATCACTGATAAACATAATATGTCCACCAACTTATCAGTGATAAAGAATCCGCGCGTTCAATCGGACCAGCGGAGGCTGGTCCGGAGGCCAGACGTGAAACCCAACAGACCCCTGATCGTAATTCTGAGCACTGTCGCGCTCGACGCTGTCGGCATCGGCCTGATTATGCCGGTGCTGCCGGGCCTCCTGCGCGATCTGGTTCACTCGAACGACGTCACCGCCCACTATGGCATTCTGCTGGCGCTGTATGCGTTGATGCAATTTGCCTGCGCACCTGTGCTGGGCGCGCTGTCGGATCGTTTCGGGCGGCGGCCGGTCTTGCTCGTCTCGCTGGCCGGCGCTGCTGTCGACTACGCCATCATGGCGACGACGCCTTTCCTTTGGGTTCTCTATATCGGGCGGATCGTGGCCGGCATCACCGGGGCGACTGGGGCGGTAGCCGGCGCTTATATTGCCGATATCACTGATGGCGATGAGCGCGCGCGGCACTTCGGCTTCATGAGCGCCTGTTTCGGGTTCGGGATGGTCGCGGGACCTGTGCTCGGTGGGCTGATGGGCGGTTTCTCCCCCCACGCTCCGTTCTTCGCCGCGGCAGCCTTGAACGGCCTCAATTTCCTGACGGGCTGTTTCCTTTTGCCGGAGTCGCACAAAGGCGAACGCCGGCCGTTACGCCGGGAGGCTCTCAACCCGCTCGCTTCGTTCCGGTGGGCCCGGGGCATGACCGTCGTCGCCGCCCTGATGGCGGTCTTCTTCATCATGCAACTTGTCGGACAGGTGCCGGCCGCGCTTTGGGTCATTTTCGGCGAGGATCGCTTTCACTGGGACGCGACCACGATCGGCATTTCGCTTGCCGCATTTGGCATTCTGCATTCACTCGCCCAGGCAATGATCACCGGCCCTGTAGCCGCCCGGCTCGGCGAAAGGCGGGCACTCATGCTCGGAATGATTGCCGACGGCACAGGCTACATCCTGCTTGCCTTCGCGACACGGGGATGGATGGCGTTCCCGATCATGGTCCTGCTTGCTTCGGGTGGCATCGGAATGCCGGCGCTGCAAGCAATGTTGTCCAGGCAGGTGGATGAGGAACGTCAGGGGCAGCTGCAAGGCTCACTGGCGGCGCTCACCAGCCTGACCTCGATCGTCGGACCCCTCCTCTTCACGGCGATCTATGCGGCTTCTATAACAACGTGGAACGGGTGGGCATGGATTGCAGGCGCTGCCCTCTACTTGCTCTGCCTGCCGGCGCTGCGTCGCGGGCTTTGGAGCGGCGCAGGGCAACGAGCCGATCGCTGATCGTGGAAACGATAGGCCTATGCCATGCGGGTCAAGGCGACTTCCGGCAAGCTATACGCGCCCTAGGAGTGCGGTTGGAACGTTGGCCCAGCCAGATACTCCCGATCACGAGCAGGACGCCGATGATTTGAAGCGCACTCAGCGTCTGATCCAAGAACAACCATCCTAGCAACACGGCGGTCCCCGGGCTGAGAAAGCCCAGTAAGGAAACAACTGTAGGTTCGAGTCGCGAGATCCCCCGGAACCAAAGGAAGTAGGTTAAACCCGCTCCGATCAGGCCGAGCCACGCCAGGCCGAGAACATTGGTTCCTGTAGGCATCGGGATTGGCGGATCAAACACTAAAGCTACTGGAACGAGCAGAAGTCCTCCGGCCGCCAGTTGCCAGGCGGTAAAGGTGAGCAGAGGCACGGGAGGTTGCCACTTGCGGGTCAGCACGGTTCCGAACGCCATGGAAACCGCCCCCGCCAGGCCCGCTGCGACGCCGACAGGATCTAGCGCTGCGTTTGGTGTCAACACCAACAGCGCCACGCCCGCAGTTCCGCAAATAGCCCCCAGGACCGCCATCAATCGTATCGGGCTACCTAGCAGAGCGGCAGAGATGAACACGACCATCAGCGGCTGCACAGCGCCTACCGTCGCCGCGACCCCGCCCGGCAGGCGGTAGACCGAAATAAACAACAAGCTCCAGAATAGCGAAATATTAAGTGCGCCGAGGATGAAGATGCGCATCCACCAGATTCCCGTTGGAATCTGTCGGACGATCATCACGAGCAATAAACCCGCCGGCAACGCCCGCAGCATCGCGACCGTCATCGGTGAGAAGTTCGGCAGGTATTGGGTGGTGACAATGTAGGTGCTGCCCCAAATGGCAGGTGCTATCGCTGTGAACAATAAATCGGGCGTGCGTAATGACATGCGATTACAAGACCTCCGCTACGGCGATGGGTTTTTGAGAGTTGCAGGCGCCGCGATGACCGCACCCTGACTTGGACTGGCCCTGCCTCGCACCAATCCACCTGCGGCTATGGCCGCGATCATGCGAGGCCCGAAAATTACACGACCTGTACACGTCCGCCGAACCCGGAACGCAACAGAGCTTCGTGGGCATCCCGATCCGGGTCGTAGCAGCAGTCCTGGACCAAACGCACGTCGTAGTCCGCATCACTAGCCCAGGCGACGCTTGAAAGAACAACGCCGGTGGTGCTTATCCCGGCCATGACAAGCGTGCTTACGCCGCGCGTCCGAAGGTCGGCGTCGAGCGCCGTGCCATAAAAGACGCTGGCTCGCGGACATGCATAGAAAAGGTCGCCCCGTTCGATCGCAAGCCCTTCGACGGGCAGACCGGTGCGAAATCGTCCGCTCGGGAGATACGGTGAGATTTGGCGATTCGTCGCCGGCGGCGCATGTTCATACTCTTCGCCGAGCGAAAAGTTGGGGAACAGCACGGGCCGGCCGCGCAAGGCGTGCTGGCAGCCGTGCAGACCCTGCGTGAGATGAACGCCGACAACCTGCGCAAGGTGCCGGCCGATGCACCCACGGCCTTCATCAAGCCGCGCTGGAAGCCGCTGGTGATCACCCCGGAAGGCCTCGACCGGAAATTCTACGAAATCTGCGCCCTGTCCGAGCTGAAGAACGCCCTGCGCTCCGGCGACATCTGGGTCAAGGGCTCGCGGCAGTTCCGCGACTTCGACGACTACCTGCTGCCGGCCGAGAAGTTCGCCGCACTCAAGCGCGAGCAGGCCCTGCCCCTGGCGATCAACCCGAACAGCGACCAGTACCTGGAAGAGCGTTTGCAGCTGCTGGACGAGCAGTTGGCCACCGTCACCCGCCTGGCCAAGGACAACGAGCTGCCCGATGCCATCCTCACCGAGTCAGGGCTGAAAATCACCCCGCTGGATGCGGCGGTGCCGGATCGGGCGCAGGCGCTGATCGACCAAACCAGCCAGTTACTGCCGCGCATCAAGATCACCGAACTGCTGATGGACGTGGACGACTGGACGGGCTTCAGCCGCCACTTCACCCACTTGAAGGACGGGGCCGAGGCCAAAGACAGGACGTTGCTGCTGTCCGCAATCCTCGGTGATGCGATCAACCTCGGGCTGACCAAGATGGCCGAGTCGAGCCCCGGCCTGACCTACGCCAAGCTGTCCTGGCTGCAAGCCTGGCACATCCGCGACGAAACCTATTCGGCGGCCTTGGCCGAGCTGGTCAACCACCAGTATCGCCACGCCTTTGCCGCCCACTGGGGCGACGGCACGACCTCATCCTCCGATGGCCAGCGCTTCCGCGCGGGTGGCCGGGGCGAGAGCACCGGGCACGTCAACCCGAAGTACGGTAGCGAGCCGGGACGGCTGTTCTATACCCATATCTCCGACCAGTACGCGCCGTTCAGCACCCGCGTGGTGAATGTCGGCGTCCGCGATTCCACCTATGTGCTCGACGGCCTGCTGTACCACGAGTCCGACCTGCGGATCGAGGAGCACTACACCGACACGGCCGGCTTCACCGATCACGTCTTTGCCCTGATGCACCTGCTAGGCTTCCGCTTCGCGCCGCGCATCCGCGACCTCGGCGAAACCAAGCTGTACGTGCCGCAGGGCGTGCAAGCCTACCCGACGTTGCGCCCGCTGATCGGCGGCACCCTGAACATCAAGCACGTGCGTGCCCACTGGGACGACATCCTGCGCCTGGCCAGCTCGATCAAGCAGGGCACCGTCACCGCCTCGCTGATGCTGCGCAAGCTCGGCAGCTACCCGCGCCAGAACGGACTGGCCGTGGCCCTGCGCGAGCTGGGCCGGATCGAGCGCACGCTGTTCATCCTGGACTGGCTGCAAAGTGTTGAACTGCGCCGCCGCGTGCATGCCGGCCTGAACAAAGGTGAGGCGCGCAACTCGCTGGCCAGGGCGGTGTTCTTCAACCGCCTTGGGGAAATCAGGGATCGGAGCTTCGAGCAGCAGCGCTACCGGGCCAGCGGCCTCAACCTGGTGACGGCGGCTATCGTGCTGTGGAACACGGTGTACCTGGAACGCGCCACCCAGGGGTTGGTCGAGGCCGGCAAGCCGGTGGACGGCGAGCTGCTGCAATTCCTGTCGCCGCTGGGCTGGGAGCACATCAACCTAACCGGCGATTACGTCTGGCGGCAGAGCCGCAGACTGGAAGACGGGAAGTTTCGGCCCTTACGGATGCCCGGAAAACCTTAGCGTACGATTTTTTCCGAATTCTGCGGGCTCCCCTATTAGCCACACTCGCAAGCCAAGCAGAGTCGGCTTAAATTCTATTGAGTGTTGTAACTACTAGCTTAAATGGCGTTCAACTTCCTCGATTTTACAGCACTACTAATTGTCCCTCGACTACAGGCCATAATTTTCTGTACCTGACTCCAGGAACTACCGCTATCGAGCAACCGATTGATGGCATCGTATCGCTCCTTATTGGCCTGTCGCCCCTTATACCTTCCCTCTTTTTGAGCTTTACTAATCCCCTGTCTTTGACGTTCCCGGCGTTGTTCATAGTCACGACGTGCCACAGCAGCCAGCATGTCGAGCAACATATCGTTAATTGCAGCAAACATGCGGCTATCAAAATCATGGCTTCCTGAAGCTATCCATGTTGTCGGAACGTTGATGGCCATCACTCGTATATCTTTCTGCCTAATCAATTTTTTCAAGCTGTTCCAGTCTTCGCCAGTCAGACGTGAGAGCCGATCTACATCCTCAATTAAGAGAATATCGTTGTGCCGGCAGTCTTTGAGCAACCTGAATAATTCAGGCCGGTCAAGCCTCGAACCAGATTCATTCTCAATGTAGTAATTGCAAATGTTCAGCCCACGTTCCTCGGCAAAACTATCAATCGCAGCCAGAGCGCGAGAAGCATCTTGTTCAGATGTAGAGGCGCGTAAATAAGCCCGGACAAAGCCTTTCGGTACAGTTTGAGTCACAGTGTAGAACCAGTTCGATTTAGGTAGTTAAAGCATAACTATACAGTACCCGTTATGGGTGGTATTTAAAAGGCATACTCAAAAAGAACCAAACATTTTGACTTTATGTGACGATGTAACGTCATATAAAGACGATGTAAAGACAGCATAAAGACACAATAAATACATTTTCCCCGGCACCATCTTTACACGCACCTAGCTTTACGTTATAACCACACTGTAAAGACACATATCAATTTACGTCGTAAAGACACCATAAAGACGGGAGAGGGCTATGGGTATCACATTGTTGGTTTCATCAGATAAAGGCGGTGTAGGTAAAAGCACAACAACTGCAAATCTGGCTGCAATGCTCGTGAACAAGGGAAAATCAGCTATTGTCCTGAAGACAGACAAAAACAACGACATGATGAGCTGGAATGAGAAACGTAAAGAGAATGGCTTATTGCCAGTAAGCGTCCAGGAGGGTTATGGCAATGTCAGTAAAGAGATAAGCCGCCTCAGCAAGCTATGCGATGTACTGATCGTGGATTGCCCCGGACATGATAGCCAAGAGTTTCGTAGCGCACTGACAGTAGCAGATATAATGATCACCCTGACTAAACCGTCTTCTGATTTCGAGAGTGAAACTCTCACCACTGTTACAGAAAAAGTCCGTATTGCACAAAAAACAAACCCAAAACTTCAGCCCTGGGTATTACTGACAAGAATAAATTCCAGTAAGCCTCGACACCGCCAGGCAGCTATAAAACTAGATAAGTTCTTGCGCTCCGATAGCATATGGATTCAGCCACTCAAAACGCGCCTCTCCGATCTAGATGTATTTGAAAGCGCCTGTAATGAAGGGGCAGGTGTACATGATGTAAGCCGCGCAACAAGCCTGACGGCAGCAAAAGCGCAACTAGAATTACTGGCACAGGAACTAGGCATCATATAGAAATAATTGTTGCTTTACGTTGTCTTTACATCGTAAAGCAATTAAACTTATCGGAAATAAGTAGCCCGGAGCAATAAAAATGACCCTTAAACTCAATCGCCCAAAATTGCCAGATACAGAAGGCGCAGCTACGAACGCCGATACAGCGCGCTTTATTTCAGGTGCAAACAGAAGGCCCGCATCGAGAAAGGGAAGGCTGGTTAATTTTCGCCTATCAGACGGATTTGAATCCATTCTCGAAGCCGAGGCGGTAAGAACAGGACAGAATAAAACAACAGTTCTCAAAGCGGCGTTGGCGGCATTCGATAACATGGATGAAGCTGAGAAAAACCGCTGGATTTTGGAATCCGCGAAAATAGGTTAGACATTACAGCTAACAAAAAAACAAAAAAGACAGCTAAAAAAATAAGCCCGCAAGGGCTTTTCTTTCGACCATTTTTAAAATACTGTATATATAAACATATCTTTATAAGCACCGACTATGACCAGTAAAATAAGCAAATATGAAGTAATTCATCGCGGAGAGTGTGTAAACTACATGCCGCCCGGTACTTGGGTTTTCATACAACGCGCACTTTGCTATGGCGGGGGGTTCTGGTTCGGAAGGGTTTACAATGTCTGCTTCTGGCTTGAGTTCGAAAAACCCACCTCGCTATCTATCGGAATAGACTATCTAATGAAACTGAATAGCCTCACAGATAAGGTGCACAGTTTTGATTACGATTTTCAGCTAGATCTGTTACTTGAAGAAGACACCCAATGTTTCATTGGTCAGCAACGCCGATAGATTATCGATTACTAAAACCTTTATACCGGATTTCTCTATAAGAATCGCACCATTTATTTCATCAAAACCAATTACAATCACAGGTTTACGTTCATTTATTTCAAAAACAACTAAAGGCAAGGTAACGTTGTTTATTTCCTCAAACTCCTTAAAAAAATCATCTGTACCATAATCACTTGCAGGAAAAAGAATTTCACTTAACCTTACACCATAAAAAACATAGTAGTTTTCTTTAAGGTTATCATTTAAAATGTTAATAGCCTTTGCATATTTATCACTGATAAAATCCTTTACTATAAACTTCATAAAATCTCCCAACAAGAACCGACTGTAGGTCACCTGGCAAACGCTGAAAAATAACGTCGAATGACGTCATTTTACGGCGTTTGCCCTATCCTGCATCGCAGTATAACCATACTACATTCTCAACATCCATAGATCTACCGCGAGAAGGCGTTAAAGCCGTACAGGGCAGGGCTTTAAGAATCATCTTCGCCCACTTCCTCACGCTTCGTATCAGGCACAAGAAGACGATAAAAGGGCAATTTTTGACTGAAAAAATCTATGAGTGGTGCAGCTACTAAACTTAACACCCAAAGTCCGAAAACAATAGGGATAGTAAGATTGTTAGTACTCCAAATTTGATGGTCATTTGTATACCAGGTTACAAGACATATCGCGCCACCAATCCAGAATATCGTATTGCTTAACGCCGCGAGCACAGCTAAACCACAAATAGTAATGATATGGAAAATGACTGCTACCGAAAGGCGAAAGTAATACCAGCCAGTTGAGATGAATGCTAAAAAAGACCAGCGTTTAACCTCTGGCTTACTCCAGCCATTTTTAGATAATTTTACAGCGTTGTTCCACTGGATTTTGCGGTGCATCCTGCGGCGTTCGGCTCCTTGAGGGAAATCGTAAATTTTAGCCATATATCACCCCTTAGCTTTTTTGGGAGGTACGGTTTCATCAAATACCTTGAGAAAAGCTGCATCAGCTTCAGATAAATTCATAAAAAAAGCTTCATCATCTTTATCGCCAGAAAATTCATCTTCATCAACGACAAATTCGAACTTCAGCTTACTAATTTTTCTTCCTTCTTTTTCATGAACAGTGAAGCCAACAAACGATATTTCTGTTTTCTTTTTAATTTCAGCAATGGCTTTATTTAACACATCCCTTTTAAAAATAGGAAAGTCAGGGTATTTGTACTCAATATTTCCATCTTTATCAAAAGTATAAGCTATTAACTCTTCCTTTAACTCATCAACGGAAATAATAAAATAATTTTTCTTCTTAAAATTAGAGTAATGCTTCCTGATAAGTTGATAAAGAGAAGATGAATACTGGCTACTTAAGCGTAAGCTTGCCGTTAACAATTGCGTTGTGAATTTATTTTTTTTCCCAATAAGGCTAGAGATATATGGTTCTATGGTTCTGGTGAATTTTAAAGACAAGTATCCTTCATCACTTGAATAAGCTATCCACTCAATAATGTTAAGATCTAACTCTTCAGGGGAGTTTTTAGCAGTAAAGGGCAGGTTAAGCTCTTTAGCTAAAGCAATGATATCATCCCCTCTTAGCGGGGTCAGTTTGGAGATCGGAAATTTTTGTACGTTAAGCGCATTATTTAACCAATCTTGGTTCGTAAGGGGTTGATTTTGCGTCAGTGGCTATCGCTTTTAAGTTGTCGCTCTTGCAGTATCGCATTTAGGTTATCCGATTAAGGTCAAACCTCTGAAAATGCCGTATAGCGCGGGAGTACACCCTTATGCGATAACCATTTTTGTTAAAAATACCGCATCGGATAATTTATGAGGGAAACTATATGGCAAGGAGGCAGATTCTTTCTCTGTCGGAAAGAGAATCATTACTGGCATTGCCAGACGATGAGTTAACGCTGACCCGGATGGCCTATTTCAGTGAGCATGATCTGGCGCTTATCTGTGCTCACCGTAAACCCGCCAGCCGTTTTGGTTTTGCCGTCCTTCTTTGCTATCTGAAAAATGTTGGCTTTGCCCCGGATAAAAAAATCCCACCCTCTGATGCACTGCTGAAACATATCGCCAGCAGGCTAAATCTTACCGGTGATCTCTGGCCTGCTTACCTTTCCGGCAGGGATACGACCCGGCGCGAGCATTTAACCGAACTGTACCGCTATCTTGGCGTGAAGGCATTTACCGGCAAAATACAGCAGGACTGTATTACACACCTGCTGTCGATGGCGACGCGTACTGATAAAGGTATTCTCCTGGCCGAAGAGATGCTGGTCTGGCTCCGGCAGAACAACGTAATAATCCCCGCGATTGATGTCGTGGAGCGTACCTGTGCTGAGGCCATGGCAGGCGGCGATAAAATCGTATTTCAGACTCTGAATGCCCCGTTAACTCCGGCTCACAGGGATGCCCTGGATCGTTTACTTGAGTCATCGGATAATCAGTCTTCCAGGCTGACATGGCTTCTGCAACCGCCGGGTAAAATCAATGGTAAGAACGTGCTGCAACATCTTGATCGGCTCAGCAGCGTTGAATCGCTGGCATTACCGGAAGGTATAGATCGTACCATTCACCAGAACCGGTTGCTGAAACTGGCGCGGGAAGGCCGGAAGATGAGTAGCCGTGATTTGACCCGATTTTCAGCAACCCGGCGTCATGCGATCCTGGTGTGCGTGCTGGAAGAAGCCAGAGCCACACTGACAGACGAAGTGATTGAGTTGCATGAGCGAATGCTGAACAGCCTTTTCAGCAAAGCCAAAAGAACACAGGCAGAGCGCCTTCAGCAGACCGGAAAGCTGATCCAGTCAAAACTGAGGCAGTACATCGATGTCGGTCAGGCGCTGTCTGATGCCCGCGATTCCGGTGACGATCCATGGCTCGCAATAGAAAATATACTCCCATGGCCTGAATTTGTCGCCAGTCTGGAGGAAACACGCCATCTCGCCAGAAAAAATAATTTTGACCCGCTGCATATTATTACCGAGAAATACAGCATATTACGGAAATATGCCCCACGCATGTTATCCACTTTACAGTTAGTCGCAACCCCGGCAGCGCAACCTCTGGCTGATGCGCTGGTTGTGATCAAGGATATGTACCTGAAGCACTCACGTAAAGTTCCGGCGACTGCGCCGCTTGAGTTTGTCCCTGAAAGCTGGCACAGGGTGGTGATTACACCTGCGGGTATTGATCGGCAGTATTATGAATTTTGTGCGCTCAGCGAGCTTAAGGGAGCGTTGCGCTCCGGGGACATCTGGGTTAAAGGCTCACGGCGCTACAAAAATTTTGATGATTACCTCATTCCCGAAAAGGACTTTGACAAACTCACTCCGGCGCTGCCACTGCCCGTATCTGCTGATTACCATGAGTACATTACCAGCCGTATGACCCTGCTTCAGTCCAGACTTGAAGAGGTCAATGCCATGGCAGCCCTTGGTGAACTGCCCGATGTGGAAATTTCCGACAGGGGCGTAAAAGTCTCTCCGCTGGATAACTGCGTACCGGCGCAGGTTTCACCGCTGGCAGAGCTGGTTTACAGCATGCTACCGCGCCCTAAAATCACGGAAATTCTCGATGAGGTAAACGGCTGGACGACGTTTACCCGACATTTTTCGCATATAAAAAATGACATTACCCGTCCCGATACCCGCCTGCTTCTCACCACCATTCTTGCGGATGGCATCAATCTTGGCCTGACAAAAATGGCAGAAGCCTGCCCCGGGAGTACCAAATCATCACTTGAAGATATTCAGGCATGGTACATCCGCGACGAAACCTATTCAGCCGCCCTTGCAGAACTGGTAAACGCGCAGGGGAAAAGGCCGCTGGCGGCATTCTGGGGAGACGGGACAACATCATCATCAGATGGACAGAATTTCAGAACAGGCAGCACTGGCCGCTACGCAGGACAGGTTAACCCGAAATATGGGCAGGAGCCCGGACGACAGTTTTATACCCATATTTCGGATCAATACAGCCCGTTTTACACCTGCATAATAAGTCGGGTCAGGGATTCAACCCATGTTCTCGATGGCTTGCTGTACCACGAAAGTGACCTGAAAATCAGGGAGCATTACACCGATACCGCGGGTTTCACCGATCATGTCTTTGCCCTGATGCATCTGCTGGGATTTGCGTTCTGTCCGCGAATCAGGGATCTCCATGACAAGAAGCTGTTTATCAAAGGGAAAGCAGACCAGTACCCGGCGCTTCAGTCACTGATATCAACGACCAGCCTGAACCTGAAAGAGATCGAAATTCACTGGCGTGAAGTGTTGCGTCTGGCAACCTCGATAAAGCAGGGAACAGTGACGGCATCCCTGATGCTGAAAAAGCTTGCCAGCTACTCAAAGCAAAATGGACTTGCCAAAGCACTGAGAGAAATTGGCCGTATTGAACGAACGCTGTTTATGATCGACTGGTTCCGCGATCCGGCACTTCGTCGGCGGGTCCAGGCGGGACTGAATAAAGGAGAAGCCCGTAACGCGCTGGCGCGCGCGGTATTCCTGCACCGTCTGGGTGAAATCAGGGATCGTAAACCGGAAAATCAGAGCTATCGCGCCAGTGGACTGACGCTGCTGACGGCAGCTATCTCGCTGTGGAATACCGTCTATATGGAAAGAGCGGTCGATGCCCTGAAGCGTAAAGGGGTGAAGATCAACGATCAATTGCTGTCGCATTTGTCCCCGCTAGGCTGGGAGCATATCAATCTGACAGGCGATTATATCTGGAAAAGCAACCGGATACCGGCTTCCGGTAAGTTTCGTCGGTTGAGACCCGCTAAAGTCGAAAGGTCAAAAAATAGCCTTAACGAATGGAAGGGACTTCCCCTGATTATGCGCCTGATTAACTCTTGTGCAATCATGGGGTACACATCGTCCCGGAGGAATTCGTTATGACTATCACGACTGTCGGTATCGATCTTGCTAAAAATGTGTTTGCTGTTCACGGTGTTGATCAAAATGGTAGAACTGTTCTGGTTAAGCCTAAAGTATCGCGTGCTGCACTTCCTGAGTTAATTGCAAGTTTGCCTCCCTGTGTTATCGGGATGGAAGCATGCTCCGGGGCTCACTACTGGGCAAGATTGTTTCGGCAGTATGGTCATGAGCCACGTCTGATGGCTGCTAAGTTTGTATCGCCTTATCGTATGGCCGGAAAATCAGGAAAAAATGATGCAGCTGATGCTCAGGCTATCTGTGAAGCTGTTCGTCGTCCGCATATGCGGTTCGTACCAGTGAAAGACGAAAGCCAGCAGGCCATGCAGTGTTTACATCGTACCCGTCAGGGTTTTATCGAAGAGAAAACAGCAACGTATAATCGTCTGCGAGGATTGATATCTGAATTCGGTGTCATCGCGCCACAAAGTGCTGATGCCCTGCGCCACATGGTTTCTGTGCAGAAGAGCTCTTTACCGCTTCAGGTTCAGCAATGTGTTGATGATTTGATGGAACACGTTGATCGCATTGAAGCTAACATCACTGAATATGACCGAATTTTGTCCCACATAGCCAAAACAGATCATCGCAGTCAGCGGCTGATGGAGCTAAAGGGCGTTGGTCCCACAACGGCCTGTGCACTGGTCGCCAGTATCGGTAATGCACATGATTTTAAAAATGGACGTCAACTGGCAGCCTGGCTGGGGCTGACGCCATCACAATACAGCAGCGGGGGAAAGTCGAAACTCGGCAGGATCACAAAAGCCGGTGATTCGTATCTGCGAACGCTTCTGGTTCAGGGGGCTCGTTCAGTGCTTATTGGCGCCGGGAAAAGGACTGACTCATTCAGCCGTTGGGTTTGTATGTTGGTTGAGCGCAGAGGGTACTGGCGGGCTGTTGTGGCCATCGCCGCCAAAAATGCGCGGCTGTGTTGGGCATCACTACATTACGGTGATGATTTCCGGCTGTACTCAGTCAACTAAAGCTCGAAGCTGTATAACCATCTGACCTGCAATTCGTTGATGATAAAGGGTTAGACCCCGTGAGGCCTATCTGGCTATTGTACAGGATATACGTATCCGCTTAACGAACAAGAACCTCACGCGCGTCTTTCATCAGGGCCCGAATCGATGACGATTCATCATGGCCGTTTATAGTACCGCAGTCTCTCCCCTTTATTTTTACTGAAGAGCAGACAGAAACCATAAATACCGGCTTTGACATGCCGGGGAAGTCCTTATAGTACAATAATTTTCGATATCCAAACTGACCCCAAGTAAGGACGGTCGCGCCTGTGGTGGTTTTATCTCCGTGGAGCGCCTGGCCCCGGCCATAATTGTTAGTTCGATACCCCATGAGTCACGCCTCCGGGTATTGCCAGAAAGTCGGGGGCTTCAGCCATACCTTTGCGCGATAACAGCACTAATCTGTCCTGCGGGGTCGAGACAATTTCATCCCCGTTATCCAGTACGCTGCCCACCAGCGCGAGCCCTTTCTCGAAGTGTGTAGCTTTCTGGCCAGCGCTTGAAACAATCCGTGCAGATGAACCATCGGTATAAGTGACTGCATCACCCTCCACTGCGATTTTGACCATTTGACCGTTGCCTAGATCCATAACCCTGGCGCTATCAACAGCGGTTACGACACCACCTCGCGCAGTCAGGCTTCCCTCGACCGCAACACGCCAGATTGCTGTTACCGGGTGTTGGCGATCCCTTTCAGCGTTCTGCTCAATAATTTGTCGAGCATCCACATCCATTGCGGCCAGATCAGCGTCAGAGAAAGGGGATTTGTCAAAGTCGGCCAGCATTTGTTGAGTTGCTTCATTTGTAAACTGCTTCATCGTTATTACTCCTTATAAAATGTACGGATAAATTCCGAATTGTATACGAAGTAAGCACGAGTAAATTCTGAAAATGAACTGAGGAATCATATGGTTGCAATTTGTTATGTGCAGTTACCCACTTCTGGACAAGTGATAAGAAAAACCTGAAGAGTGATAGCGGAAAATAACTTTCGGAAAAGGAGGTGCGAAAATTCCTGGCTCCTGTCTATAATACTGTATGGATATACAGCACCACGAAGAGCAGAGCATTATGAAACTTATCCCAGTGACACAACAATCACCAGGCCAATTCCCGTTGTTCGTTGAGCCTGTCAGCGCAGGTTTCCCTTCAGTCGCTTCCGATTATGTTGATGAATTTATTGATCTAAATACTCACCTCATCAAACATCCATCTGCAACCTACTTCTTACGAGTAACAGGTTCATCGATGGTAGAGGCACGTATTCACGAAGGCGATCTGGTCATCGTGGATAGCTCACTTGAGGCGAAAGAGGGGGATATTGTGATTGCGACCGTTGATGGTGATTTCACCATTAAGCGGTTGCAGCTAAGCCCGGCTCCCGCGCTACTGCCAATGAATAGCCGGATGTCACCGATCTATCTGAAAGAAGGCGAAGAACTGGCCATTTTTGGCGTGGTGACCTTCATCGTGTACAAGGCCTTGTGATGTTCTGCCTGGTGGATTGCAACTCATTTTACGCCTCCTGCGAGAGAGTCTTTCGGCCCGATCTGGTGAACAAGCCAATTGTATGCCTTTCGAACAATGATGGCATGGTCGTGGCACGTTCAGCGGAAGCTAAAAAATTAGGTATCCAGAATGGTGACGTGTACTTCCAGAAGAAAGCATTCTTTGAAGCTAACGGTGTACATGTTTTCAGTTCTAACTATGCCTTGTACGCGGAGATCTCCCGTAGGGTGTGTGAGACATTATTTAAATTCTCCAGTAATACTGAGGTCTACAGTATTGATGAAGTTTTCCTTTCGTTTGAAGGAATGCAGAAAAATTATAATTTTGATGACTATGGAAGAGAAATAAAGAAAACCGTATTAAAGAGCACCCATATACCCGTGGGGGTGGGCATATCGACAACTAAAACTTTGGCAAAACTAGCAAATAAAGCTGCAAAAACATGGACTAAAACAGGCGGAGTGGTTGATCTCAGCAGTCCAGAAAGACAACGTAAATTATTGCCATATATTGACGTAAGCGATGTCTGGGGGGTGGGCCGGAGATATGCCACCAGACTGAACAGCATGGGCATCAGGACTGCTCTCGATCTGGCCAATGCGCCAACATCGCTTATCCGTAACACATTTGGAGTCGTACTGGAGCGAACGCAGCGCGAATTGAATGGCGAGTCCTGCATAGCCCTGGAAGAGGTGAGGAAGGTTAAGCAGCAGATCATCAGCTCGCGTTCATTCGGCCAGAAAATAGAGCACTACGAAGCAATGCACCAGGCGGTGTGTGAGTATGCCGAACGTGCAGGCGAGAAGCTGCGCGAAGAGAAGCAATACTGTCGCTGCATAACGGTTTTTATTGGCACAAGTTACTATTCGAAAACGGCCCCTTACAGTGGCCAGCAGACAGTCAAGCTGGAAAACCCCACCGCCGATACCCGGGAAATCATTGCGGCTGCGGTCGCAGGGCTCCGGCATATCTGGCAGGAGGGATACCGATACCATAAAGCCGGAGTGATGCTATCTGACTTTTATGATAGCGCCACCAGCCAGCTCGATTTGTTTGGTGAGAACCGACTCTTTGCCAATGGTGAAGCGTTGATGGGCGTGATGGATAGAATTAACCGGTCAGGTCGGGGGAAATTATGGTTTGCGGGCCAGGGCATCGACAAAGACTGGACGATGCGGCGGGAGTTATTGTCACCATCCTATCTCACTAACATTAATGAAATCCCTCGCGTCAGGATTGGCTAATCAGCAGTGAAAACTTCATTCGTCATCGATAAAATTCGTCTGTAAACAAAACGAACTTGATATACTCGGTTTCGCTTGTTATGAGTATGTATGTACATACAGTCCTCCGTGCAGCGGAGGGAGTTTAGAGCCCTTTTTCGGGGATAGAAATGAATATCTCAACAACTTTCCAGACGCTGGAGAGCGAGATCACACAACTTCGTGGAGTGCTGGGTTCCCGGCTTCCGCTCAAGGCGAGTGTCTGCGTCCTGCCAGCCGTTGCTGATGGCGAAGAAGATATGGCCATCGAACACATCATGCCTGAGCTGAAACAGGGACACGATGCTGTCCATGCTGCCTGCGCGGCATACGCTGACCTGCATATCAGGGATGGCTATTCGCAGAAGTCCGCTCGGCGCACTACCGGCGTATTATGGTACGACAATACAGATGCGGAATTCTCTCAGCTGGTTACCCGTTTGGTGACATCCATCAACCAGCATAAAGAGAGCATTCAACGCCACATCATCGAAAACTACGGTGGTGATCGCCGACCGGAATACATGCGCTTCAACGCGCTGCATAGCGCCTGCCCTGGTGTCATGACCCTGCATCTCTATCGGCAGCTGCGTATGTTTGATAATGCTAACGTCAATCTGGTCAGTTTCGGCTGGAGGCAAAAGACGCTTTTTAGCAGGGTTAACAAAATCGAGTTGCTCCAGAAGATGGGCAAGGACATCGAGGAAGATGAAGATAAATCAGTCAGACTCAACTCGTTGATTAAGGCTATTGCGCGTGTACCGGAAGAAAAGCTTCGCTTACGCCGTCCGGTTAAAGTGCATCCAGCTGCAAACATCGCGATGGCTGATCCTGAACACCCCGACCAGATACTGCGTCTTTCTGCCGCTTCATCTATGCCGTTCATTATCATTCAGGATGAGCACGTGAAAATTCGGCCATTGCCAGAGTTCGTGGCCAATGAAGTAAAGCCGAGGAGTAACCGCCTCAAGACAGATGTGATCGGTATATTCCACGGCGAAAGTATCGAAATGATTCTCTGACCACACCGGCCAAAGGACTGGCCGTATTCCCCCCTCATAATTTCGTCACTCGCCGTCCATGCCATACCCTGAAACTAATATTGAAAATTCATTATGTTCAGCAAGGAATGTGGCGTGAAATACTTTGAATGTGCGCTCAGGTTCAGAATCGCCCCAGGTGACGTGTATGGGATCCACCAGCAACTGGATAAGGTAGTCCAGGAACGTTCTGGGTCGCGACTCCCATACACCTTCTACTCTCGCAAACAAAGTGCCTCCGACACCCAGGTTGTTCTGAGAACGGCTGTTGCACTCGGGCTCCCTGGCGAAGTCATGAAGGAAATCATGTTTGTGTCTGGCCAGAAAATTCGAATCTGCGGCTCGCTGGCCACTATTCGACGCGAGGAAGCTGGAGGCCGGAAAAGAGAGATTTGTCCACCTGCCCATGAACTCCCGGATTATATCCACTATCACCTGGAACGGGCCGGAGTGATCTGTGGACGGTTACGTATCGTTCGAAGCACCAAGTTCCATATTATTAAGCCCGGGAGCGTTGGCCGTACATCCCACAAGATCATTGTACCGATGAGCCAGTACGATGCTGAATGCGTGATTGAAGATGTCGGCGCACTTGAACAGGCATACGCTTTCGGGATCGGCAGAAAGCGGATATTCGGCTTTGGCTATATGAACAGCATCGAAGTGCTTTCCTGAACAGGCCATTAAGCATAGTTATTATCTGAATTTCAAACCGACTCGCAAACTTACGGCATTAACACTTCTGATACACCCTTTAAATGCTGTAAACTGTTGTAGCCCTTACTAAATCGTAAGAGTGGGGATTTGCAGCCCCGACTAATGACACGCCGTTCATGTACTTGAACGGTTCGCACTCGCTCGCCTGTTTTTTGTCAATGGTGGGTCGGGGCGTGGGAGCCTTACGGCTCGCCAGTCGTCATTAGCTGGTACTGCAAACCATGTTCCGATTCACCACCAAAGGAAATGGAGATGGAAAAACAGGACTGGCATAAGGCAGACATCATAGCTGCGCTACATAAGAAAGGTTTGTCACTTGCCTCACTGAGTAGGGCTAACGGTCTTTCAAGCAGCACTCTGGCAAATGCACTGACACGTGACTGGCCTAGAGGCGAGATCATCATCGCTAATGCAATTGGTGAAGAACCTCAAGAAATATGGCCAACCCGATATTTTGATAAGGCAGGAATGCCGATCAAGAGAATCATAAGAAAACCGGTTTAAATGAAAAAGGCTGGCATTTTTGCTGGCCTTATATACCTCCTGGCTCTGCTACTGAAACCACTAACACCGATCAAATGGTCATCAGCGAAATACCCCGTTCATTTCTATTGACCTCTTTACCTCCATGTAATCAAATTGATGGAATAATAACGGTTACGAGAGACAAACTGATGACGGTGTTATCTGCCCCTGAAATGCGCTTTGGAACCAAACAGGATGTTCCCTTTATCATAGCGGTGATTCGCGACGGTATGCGGGATGGGTATTTTAACTTTGATGATGATGACGGACTGTCTCAGTTCGAAAGTCAGATCTCAGAAGCCATTGCCAGGCGGGAACGGGGAGAGAATTGCGCCGATTTCTTGTTTGTCTTTGATGCTCAACATAATGGCGCAGCGATAGGTTTTGCCCTACTGACGGGCAAAAATGGTGCAAATGGACTTGCTTCACATCTGGAAATCAGGATGTTTGGTGTTACCAGGAGTCAAAGACAAAAAGGATTTGGGCGCTCCATGTTGCAAAGTATTCTGGATGCTACTCCCGGCCATAAAGTGGAGGCATCCTGTCTTCCTGCATCAGTTGTCATGGCCAGGATGCTGACTAATGCGGGTTTTCACGTCAAAGAGATAAGCCCGTTTGGAAAGCGTACTTTCAGACGCTAATGTAAAATTCAGATAAAAAAACCGGCTGACGAATTCAGTCGGTTTAGTAATCCTGCAAAAGGATGCTGGACAGCGACGGACGACTTCAGAGCTGTGGCAATGGCCCCTGGTTATCTTCAGTCGCAGCCTGGTCTTTATCCGGGGTGGCCGTTGCAGTCCGCGAGGCATCAAATGAGACCGTTGGGTCGCTGAGAGTCAGGATGCCAGTGTCTTCAACTTCTCGCGTTGTCAGCGTAAGCTCAGATTTACTGTCATCACACTTATTCGTTTTCTCCGCCAGTGCCTTGCACCAGATATAACGACCTCTCTGGGCATCAGAGACTGAAGGCTCTCCATATTTCTCGATCGCCGACTTCAGTAAGAGATCAGGGTTGCTGAATGAAAAGCGGATTTTGTAAGCCACCGGCTCAATGGGGTCAACTGCCGTATCGGGGATAAAATAGACCACCGTCTCCTGGTGAGCATCTCCCCAGAAAATACTATTCAATGAGTTGTTACTGTAGCGCTTTTGAATTTCTTCACCAGCAGACTGGCCAAGTTTGTCAGTGATAGCAGTGATCGCTTCAGAAGCTGTCATCCGCAGGCTTACCGGCCCTATAGAAAAAGACATAACATCAAAGCTATTCAGGGGGGTAATGGTGCTTTCTGGAGCGGTAGATGAATCGGGTACGTCATCACTGTACAGACTGTCATCCCCCGGAGAAGGCGTTACAGGTGCTGAATTTTGGATGTCAGGTGTGTAGCTGGGATCGGGAGCGTATAGGCCCATTGTATCATTCTGTACAGCAGAATATACCGAAGCGGTCGGCAGGACGGTAAGGAGCGCAAGGGCGCAGTATCCAAGGTATCTGGTCATATTCACCTCGTCAGTAGCAGTTGTCCTACTGTAACAGCGCGAGGTTTGAGAACATCATGGAAATGGGGTCAAAGCGGGGCGAAAAACAAGCCTGATTCACATGGCTTACGTAGCAGCATGGAGATCTCCTGAAGTCGGAGAAAATGAGTCAGATAACGCGAATATCGAAAATGGAACGAAGTACTTAATTACCTAACAGGAGGTACATGTTAACCTGACGAACATTGCTTACTGCCTATTTGTAGATTCAGGCTACAGGGAGAATCCAAGTGCCAAACTGCATACCCCTTAATCCGGTATTACCTAAAAACTTCGACGATACACCTAATGAAAAGCGCTCAAAGTCTCAGCTTGATGCCTGGTGGGATCATCCATATGGCATTACTTGCCCGGACGGGAAAATCACTGTTCGATGCCTGAATGGAGGAGCTTGGGATCGTTCGACAGTGCTGGGAGTAGCGGACAATTACGAAGAAGCCTGCGAGCTCGCAGAGCGCGAGCAATCAGCATGGGTCAAACGCCGTGCGGAGCCAATATTCTACTATAGCGGTGAAGCTCCATTCAGAGCGATAAGGGATGCACAACGTCCTGATCAGGAGCAGACCTTTGTCGCGTCTTTTGACACGCAAGATGAGCTAATCAGCTGGCTTAATAGTCAGAAAACCAGTTAATACCAAGTCTGGAAGTCTGCTTCTCAACAGACTTCCACATTTGATTATCAAGCTCCCCATAATTTGGGTTCAGTATAAACATTCCATTACGTTCTATTCCCCTCATTACATTCATCTATCCGTAAATTTCGTTAGCCAGCACATCGGGGTGATACTGATGTCAGGTAAACAAAACGGATGCAAAAATGCAGACATGTTCGGAAGTCCTGGCGGTTGAAATATTCAATCAAGTTGGACGTGAGGCAGCTATTGCTCAATATAACTTAATTTGTGAAATAGCCCAGCGACGTTACGAAGACAGCCTGGCCAAATATGGTTCCGTGCCAGCTGGTTTCACCGCGCTCAATTTCCTCCATCCGGCAGAACTTCAGGAGCGTTACATCCTGGGGTTGGGAATTCAGCTTTGTATCGATGAGCAGCATGAAGCCAGGGAACGGGTTTTAGCTCGCTGCCTGGCAAGAAAAAGGGCCGCATAAACAGGTGATAAAACAACTCAGCTATAGCTGAACACGCACTAATTGGCTATGTTAACAAAACGAACAAGGTGGCGATTATGTACAGTGAATCTATCGATCGTGCTATCAGTATCCTCAAGGACGCGGGCGAAAAAATCGGTATGGAACTGGGTAGTAATGTGACATCTCAGGAATCAGAACTGCTTGAGGATGCGCTGGTGGGCCTGACTAAAGTTAAAGGGCAACTCTGCGGTAATCACTCCTTAACTGATGTAAAAGCGGACGTCGTGCCTTTTAGTCTCAGTTCGACGAAGAACGTCGATAGCCCGCATTAATTAACAACCACCAACTGGACGGAAGGGATATGACTGAAGACAACGCCGGTAGTGTTTCTGGAAAAGCACAGAACGCCCCAAAAGCAAATGCCCACCTGGACAGGCTCTTTGATTTCATTGTGACAGAAATCAAAGAGCAGGGTGCAGCACCGTCTTACGAGCAGATCTGTTCTTCTCTGGGGTATTCAAAAGGGCTCGTTTCCCGGCGTATCCGGCAGTTGCATGACCAGGGACGAATCATTATCGATGGTGAAAGAAAGTCTATGACGCTGCGCGTAGCGAAAGGACAAGGTCATGATGACATTGCCGAACTCCCGGACATGACCAGTGACAGGAAAGCAATCATCACGTATGTCAAAAAATACATGAACAGAAATGGTGGCCGTGGGCCATCAGTTCACGCAATAGGGAAAGCGCTCGGCTTCTCGAATAACAAGGCGCGTAGACATGTGGACTATCTCGACGAAGTAGAGAGGGTACGTTACAGCCCTCATCTTAATGAAGTAATCGTTATCAATCAGGGTGATTACGTTAAAATTACCCAGGACAACGATGAACCACCGAGCCCGGCAGAAGGTTAGCCATGATTCGCATATGGAGAGAAGTTGTAAACGTAAAGGTTCAGGACGGGAGCCGTAACGGACGAATCTGGTTTCTTGAACTTTCGTGTGGCCATCATGCTGTCAGACGTATACCTCGATTACGTCTGCATAATCTGACGCAATTCGAACGACTTGAGCCACCAGCTAAATGTCACTGTGTATTGTGTGAAATAGATGCTATTGCAGGACAAAAATAGCAATAAACACAACATAAAAGCCCTCAATTTGTCCCCATTGTTTTTAGCCTGACAGCATTGGTACTGATAGCCTAATCATATTTAAACGCATAACCCTATGGTGGACATATGAAAAAAGCTGTTTTTGGCCTTTTAGCACTATTGCCCTTCATAACCAGCGCAGAATCGATCGATCCGAACGATTTCTATGCTCAGCAGCCTTCTCAAAACTACCAACAACCTGCTGCCAGCGAGCAACAGGACGATGCTGACAATTCCAGTGACCAGACAGCTGCGATCGTATTGAACCTGGAAAGTTACAAACCGCTGGGGAATTTTGTAGTCCCCCAGGGAGTAGAACGCCCATTCATTGGTCTTATTAACAGCAAAATTTTCATACTGTCTGAGCAACCAGATAAACGCTTGGCTGGCCTATGGATAGGTCGTAGTCAGGATGGTCGTGAAGCACTTTGTGGTTACCTGAACAACAGTATGCAGGTCAGAAAATGTTATTACATCTTATATCGTGAGTAAAAAATGGGGCCGTAGCCCCATTTATTTTAATGTTTGAATGAGGGTATAAAGGGTATTACTGGATTTGTTCCTAGCGAAGCTAATTCGTTAGGCGCAAGATAACGTCGCAGTTCAGTAATCAATATATCAACTGATTTATCCCAGCCATCTCTCACAATGTTTAGAATGTGCCGAGCTGGATAATGTGTTAGAAAAGGATGGTTGGGGCCAAATTTATTAAGGTGTTCAATAGTACCTATTGCATCGAGATAATCTGTAACAAGATGGTGTTCTGACTCAAAAATAGCGACAAATTTATAACCATCAGCAGCGTTTACCCACTGGCAAGTACAGTCATTAAGCTGAAATTGATTAGAACGTTTTTCCCCCTTGGGTTTAGGATTGACTCCAATACCAAAAGACAAATACAAACCTTTCCTTCCCCAGAAGGCCGGTCTCTTCAAGTCCTGACCATTGTTTCCTTCGACCTCTCCAAGAATGCCAAACAAAGTAGCTGATTCTTGGTTAGGATTCGTTCTCATACGGAAAAGAATGCATAGATCTGCAAACTTTAAGCTATTATAAACTGAATTATAAAAGACATTCTCATGGCCAAGTAGATAAGGATTATGCTCTACCGCAAAATTAGTGCCACTTCTAAAGTCACGGCAGCTAATGAATACACCAAACTGGCTCATATTAGCGAGGATATCGACATTGCGATAATCAGACAAATTAATAAGTATAGTATTTAAGACTTCTCTACCTTCATAACTCATCAGATAGTGGCAGAGCAAATTTTGTAGACCGAAGTTTCTGAACTGATCTTTAATTAAAGAAAAATATCCTTCACCAGCTAATGAAACTAGGTTTCTCATTGTTGGTGTATGTTTCCCCATGAGAGGGGAATTAAAACGTACCTTCATCCGGTTATTATCATAAAGGGTTTCAATAATTGAGCAAAAGTGCATCGCCCAATACGCGTTGTTATCACCAATTAAACCGGGTTTCACTACAGTAGTTTTAGAAAAATCCATTCTGTCTCCAAAGCAGTAATCAGTCACTCATAACACGATATTTGCAGTGAAAGTTATATCTGTAAGCAAATTTCGTCAGCTGTTAGCGTCGTATTAGGCTTAGTAAAAAGCCGGAGGTAGATATGCCTAAAGACGATGTTGCAACAATCATAATCCAGAATGGGTTGACGCATAAAGTAAATGTGATCTGCAAATTCAGCGCACAAATCGACAATCAAATGTTCTCATTCATCATCCATCGCACATTAAGCGTATGTCGATATGCGCTTGTCTGTAAGGCAACAGGCCAAAGAATTGCAGTTCTTGATACCAGTCGAGTAAAGGCACTTGGTATGGAAGCAGCAGGTAAACTAGCGCTATCAGATCTGGCCTCATCATTAGGCGAGACTAGACTTGCTGCGATTCTGACAAATTCACTTCAGAGCAGGAGCGCGGCAAGTGAGTGATTTAATCGACGATAACTTTATTATTCCTGCACTGAGTAGCATAGCAGGCATCACCACGCCACTATCAGGACAAACGTACAGGAACGCTCCAGATATCGACATATCTTGCTATGACGTGATAATCATTTGCCTTAGCGGCGGAAAAGACTCCATAGCCTGCCTTCTCCACTTAATTGACATCGGGGTCGATCTGTCCAGGGTGGAACTCTGGCATCACGATGTTGATGGCCGCGAGGGAAGTACTTTAATGGACTGGCCATTTATGGCCGACTACAACCGCAAAATAGCTTCAACATTTCAGATACCGTTGATGTTCTCCTGGCTTCAGGGAGGAATGGAAGGTGAGATGCTGAAAGAGAATGGCTACAGTCGCCCGCAATGTATCGAAACCCCAGATGGATTAATAATCGCGGAACGTGATATCCAGCGAAGCACTCCCGCCACGCGACTTCGGTTCCCTCAGCAATCACCAAGCCTTAAAACACGTTGGTGCTCATCAGCACTAAAAATTGATGTTGGTCGGCGAGCACTCACAAATCAGAGACGCTTTGACGGAAAAAAGGTGCTTTTTATTACGGGGGAAAGGAGAGCGGAAAGCTCTAATAGATTCAATTACTTACAACTGGAGCCACATACCAGCAGTTGCAAAAAAAGACAAGTTGATGCCTGGAGGCCAGTACTTGAATGGTCTGAAGAACAAGTCTGGGAGATTTTAGCAAAACATCGTGTTACAGCCCCAGTACCGTATCGTCTTGGATGGGGTCGCAGTTCATGCTTAACGTGTATATACAACAGTGCTCGCATATGGGCAACCATCAAACATTATTTCCCCGAGCGTATTCACGCAATGGCCAACTATGAAAACCGCTTTGGGGTCACTATCAGTCGTAAACGAATAAATGTTCTGGATCTAAGCCAGAATATTTCTCCTATTAATATCACGGATGAGGAAGCGCTGCTGCAAGCGGTAAATCCGGTCTATACATTGCCCGTCATTAACATGTCAAAAGAATGGGTGCTACCTGGTGGGGCGTACAACCGGGAGAAATGCGGGTCAGACTAATTAGCCATCAGCGATTTATAGCTGAGATTTCGTCACCTGAATATTACGTGGAAAATAGATATCAAATAGCAACATTGATACAGGCTTAACCGCCTCTGAAGGAAATATTATGACGATGGTAACGGCCAGAAATTGTACTGAAACACGGTTCAACCAGTTATGGGATGCTCTGCATGAAAAAAGCAGTGCGGAAAACGAATCCTTGTTTCAGCAAGAATTGCATCGCTGCCGCAGTAAACGTCAGCGAAGTAAACTGGCCGGGCGATTCGCCGGTGCCTGGCAAACCTTATTCGATGCCTTCTGTGAAGGTCGGGTCTTCTGCTCACTTCTGGACTCGGTTATCCACCAGGAGAGTATCAGCGAATGGCAGGTTGAAGAGTTAATCTCATTCACTTCTGCCCAGATGTCGACTCTATACAAAGGGTAGAGGTAGATATGGGACAAAGAAAATGTGCAGCAGCGTTCCTGCTCGCTGAAGAAATGTACCAGATACCAGCGACCAAATCGGTGATACTTGCCCGGGACCTGGAAGAAAGAGGGTTGTATCTCCGCGCTGCCAGGCAATGGGGAGAGGTCATGTTTGAACATACCCAGTGTACTGAGTACATTGTTGAACAACGGGAACGTTGCATTCGGTTATCCAATTCTCGCCATGAAGACCGTATCAGACAGCATGAGCAGGCAAGTGATCTTCAATATATTCACAAGCATATTAATGATGTATACACACGGATGGGACTAAAAGACGATGGTGTCTTTAATACCGCCTGATTTGTCGACCTTTTCCGTTCATTAAAAAATGAAACTGAGGAGAATGAGCGCACTCTTGACTGATTTTGACGGAGGATTACGTAAGTGGTTAAACAAAGTTTATTTGACCTTATAGGAGCTACCACGGGCCCAGAGCGAGATCTGTTGATCGTAAGCCTTCAGTCTCTACATCGTGAACGAGTAAGCTCATACAATGCATTGTGTACAGCCTGCTCAATCTCTGGAGATAAAGTCCCGCCAATGTCTTTATTCGGCATAGACGAGGTTACTGATGCACTACGCCGGTTAGGTGCATTACCGATCAGATAGTTCTTCAAGTAGTCAGGGTGAACAGGTTTGAATTGATACAAACGGCCTATGCTGAAGAGGAACAGAGATAACTGATGAAAACAAACGAAAACCTGCTGAACAGCATTGGAAAAAGTATTCGAATGTGGCGAGATAACTGCTTCCCTCCATTTCAGCGAGCGTATGGAACATGGTTATTGGTTCTGGTTTCGGTTAATGCCGGGATATGGTTTTACATAACCTCTGACTGGTCTGTACAGTTCGTCGGCAATATAGCAGGGCTCTTGGTTTTCCCAATGCTGGGTCGAAAGGTTTTTACAAAACGCGCCAGATCTTGGCAAGAAGAACTGGATATTAAGCTGGCAAAATACAAACCGCATAACATAGCTGCATGGAGGGAGTTGCAGGCTTATGCCTTGGAATCCAATACGCTATCTTCACAAATTGTTGAACGGTGGTATTTCAAAGAGCGGGAATTTATCAAGACGGCCCAAAAAGGGAAGCCGGGTAGTTCTGAACTCAAATTTCTCAAGAATAATACTGGATCAAAGCCTTAAGGAATCTGAGAGCCGGTGCGTAATGCAGAACCCACAGCCGAAGGGTTTTGGGAGTTAAACTGATACAGCTTTTACCGTGAGGTGGGATTTATGTCGAATGTCTTGCAGAAAGAAAACATCATCATGTCTCTGCCTCATCGTGACTGGAGTTGTGAAGTCATCGAGTGCCGATTAAAAGTGTGCCCCGTACCTGACGAACTCGACAGGGGGAATAACATCTTTTTCATCGTGGAAGACCTTTACCAGCTACGCGAGAACAGTGAATCACTTAACGTGCTTGGACAAATTCTGGCGAAACGTTTCCCACACATACCACCAAAAAGAATGCACCTTGTGCTGCACCGACGTGATGTGCAGAAAGCTCATGGAGTAGCCATCCACCTCTACCGCTTCATGCGTAGCGAGAAAGAAAATAACCGTAGTATTTTCATTGGTCGTAACCCTACTGAAGTTTCCCAGAAGACGGCATACGCCTCGATGTGCATTTTCTGACCACCAGCTGTTGAATCGTCACAATAGCCGACATAGTCGGCTATTTTTTTACGCTAAGAAAAACCATTTATGCCCACAAATTGCGGTTGAAAAAGCTATTTATTTTTGGGTGCAAAACGTCCTCATTCTCACTGTAACAATAAATTTCAACATGTGATTATAGTGAGAGTCGAAGCTGAAACATGAATGGTGGCTACATATGCATGATCTCCAGAATTCGTTAACTAGCAAAAATACCAACATTATCCGTGCTGAATTTGAAAATATGCTTTCTGCGCGTGGAACATCTATCGTGCGTTTTGATACCAACGCAGGGGCGAACAGCGGCGAGTATATAGGAAAAGGAATTCAACGTGAGTGGGTTGGGTATTTGCTAAACCATACGAGTTCTGGCCATACGGTCAAGGCATTTGAACCGGTGTATTCTATTCCTTTAAAAATCAGGCCAGACCTTCAATCCAGAAATATTGCAGACCACCAGACTAAAGTAAAAAAGTTATTTGAAAGTTATGATGAAGCGTATCTTACAGCCGCTATAGACTCAGAAGAGTATTGCAAGCCATTCTGGGTTTATCAGAATGCAGATGACGGTCATTACTCGATCAGTACTCGCGGTTTCAAAAATGCAAATGCACCTGCAAGCATTCCGAGCGATAATCGCATTGATATCGCTCAGATGAAAATGGGATATCCCATGCTCGATTATTGCCATAACATTATACCGTCCTCAGTCGTGCGATTAGGATTTAATGGGCGAGTGTTTACGCAAGGTAAGTATTATTACACCAATGAAGAGGTTTTCAGTTGGTTGTCCCGGAACCCGGATAGCGCAGTTTTCATTACGTTCCCAAAAGTTAACCAGACTGATAGATCTGAATTGATGTCAATTATGAAACGAGAATTCCTGAATTCGTGGGGTTTATTCTCATATTATCGCTGGCTGGGACGCAGCACCGCATTACTGGCATTGAGCCCGGTCAGTTCTAATGCTTCTGTTAAGTTAAGAAGTAGCAATGCACACTTCTTCAAAAATGCAATGCTGGCTGTTAACACGATCATTCCTAAAGGTAACGGAATTTCGTAATCGGAATAGTTACCGTTAGAGTGATTTAAAGATCGATTCATTCTGGAAATTGAACGAAGAAAATTTAATGGGAGTAACTATGACTGCACTACGCCGTATCTCAACAGAACCAAGCTGGACTCCAGTTGGCATCCGGGGCGAAGGGTTACCGACTAAAGCAGGTGTATACCGTTTTATTGTTCCCCGGGAAGCCGATAGCTCAGAACATATTGAGTTTCTGGCGTTAGTGCGCTGGCGTAAACACGGTGTTCATCAACTGTTATTTCCCACCTTTGAATACATCGTATGCGACGAGAATATCGTGCTCCCAGAAGGCACATGCTGGCGTGAACGCGAACCGTGGGATCCAGATACGCTGGGGGAAACCGAGTTCATCATCGTTCCTGAAATGAGCGCGGGTGCTCAACGCTGTCCGTTCTGCAAAGAAGTTCCGCGCATCGTTGGTGATAAATACAACTTTGAGTATAAGGAAAACTACATCACGAAAATGCCTCACCGGTTTAACCGCCTGTGGTTCAGCTGCTGTAAATGGGTTGCTCCTGTGCCCACTTCTGGGATTCAGTCACTGATTACGGCCTGGAACAAAATGCTCGGGTCATCCCGGTAGGAGTAATGATGAAATGTGCGTACCTACGAAAGTTTCTGATCATTGCTTTCATAACCGGCATTAGCGGATGCCAGAGTCTCGGAATAGGGTTAAGCCTGGATGAGCGCTACCAGAAGGCTTATCAGAAAGTACTGGCTGACCCTAATGACGATAACATTAAGACTTTCATGAAACTCAGCCAGGAAAAAGGCGAAAGAGACATGCAAGAGGCAAATTCAAAAGCCGCAGCCGACACTCGTGAAAGCGATAAGGGGTTTACTGAGTATTTTAAATCATATGGCAACGATGGATTTAAGCGGGCCAGACAATAAGAAAGAGGTCATATGTCATTACAGCAATCGCATGAAAATCTGGAGTTCCTGAAGGGGGCGGTCTGGTGCGCCGCAAAACTCGTTCAGGAAATTGGCGATTCAAAAGGTGCAGCTATTCTTATCACAAACTTGCCGGTTGGAATTTTCCCTCAATGTAGCGAAAGGGATTTATTTGTTCTGAGGCAATATGTCAGGAAAGATCTGCCACTTGGTATTGATGCCGAATATAGCGATATCAGGCCGGTCTTAATTGATTATCTGGGAGAGCCAGTAGACCTTCCTGAGTGTGAACTGGATAATTATGAACCGGCTCCTGGTGAAATGCTCCGCTGGGGAGTAACTGGAGATCTCAGTTCCGGGACACGATGTGTGCTGGTGGATAATCTTGCTTATCTCGCTGAAGCAATTGGTATCAGCAACGCACTAAGGCAACAGGCCGCAGAGTCAATCCAGCGCACCCTGTGATTAGTGAGTCGCCCCGAATTTCGTAAGCAGCATAAATGCCCTTAATCTTTATCCTACATATTTCAGGTTGTTGGGGTTTACCATGTACAAAGACCATTTTCCACAAGCGTGTCCTTCATCGATAAAAGAGGGCCAGTCATGCTGGCGGGTATTTATTGATATGGACGTAGACAACCCGTCGAAAATAAAAACCAGCGTCGAATTAATAGAAGTTGGCGTAAAAACAATTCGAATGAAAAAGAATGCGGCAGAAGGCAGTGAAAAAACTGTTTTTCTTGTGGATAAAATCCCTGGAATCACATTTATCAAAATTCGGCCTAGCGACAAAAAGCCAAGCGTCTGGAATACAAGCATCAGCAGTTTCTATAAACATGACGTGGAAATCGGGAAAACATTCCCCGTTGGTATCAGAACGACTAAAAGCGCTGCGTTTCGTACAGCAACAAAAAAAGTTGAACAGAGTATGCAAGAATACACTGATACTATAGCTAAGCTTGAAAACGACTATGTTAAGAATGAGACGGAGATTGCTGAGTACAAAAATGAACTCGCTGCTTACCAAACAATACTCCAAACCCTAAAACGTATGGCAAAAAGGCATCTCAAGCAATAATACATTTCGTCTCTTTTCAGGTAAACAAAATGGAAACACAATGTATTTTCATTGCAGGTTTCAAAAATTGTTTCACTCTGGGCCATACATGTTTAGTATGGGGACATAACAAAGAGAACGCTGGCGAGTACGCTGGCATAAAGATCACCTTTCCCGGCCTGGCCGGGATTTTTTTTGTCTGATGTGCCGTCCTTCTCACCACAAACTTAATATCCTGACTATTTTTATGGATGTGCAGTGCAATTATTTAACGAATTACCATTCGTCACCAGACCGGACAGGCTGATAATAATGTCATCCGATACAGAGCTGGGGAGGGTGTATGACTAATCGTGGCTATAGCAAAGTAATTATCGAAGGTACTGTAGGCCGTGAGCCTGAAATCCGACAACACCCTACCCACGGCATCTACGCAAAGATTTATGTAACAACATCTGAGTCCTCAATGGAGGATAAATCTGGTCTGGAGAAAATTACGGAAGAACACTATCAGATCATTTTGCTTGGTCAATTTGCTGATGTGGCCCGCAATCATCTTCATGTCGGGACAGGAGTGTACCTGGAGGCCCAATTGCGTACCCGCCTAATCAAGGAGGATGGTAAAGAACGCTTCTTTATGGACGTACTTGTCAACCCCGTGAAGGGGCATGTTCTTCGCAAAGTCAATGTAGGCGGTAATAAACTGGTGAGTCGTCACCTCCAGCAGAACCGTGGGCAGGATCACCGGCAGAATACCAGTTATAGCCGCAGGCCACAAAACACGAACGCGAGGCCAGCAACACCACGCAACTCGCCCCCAACAATGGAAAATTATTATTTGGGAAATCAGGATGAAGTTCCAGGAAGCACTGGTGCTTATGGAACTGAGATAGCCTTTTAATGATTAGCAGCATATCTGTTTTAATTTGTATCATAACTAATGGGGAATTATTGCCGTGAATGAATTCAATAACGCACTCCAGACGATACTGGAAAATGGGTCTATGTCATATGGCCAGGCTGCTATTTATGCCGGTGGTGCAATTTGCGTTGCGGCCCTTTTTTCGGCGATACTCAGAAGTGGACTACTGGTAATTTTGGGAATTGTCTCAGGCTTTTATCTGTTCAGTCTCAACACTCCAGACAGTACACTGGCGTATACTGCTGCTGCCTCAGACCGTCTCATCGAGCAGGTTAAAGCTGTCGGTGGATGCGCCACTAGACACATTGAGGATGCGCAAACTCTGGGTATCATCATAAAAAATGGCGATGTTATCGAGATAGCAAAGCAGTGCGGTATTATAAAATAATAACCGTAGCATATTATGATTGATGAATGCCTGAATGGTAATCTGCTCGCGGATTACCATTATTTTTTGAGATGTCTTATAGAACTTATCTAAAATTACATACGACTGTCATGACAGTATAAGGTCTTTATGAAAAACGTCGTCAAAACTTTACTACCCTCAGTGAACACTGGTGATCAAGACGAAAGCGTAAAATCGGATACGCTGACTGGCACTACTAAACCCTGCGACCACGGACTGGTTCATAATCATCTTTTAGGGCAGGAGGCCTGTTACTATGCCAAACACTAACGACTCGCTGACAGGACTCAACGTCGAGCTCGTTGGTGCATCGAAACAAGAGTTTACTCTCCTCACTGAAAACCATCTGATGCGCCGCATCATAGTGGCTTTATCTGAGTTAATGCGTAACGCGGAAGGCGTGATGATTGATTCTCATGTTTACCCGTGGGATCAAGTTCTCCCTGCTGCGATGGACATTCCATCATCCAACGCTTCTGATGAAGAGATACAGAACTGGATGATCAGTGCCTGTAAGGAGTGGCAGTGCGAATACAATCGCCGGGTTCAGTCGTTTACCGCATCAGAAGTAAAAAGCAAAAGCGACACCGAGAACGATAACCTATTCCTGCTGAATATCACCAACCTAGCCCATATGCTGATTGACCGGTTACTGCCGTTTGTCAGTATCGAGGAGATTAATCATGAGGATCCAGATTTACTCCCCCAAGTTATTGATATCGTGAATTATATGGTTGGTGTTATAAATGGTACAACCAGCACACAACAAGTCAGACAAGAATTGTTTACTGCCGGTGCTGATGACGCAGTATTTGCACTCAAACTAAAGCACAAAGAGCTAACCAGCCGGGGTGAAGATGCTGGATGGCTTGAAGAGGCAATGAAGATAATCGAAGAAAACAAACGCCAATCCATCGACTTTATGCAGCGCAGCTAATCGTTCCCATAATAAAAGGGTAATGCTATGAGTAAACATCTGTACTGTATTAAGGGTGTTTTAAAACCCAGGAAATTTTCTGTAAGTCTGATAAGAAATAAACTTAGCTCATTTGGTTTAAGGGGAAGTACTCTTCGTAGCGAAACCGCTCGCATTCTTGCCGGGCCAATAGATGGTATTAAGGGTACGTATCCCTTCGGCTGGTCAGAAGAACATTTTGACCGCAGGATGAAACGCATATTCATTCGCGCCGGTAATGCTTCCAGACTTTCTGATAATCGTCCATTTGCATTAAAACGACGCAGCGCTTTAACTATCAGTAAAAAGTATCTTTCTGTGTAACCACCAGCAGACGAGTTTTACTCGTCTGCCTGGCCCCATGCCTCTAATCTTCGCACCCGAAATGAAGTTGCCTGGAGTTCTCCTGATGAAGTTAACTCAAATGAAACTGTAAGATCGTTTTTGTTCCGGTACTTCCATACATAGCCATTTTGCTGCAATGTTTTGAGTGACTTACGTAGGTTGGGCTCAGCTACATCCTGGCTGTCTGGAACAGAGTTAATAAACCCCAGCAACCTGGTGAATGGCACTATCGCAGTGCCTTTTTCTTTGCACAAAAGAAGAAGTACCAACGCATCCTTCTGAATACGGGAAAAGCGCTCCAGGCGATGTTCAGTACCATCTCCCTGCATATTGGCATTGTTCATAATCAACCTAATCATATGGGATATGATTAAGGTTAAAAAACACCCCCCGTTTTGTCACCCTTTTTTTTTCTTACTCACCACTTAAAGCAGTAAGCTCAGTTCGATAAATCTGAATTAAATAAGGCGAGGTTATATGAAAACGAAATTATTGCTGGCGCTAATTGCGGGATCGACTTTCTGCATCAATATTGCTGAAGCCAATATTCCTCTTAGAGCAGATGGAAGTCCGGCAGCGGGGCAGACACCAACTCAGTTCATTCAGCTTAAAAATGAATGTCCTGAATGCGTCATGGTCGCAACTGATGTAGTAAAGATGCGTAGCGATAGCTGTAAACAGCAGGCATCCATCGATTCTACAATCCTACAGGATCCTGTTTACGCATATCTCAACAGTATCCGTCTGGTAGTTGCCGGGAATGGTGGTTATGCAAGTCCAATCTATACATCCGCCCGTCAGGTCGTAGCGTCAAACATCAATTGCAGTGATGCAAACGACTGGGTAGCGAGAAGTAAAACGGTAATGGATAACACCTTCAAAACGCCGTAAACAATCCCTGAATATTTCGTTGCAGTAATGCTATCCCGTAGTATGACGTTAAAGGCGGAGCTTTGAATCGGGAAAAAATAACTACTGCACTTAGAGGTATTTATATGGGTCGTCACTTTACTGGTCTGATTGATAGTTCGCAGCAAAATTTTACAATGCCAATCCGTCCGTATGGACGGAGCCGCATGGCTGCAAAATTAAAAGGAATCTCCCGATTGAAAAAATCTGAAAAGCATGACGATGAATATCCTGATGAACTCTGGAAATTTATGAGTCCTTCAGAGAAAGCTAAATTTCTGGTCGCGGATGTATTTTCACGCAGTAGTAAAGACTCTTCCGCCATTCAACCGGGAGAACATAAGCAAAAGGAGCATGATAATGAGCACTGATAATTTACTAGCAGAACTCACTTCAAAAACAGGCCTGACAGAAACGGAACTTAATCGGCAGGCATTGATTATCGGTTTGATGGCATTGTGCCACCCGGATGCTATTGCCGGTGATTTGGTGAGCGCGGCACTTACGGGGTCATACTCAGATAGTACTGATAAACTACTTACCCGTGGTGATAACGCATCAGACAGTGTGTTGATGTCCATGCGTATCTTACTTCACCGGTTGAGTAAGTATGAAGGGTCTGATGGCAAAGTAGGTCAGATCAATAAAATGATGCACCGACTCGGCTACTTTAAGGCATCCGATGTGTTACGCGAGGCTCAATAAAGAGGCTCAATTTATGTTCACCATGACGAATTTCGCGTCCAATATTCTTGACATGGTTTTTCTATCAGAAATGGAAGGGGAACTCATTTATATAAAAGCGCTTAGCGGCGTTACTGGTTACGTTCCTCAGATCCATCTTTTCCGCCTCCAGCTTATCGCATTTGATATAGGTTGGTACTACGAGTACAGATTGAATTCAGGCAACCTCATTATAAAGGAAATTGTTGAGGCCATCACATCTCTTGGATGTGCTTTAAATGAATACCAATGGCAGTTCGCGTTTGAATTAGGTTATCGCCGTCACCACAAATAAACTTCATTTTTTCATAATTTGCTATTCGTCACTTGATTGACCGGGGGTACGATTAATTTAACACGGATAATTATGGGAGACAGTAAAATGACAGACGCATCTACAATAGACGCAGTTCAACCAAAGGCAAGACGCTTATCATTTAAAGAGCTTCCAGGGTTTGATATTTCTGCTGAAGCACTTCTCAAAATTATCGAAATGCCGTGTATGGTTATTCGCCGGTCTCCTGCAATGAAAGTACTGGAGATGATCACGCTGCGGTTACGTGGGGATTGTCTTTCTGCCCTTGGCATTGACTTAAACTCTGCCCAAATTACCAGTAAAGGGACGGTATCGGGGGGCAATGGTGATATGGACGTATCAGTACCTGCAACACAACTCTTTTCTTTAATCCGCAACATGCGCGGCGAAGATGAAATTAACGTCCGCTTCCATGCGGCAAAAAACCATCTTGTCATTCGCACCGACAAAAACTCCTATAACATCCCGGTTTGCTTAGACCATATACCCGAAATTCAGGCTGAGACGCTGGAACATAATTACAGCGTTTACTTTCCAACGCAGATGCTGAGTCAGATTATCAAGCGTGTCAGCCACGCTGCGGCTCAGAACGATGTCCGCTTTTATATGAATGGGGTCTACCTCGGTATCGATAATGGCCAATTTATTGCTGTAGCCACTGATGGACATCGTATGGCCGTCAGTTCTCATGATATCGACTTCAGCGATGACGTGGGCGATGAGATTCAATCTCCGACAGCTCCTACCTCTATCAGTAACACGAATGCAGGTGTGATTTTACCCAACGGGGTTTTCCCCGTGCTCCATAAAATCCTGAGCGGTAGCCAGGGTCAATTCAAAATTGACTACAGCAACCGTAACCTGACATTTACGCTCGGAAGCCATACAGTCATTTCAAATCTTGTCGATGGCCGTTACCCGGACTGGAAGCGCGTGGCCAGCACGGTAGCCAAAAATACTGAACTGTTTAAGGTTGATCCTTCTGAACTCACCACCGCACTAAAACGCGCAACCCCATTGCTTAAAGAGGGCTCGCCAAACAACACCAGTGTTTGTGTGATGTCATTCAAAGACAACGCCCTACAGCTTAAGTCGCCCGGCTCAAATGCAATCAGTTGCAAAGAGGTGATGGACATTGCGAAAGAGGCAGGCGAGCCCGAAACAATTGTTGATATCGGTATGAATGCCGATTACCTCCTGGAATCACTGGCAAGCCTGGGGGCGTGTTCGGAAGAAGGAGAAGCCGCACAGATTGCTTTGCGTGATACAACGACCGGCATATTGATTTCAGTAAACAAAAACAATTACGACATCATCATGCCTGTCCGTGTCTGACAAAACGCTCTCGTTTTGTCGGCCTTTTCGAAATAGCCAATTTCATGGGCGTGATAACGTTAAAACAAGCTTCCTGACGGGATGGCTATATGCCATCTCGCTCCCATTGGTCGCGATCACTGCGTCCTAATATTCTGGAGCCAGAATGAAATGAAAAGCGTTCTGAAGTGGGTAGGAGCCAAACACAACATTATGGCAAGTCTTAAGCATGTACTACCGAAAGGTGGTCGGCTTATTGAGCCCTTTGGCGGTTCAGGCGCTGTAATGATGAATACGAATTACCCAGAATACATTTTGGCCGATATTAATAGCGACCTGATCGATACATACCAGAGTATTTTTAAGTCGCCTGAAAAGGTACTTTCTGAGCTTAAACGCCTTTACTGTCTCGGGCGTTCTGAGGACGCCTATTATGAGCTGCGAAGCCAGTTCAATAATCATGATAGTGCAAGTGACACTCAAGCTGCTCTGTTTATCTATCTGAATAGGTTTGGCCATCGCGGACTATGCCGATACAACCGGAAAGGCATCTTTAACGTCCCCTGGGGTTATTACGCCAACCCCTATCTCCCAGAGACAGAGTTATACGCAATGGCTGAGAAAATGTCCTCAGCAACTTTACTTTGCGCCAGCTTCCAGACCACGCTATCAATGGCCCGCCCGGGTGATGTGGTGTATTGCGACCCACCATATGTTAATCCCGGCAGATTCACGGCTTACCATGCCAGCGGTTTTACACCCGCTATGCAGATTGAGCTTACCAAACTGCTCCAGTTGCTGCCTGAACGCGGGGTTCATGTCATCGCATCATGCCACGATGCGCCTGATATTCGTGAGCTTTATCAAGCCTTCGCTATTCATGGTGTGACTGCCCGGAGAAGCATATTTAAAGGCAGCGGGGATGGGAAAAAAGCTTCAGAAATCTTCGCGGTCAAATTAGCGGATAACTCGAAAAAGGGAGCTGCGGCATGAAACGCTTCCATTGTTCTGAAAAGCTGCATAACCCAGAGACTGAGAAATTTTGTCAGGATATCGCCGAACAATATCGGACAGCACCTGATATTGCCGTGGCGCAGTTTAAACAAGTGCTGAGCTCTAAGCCTCTAACTTACTGGGAGTGTGTCGTGATCCGCGAGCGTGTCTCTGACCTTATTAAAATTAATCAAGCAACAGCTGAGGGCCACGATGAGCCAATTTAAACCCAAAAGCCTTGTAGTCTACCGCATCCAAAAAGCTCTGGAATTAGACAAGCTGGATGAACAGTTAAGTGAGTTGAAATACACTCCCTGCGGGCCTAATGATATGGCACGGTCAGGATGGATCCCGCCATTGGGTGAAGATGTCGAGCTGTTAAAGCATGAGTCGAATAATCTCATTCTTCTGACTGTTAAGCACGAATCGAAAATACTTCCTCCCGCGACCATCAAAGAAATTGTGCGAACCCGGGTTCAGAAACTGGAGAAAGAGCAAAACCGCAGGCTAAAGAAAATGGAGATCCAGGCCGTCAACGATGCCGTGCTCGCTGAGCTCATACCAAAGGCTTTCAGCAAATACAGCACTACAAACATTTGGGTGGATACTAAATCACGTCTACTGCTTGTTGAGACCACCAGCCATAAAAAAGCAGATGATGTAACAGCTTTGCTACGTAAAACTATTGGCTCACTTCCAATTATCCCATTCACGCTGGAAACGCCGGTAGAACTGACGTTAACAGAGTGGGTCAAAACAGGAAGTCTGCCGCCTGGCCTAGCTTTATGCGACGAAGCCACGCTCAAAGATGTGCTCGAAAACGGGGGGGTCGTTACAACAAAACGCCAGGATTTGATATGTGATGAGATCGCTCATCACATCGAGGCCGGAAAGCTTGTGACAAAGGTTGCACTGGGCTGGATGAACCAGATGTTTTTCATCCTGAATGACAATTTCATCTTTTCACGACTGACCTTTACGGAAGAACTTATTGAACAGAACGATGACATTTCGCCAGAAGATCACGCCCAAAGATTTGATGCCGATTTCGTTTTGTTTACCTCTGTTGTTATGGAGGTTCTGGACACAATGATAAAAGCCCTCGGGGGTGAAAGCCCAGGACTCATCACAACGCCGTCAGACGAACAACAAGGTGTCGCGGCAGAAGCCAAACAACCAGAAAAAACCTTCCATTAAAGGGCTGAGAGATGATTACAGCTACAGAACTCCAAGAGTTATCACGCCAGGTTGAAAATGCTAACATTGCCCGAGCCCTGGCAGTTAAAGAGTTGGTTAAAGAGACAAGAGATCGTCAGTTTTCATTGTGGGCGCTATTTATTGGTCTCTTCAGAGAGACACCGGCGCGAAAAAAGCTGAACGAATGTGAATTGCATCTTAACCTGCTGCTGCCAAAATGCAGGAGCATCTTTCTTCAATACGTAGTTATGTCCTCGTTGGAAGAAATTTCGAAATCACCAGATTGTGAGATTTATCAGCATCTAGTCAACTGCTGGAAAGAAGCTCAGATAAAATATAACGAGTCAGGCAGACGACTCAAACTTGCAGAAAATGCCCGTGAACTATTAAAAACAGCAAAGGATGAATGTAATAGTGCTTCCACAACTGAATTTCTGGATATGGTTACTACCAGTAAAGCAATATCCATACTTTCAGCAATAGACACATCCTCTGCGAGTAGTTCGTTAAAGAGAGCTATGGGTGCGCTTAAGCGATTAGCAGATGAAATGCCTGCCCGGCAATCACCTATTGATTCAAATTTACCAGATGACACGCTTGATCTGTTTGTCGATCTGACTATAAATCCTGTTATCGATATTCTCTCCTGGTTAAATATTGAAAAGCTGGATAATGCCGAAGTGCAGTGCAGCAAAGCCTTAAAGAAACTTCAGACGTTATTAGGACAACTGGGTGCTGAGCATGATTTGAGAACTAAGGATTATCAATCTCAATTAGATACGCTTAAGAGAATTGAACAACCATACATCAAAAAGGTGATGCGGCATATACCCGAAAATATGAAGTTCAAGGAGCCTGAGTATCTCCAGACTATAGGAATGAACCCATGACTCTAAAATATATAATCGCTCTCGCAATATTTCTGACATTTGTGTGCTTTGCAGCTTTCATACTTATCTACGCGAGTCGAACAAAACGAGAACAACAACAAACTCAGCAACCTTTGGACGAGCATGATCAGCAGGCAGATATTAATGCCGATGCCGACGAGAACGCCGCACTTGATGGGTTGAGCGAGTACTTCATCAAAAAAAATTCGATATTGCCAAAAGTCCTGATGGATCTTTATGTGCGCTTGAGTGCGGTGTTCAATGGTCAGTACATTATCGCACCCCAGGTGCTTGCCCGGGACTTAGTAGAGCTGGAGCTCGAAGATGAACCGGTTGCCCCGGTTGACGTACTTCAGGCGCAACAGTACGCAGATGAATTCGTGTTCGATTTTGTTCTCTCCGATGCGCATACCGGGGAACTAGTGCTAGCAATGATCAATGAAGATGCTATCAGCGCTCAGCCTGAAGGAGAGTTCATTATTGCCCTTTTTAAAAGAACTCACATTCCTGTCTTTCGCTATGAAACGTTGTCAGGCTTGGACGATAACGCCCTGGCAGTCAACATCGCTGAATCAATAGACGATGGCCGATTCTCTTAGTTCCACAAGGAATTTATTATGTCTCTGTCAAAAAAACAAAGAATAGTACTGAGGGCTAAATTTGGTGGTCGATGTGCATATTGTGGCGAGGTACTGAAAGAAAAAGGTTGGCACGCTGATCACGTAGAACCTGTGCTAAGGAAATCCGTCCAGGATATGCAAGCTGCGGCCAGAGGGAAATTTAAGCTTAAGGCTACCGGTGAAGTGTTTAATGAAAGTGCCAACTGCTTAGAAAATCTTTTCCCAGCCTGTGCGCCCTGCAATCTGCTCAAAACAACATATTCACTGGAAATGTTCCGCAAACAAATAAGTTTACAGGTTGAAAGGGCACGGAAGAGTAGTATGAATTTCAGAACGGCAGAAAGATTCGGCCAGATAAGCATTGTAGAGAAACCCATTGTTTTCTGGTTTGAACAGTATTCAGAGAAAAATGGTGCTATCAAATAAACGACTAATTTAACATTATCATGGCGCGTATCGCGCACTGCTTCGTCAAATATTCAGCCGTGATAATATTGTTTAGTAGGCCCATTACGGAGCGTATATGACTAATCATACAAACTGGACTGGAGACCTGACCGAAGGCGCAACTATATTTGTAGCCACACCAGATGGCCAGCTCAGCAAATGTAGAGTCGAGTCCGTTCGAGACCGACATTTCTCGGTCGAGGGTATTGAACGTGAATTCGATAAGTTGAATGCCTGCTCAGTTGATGGGTTACTACACTCTTACCCCGACGATTTCGAGTCGAGGGAGTTATTTGGTCTGTGCCAGCAAAAAAACAGGCTCAAGTCTCTGCAAATTGATTCATTATCGTTACAGCAAGTCCAGTACATGCTGGCTGGCCTGGAACTTGCCAGGAAGAGATATGGATACCAGTACCGAGGCAGCAAAGCCGTAGATACCAATCAGAAGGGTAGACTGGCCATGAGCATTGATGATTCGCTTCACCCAATTCAGATCGCTTATATACTGGCAGGTTTAAAATTATCTCTCCTTCAAACAGAGGTGAACCATGACTGCTAACCAACGTAAACGTCCTTCGCGTAACAATCGAGCTGTCCAGTTAACGTCCGAGCAGCTGGTAGAAGCGAAGACGCTTGACCTGAAAGCCCACCATTCGTTTAAAAACCTTATGGGTCTTGCTGCAATCAGTGTCGTGGTGTTTGTCTGTCTTGGCTCCTTGATCCATAAACAACGCTCAGTAATGAACGAATGGGACCTGGGTGAAGTGATCAGAGGCGTTGATTTGAAAGCCGGAACCCTCGCAAAAAACAACTTTTTCATCACCAACAAAGGGCAGTTTGAAGCAAGTGGCGTTACAGTGTCACTTACGGGTACAAAACTGAAATTACAGCAGCATCAGGACGGAAAATATTACGTTTGTAATTCTGCAACAGGTGATTGTGTTCTGGTATCCGATGTACAAGCTGAAAAAATTCGTGACCAGCTGTAGCGAGGGGAAAATATCGGTTACTGTCACCGGTAACCGAAGGAACCTTCGTATATGTCACGACAAGAAGCCGCAACGCAGTTATTTATGTCTGCACCACCAGCAAGTATTGATGTCGTTATTGAGCAGCTGGAAAGGGACGCTCAAGCAGCCGGTATCGATATCCATACAATCTCTGTAATGGCCAGCCTGTTACGTGATCGAATAGAAGCATACAGTGACGTGCTTAAAATCGAGCCTGAGCGGGTGATACACGCACTTGAGGTACTGCGAGGTACGGAAGTGCCGTGGGCTTTTTACACTCCGTCCAGGCTACCTGAGCTTGAAGATGTTCATTGCTGGGAAACTCCTCACGATTTTGACCAAGACCTAGGTGAACACCAGCTGCGGCGCTATATTTGCCCTAAATGCGAGCATGAATCAACCGACCCAATGCGCTGCACGGCTGGCCATGCTCCTGGAGTTAACCAGTATCCTGAAAGCTGTGATGCCACTATCTGGAATTCGCCCGATTCTTGGGATAGTATTAACCCTATAATAAAATTAATTATCAAATCTACGTTCCTGGCTGACCTGACTGTTCATACAATCTTCTATCCGAAAGGGTTGAAGCTTCCTGAAATTCAGGACGTTGAGTAGTCTGCTTCGGGCTCTGTGATCTGATAGTTATATATACCTCATTTAAGACCCCTTACTGGGGTCTCTTTTTTTGGACTTCCGCCGTGCTATGTACTTCACGGTATCCCCAAATATCCCGGCTTATGTAGTTCGTCGATTTGCTTCGTCACCTGCCATACCTGTCTCATAATTTCTCTATTTGGAGAAATCTGATGAACCTACCGACAGCTGTATTAGCGAATAACGATGAAAATGAATCAGACGTCCTCAGCCTTTATGCTAATCCCGTAGACAGTCAAAGTGGCCTCATTGAACATGACGGCTTTCAAAAACTAAATGCCATGCGCGATCTGCTGGTGGAATACAACACAACACTGAAGCACATGCAGGCCATGTATGATGCAGTGATGCGGAACCGGCATGATGAAGCATGGCGCATGTTCTGTGATTCTTGTGACAATTCCATCAAATATACGCTGGCTGTAGAAAATTTGTTCTGTATAGAACGGGCCCGCTGTGCTCTCGATGAAAAGTACTGGCAAAAGCTGCTCGATCTGACCGGCGTAAAACCATTTATGCCCACCGAAAGATACGATGACTGGAACGAAGGATTAAGGGCATGGCGAAAATCATCAGAATCAAATTTTGAGAAGCTTAAGCCTGTACCCTTCAACGAAGAAAGTATCTTTTCTACCGCATTCGCATTGAATGAAGAGAAAAAAGACTACTTCGCCCAGATGGTTCATGGTGTGTTTGAAAAGCTCTCCGCTCTGCATAAGACTAACCGTGCCCAGGGCTTCAGCAACAAACTCATCATAGCCAGCTGCTTACCAAGTAGAGATAACCGCAGATCCTATGACTATCTCAACTATTTTAATGACCTTCGTAAGGTTATTGGACTGATGTATGGACGAAGCGGTGCTGAGGATGTGAATTCGGCTGCGGTCAAAGAGTACATGATGAGTAACCCTGGCGAATGGGTAAGTATTGATAACGATAGTCTTAAAGTGAAGGGGTTTATTAACGGCAATGTGCATATCCTGATTGAGGAGGAAACTTGTGACAATCTCAATCTGGTACTATCCCATTTAATGCCAGGCTGCATTCCTCTCGATCGCCGATACACCACCGGCCATAACTCCGCAAGAACTGTAAAAACCAATGAATATCGGTCGCAGTTGATATCATTCTCTGCTGTTAACTCCTTAATATCATATGCCACTGACCATTTGAACGCGGGCAAACACCTGTCACCGGGGCCGCACACTTTTATCCTGCGGGACAACCAGTCTGTTAGTGAGAAAAAAGAACTGGTGAACATATGGGAGTCATTGGGTGCTGTCAGAAGATATAGAGAAGTATATGACTTTGACTTTAGCCCCGTTGAAGCATTCAAACTTCTGGCATTACATGGTTCTATACCTGACCGCTATACGCACCAGTTCTATGCAACGGTCGGAGAACTCCAGAAACGAGCAATTGATGAATGTATGGTGGCTTCAGGTATGCGTTTGCTGGAACCGAATATCGGTCTTGGTGCGCTACTGAAAGGGTTACCAGAGGGGGTGGATGTTACTGGTTTTGATATACACCCCGCAGCTGTTGCAATTACTGGCCTGCGCTGGAACGTCACCCTTAATGATTTTCTATTGGTCAAGCCTGAAAATACCGGCTTGTTTGAAAGAATTCTGATGAATCCTCCATTTAGTGACTCACGCTGGATTGCACATTTTCAACATGCGATGAGATTCCTGAAACCGGGAGGACGCTTGATAGCAATACTGCCAGGGAGCGCAAAGGAGCATCTTTTAACCCGAGAAGCTGGGCCCGGTTACGACATCAATATTCTGGGTTGCTATGGAAGGTGCGAACAAGTTCCTGATATGAGATCATCATATTCATCCGGAGCGCATCCCAGAGGGACATCATGAGCCATCAACTCACCTTCGCCGATAGTGAATTCAGCACTAAGCGCCGTCAGACCCGAAAAGAGATTTTCCTCTCCCGCATGGAGCAGATTCTGCCATGGCAGAATATGACCGCTGTCATCGAGCCGTTTTATCCCAAGGCGGGCAATGGCCGACGGCCCTATCCGCTGGAGACCATGCTGCGTATTCACTGCATGCAGCATTGGTACAACCTGAGCGACGGTGCCATGGAAGATGCCCTGTACGAAATCGCCTCCATGCGCCTGTTTGCCCGATTATCCCTGGATAGCGCCCTGCCGGATCGCACCACCATCATGAATTTCCGCCACCTGCTCGAGCAGCATCAACTGGCCCGTCAATTGTTCAAGACCATCAATCGCTGGCTGGCCGAAGCAGGCGTCATGATGACCCAAGGCACTTTGGTGGATGCCACCATCATTGAGGCACCCAGCTCTACCAAGAACAAAGAGCAGCAACGCGATCCGGAGATGCATCAGACCAAGAAAGGCAATCAGTGGCACTTTGGCATGAAGGCCCACATTGGTGTCGATGCCAAGAGTGGCCTGACCCACAGCCTAGTCACCACCGCGGCCAACGAGCATGACCTCAATCAGCTGGGTAATCTGCTTCATGGAGAGGAGCAATTTGTCTCAGCCGATGCCGGCTACCAAGGAGCGCCACAGCGCGAGGAGCTGGCCGAGGTGGATGTGGACTGGCTGATCGCCGAGCGTCCCGGCAAGGTAAAAACCTTGAAGCAGCATCCGCGCAAGAACAAAACGGCCATCAACATCGAATACATGAAAGCCAGCATCCGTGCCAGGGTGGAGCACCCGTTTCGCATCATCAAGCGGCAGTTCGGCTTCGTGAAAGCCAGATACAAGGGGCTGCTGAAAAACGATAACCAACTGGCGATGTTATTCACCCTGGCCAACCTGTTTCGGGTGGACCAAATGATACGTCAGTGGGAGAGATCTCAGTAAAAACCGGAAATAACGCCAGAAATGGTGGAAAAAATAGCCTAAATAGGCTGATTCGATGTGTTTGCGGGAAAAAAATCGGCCCAGATCCGCGAAATTTTAATCAGCGAGTCAGCTTGGGAAGAAATGACCTGCTTATTCGCACCTTCC
>NZ_JAOWEE010000031.1:0-3460 GCF_030334295.1 Citrobacter sp. Cf088
TGGGCACTGTTGCAAAGTTAGCGATGAGGCAGCCTTTTGTCTTATTCAAAGGCCTTACATTTCAAAAACTCTGCTTACCAGGCGCATTTCGCCCAGGGGATCACCATAATAAAATGCTGAGGCCTGGCCTTTGCGTAGTGCACGCATCACCTCAATACCTTTGATGGTGGCGTAAGCCGTCTTCATGGATTTAAATCCCAGCGTGGCGCCGATTATCCGTTTCAGTTTGCCATGATCGCATTCAATCACGTTGTTCCGGTACTTAATCTGTCGGTGTTCAACGTCAGACGGGCACCGGCCTTCGCGTTTGAGCAGAGCAAGCGCGCGACCATAGGCGGGCGCTTTATCCGTGTTGATGAATCGCGGGATCTGCCACTTCTTCACGTTGTTGAGGATTTTACCCAGAAACCGGTATGCAGCTTTGCTGTTACGACGGGAGGAGAGATAAAAATCGACAGTGCGGCCCCGGCTGTCGACGGCCCGGTACAGATACGCCCAGCGGCCATTGACCTTCACGTAGGTTTCATCCATGTGCCACGGGCAAAGATCGGAAGGGTTACGCCAGTACCAGCGCAGCCGTTTTTCCATTTCAGGCGCATAACGCTGAACCCAGCGGTAAATCGTGGAGTGATCGACATTCACTCCGCGTTCAGCCAGCATCTCCTGCAGCTCACGGTAACTGATGCCGTATTTGCAGTACCAGCGTACGGCCCACAGAATGATGTCACGCTGAAAATGCCGGCCTTTGAATGGGTTCATGTGCAGCTCCATCAGCAAAAGGGGATGATAAGTTTATCACCACCGACTATTTGCAACAGTGCCGTCCTGCGAATATGTGAGTTTTGACCTAATGAGCCACAAAAACTCATTTTCGCCCACGATAATTTTTCTACTTCCTTTCTTTGGAATGCTCATTTCAATATTCACATAACGTCGCTATCAATCGCGGAAAAGGCGTAGTGCGCGAAGCGAACGAAGCTTTTTGCCGTCGATTGCATAGCTTTGTTAACCCTTTTTCCAAATTTGATAGCAATAGTTAATGTTTGAAGTAAAGTGTTGCTCAAAAACAACTTCGAAGGTATTTGGAATACTCGGGAAGAAAACATCCCCCTCTGGCTCGATGTCGATCGTCGATAAGTGGAGCGTAGAGGCCATGGGTAATGTTTCTCGGTAAATTTCTCCGCCACCAGACACTATAACGTGACCGGTGAATTCAGCTAGCCTGTCCATGGCCTCTTCGATTGACTGAAATACAACTACATTGTCATCATTTGATGTCCAACCTGAGCGGGTAACGACCGCGTATTTCCTATTGGGGAGTGCGCCCATAGATTCAAACGTCTTGCGACCCACCAGAAGCCACTGATTGTAGGTCAATGCTTTAAAAAGTAGCTGCTCCCCTTTCGCGGACCAGGGTATGTCTGGACCGCAACCAATCACGCCGTTTTTCGCTTTCGCAGCCATCAATGATACTTTCAAGGTTCTCATCCTGGGTTAACTTTGTTTTAGGGCGACTGCCCTGCTGCGTAACATCGTTGCTGCTCCATAACATCAAACATCGACCCACGGCGTAACGCGCTTGCTGCTTGGATGCCCGAGGCATAGACTGTACAAAAAAACAGTCATAACAAGCCATGAAAACCGCCACTGCGCCGTTACCACCGCTGCGTTCGGTCAAGGTTCTGGACCAGTTGCGTGAGCGCATACGCTACTTGCATTACAGTTTACGAACCGAACAGGCTTATGTCCACTGGGTTCGTGCCTTCATCCGTTTCCACGGTGTGCGTCACCCGGCAACCTTGGGCAGCAGCGAAGTCGAGGCATTTCTGTCCTGGCTGGCGAACGAGCGCAAGGTTTCGGTCTCCACGCATCGTCAGGCATTGGCGGCCTTGCTGTTCTTCTACGGCAAGGTGCTGTGCACGGATCTGCCCTGGCTTCAGGAGATCGGAAGACCTCGGCCGTCGCGGCGCTTGCCGGTGGTGCTGACCCCGGATGAAGTGGTTCGCATCCTCGGTTTTCTGGAAGGCGAGCATCGTTTGTTCGCCCAGCTTCTGTATGGAACGGGCATGCGGATCAGTGAGGGTTTGCAACTGCGGGTCAAGGATCTGGATTTCGATCACGGCACGATCATCGTGCGGGAGGGCAAGGGCTCCAAGGATCGGGCCTTGATGTTACCCGAGAGCTTGGCACCCAGCCTGCGCGAGCAGCTGTCGCGTGCACGGGCATGGTGGCTGAAGGACCAGGCCGAGGGCCGCAGCGGCGTTGCGCTTCCCGACGCCCTTGAGCGGAAGTATCCGCGCGCCGGGCATTCCTGGCCGTGGTTCTGGGTTTTTGCGCAGCACACGCATTCGACCGATCCACGGAGCGGTGTCGTGCGTCGCCATCACATGTATGACCAGACCTTTCAGCGCGCCTTCAAACGTGCCGTAGAACAAGCAGGCATCACGAAGCCCGCCACACCGCACACCCTCCGCCACTCGTTCGCGACGGCCTTGCTCCGCAGCGGTTACGACATTCGAACCGTGCAGGATCTGCTCGGCCATTCCGACGTCTCTACGACGATGATTTACACGCATGTGCTGAAAGTTGGCGGTGCCGGAGTGCGCTCACCGCTTGATGCGCTGCCGCCCCTCACTAGTGGGCACTGTTGCAAAGTTAGCGATGAGGCAGCCTTTTGTCTTATTCAAAGGCCTTACATTTCAAAAACTCTGCTTACCAGGCGCATTTCGCCCAGGGGATCACCATAATAAAATGCTGAGGCCTGGCCTTTGCGTAGTGCACGCATCACCTCAATACCTTTGATGGTGGCGTAAGCCGTCTTCATGGATTTAAATCCCAGCGTGGCGCCGATTATCCGTTTCAGTTTGCCATGATCGCATTCAATCACGTTGTTCCGGTACTTAATCTGTCGGTGTTCAACGTCAGACGGGCACCGGCCTTCGCGTTTGAGCAGAGCAAGCGCGCGACCATAGGCGGGCGCTTTATCCGTGTTGATGAATCGCGGGATCTGCCACTTCTTCACGTTGTTGAGGATTTTACCCAGAAACCGGTATGCAGCTTTGCTGTTACGACGGGAGGAGAGATAAAAATCGACAGTGCGGCCCCGGCTGTCGACGGCCCGGTACAGATACGCCCAGCGGCCATTGACCTTCACGTAGGTTTCATCCATGTGCCACGGGCAAAGATCGGAAGGGTTACGCCAGTACCAGCGCAGCCGTTTTTCCATTTCAGGCGCATAACGCTGAACCCAGCGGTAAATCGTGGAGTGATCGACATTCACTCCGCGTTCAGCCAGCATCTCCTGCAGCTCACGGTAACTGATGCCGTATTTGCAGTACCAGCGTACGGCCCACAGAATGATGTCACGCTGAAAATGCCGGCCTTTGAATGGGTTCATGTGCAGCTCCATCAGCAAAAGGGGATGATAAGTTTATCACCACCGACTATTTGCAACAGTGCC